>CANKTH010000010.1 GCA_947486185.1 Deltaproteobacteria bacterium
CCGGTCGTTGCAGTCATCGCCGCCAGCGGCGGTGGCGTCGGCGCCGTCACCGTCCTGATCGAGGTCGGAGCCGCCCGAGCAGTCGCTGTCGATGCCGTCGTACCAGATCTCGGCGGCGCCAGGCGAGACGGCTGGGTCGAGGTCATCACAGTCGGTAGCGAGGGGGGCGCCGTCGCCGTCCTGGTCGAGGTCGGAGCCGCCGGAGCAGTCGCTGTCGATGCCGTCGTACCAGGTCTCGATAGCGCCGACGAACACGGCGGCGTCGGTGTCGTCACAGTCGGTGCCACCGAAGGTTGTGGCATCCGCGCCGTCGCCGTCCCGGTCGAAGTCGGAATTACCGAGGCAGTCACTGTCGAGCCCGTCGTACCAAGCGTCGCGGACTCCGGGTCGGATCGCCGCGTCGAGGTCGTCACAGTCATCGCCGCCGGAGCTCAGGGTGTCATATCCGTCGCCGTCCTGGTCGAAGTCCGAGTTCCCGAGGCAGTCGCTGTCGACGCCGTCGTACCAGGAGTCGGGCGCCCCCGGATAGACGCTGGGGTCGGCGTCGTTACAGTCGTCGCCCCAGGGTGAGGCGTCGTCGCCGTCCAGATCGACGTCAAAGTCCGAGTCGCCGGCGCAGTCGGCGTCCAACCCATCGTAGGGGGCGTCGGCGGCGCCGAGGAATACGGCCGCGTCGGTGTCATCACAGTCCCCGCCCCACGGCGTGGCGTCCTGGCCGTCTGCGTCCTGGTCGTAGTCCGAGCCGCCTTCACAGTCCTGGTCCACCCCATCGTACCAGAGCTCGGGGGCGCCGACGTAGACGTCGACCCGGCTGTCGTCGCAGTCGTCGAGGTCGTTGGCCAGCCCGTCACCGTCGCCGTCGGCGGACCCGCATCCGTCGCCCGGGCTCGCGCTGCCCAGCTCGGGAGGCTCGTAGCCGCCCCCGCAGTCCTCCACGGTGTGGCTGCCGGTCACCAGATCGGACTCCCCGAAGCTGCCGAACAGGAAATCGCCGCCGGCGATGTCCACCTCTGCGAGCACGGTGCGGCTCCCGAACGCCGTACCGGAGGAGCGGGTCCAGGAGATGGCGTCTACGGAGTTGTCCCGGTACTCGAGCAGGTCCTCCTTGCCGTCGCCGTCCACATCGAGCACGTAGTAGTCGTGGAAGGGTGAGCCGAAGTCCTCCTTCCACTCCCCATCTGGATCGAAGGCGCCGCCGTCTGAGAGGGCGACGAACACGTGGCCGGTGTCCGCGGCGTCGAAGCGCACCTGGACGAGGTCTTTTCGACCGGACGCGTCGCCGTTGACGTTGGCGAGCAGGTAGGTCGAGTCGGCGCAGCCCCAACCATCGTACCAGAGCTCGTCGGCCTGGGTGCCCGCCGGGAGCATCTTCCAACGGAGCTTGTACCCGCCGGTTTCGCAGACGGTCCGCGTGTCGGAGTTGTTGAAACCACGCACCACGTCGGCGCGGCCATCGCCGGTCACGTCCCCCACCACAAACACGTCATCGGCCGTAGACTGTCCGAAGTCGGTGGCCCAGCGCTGGCAGGCGTCGAAGCCTACGCCATTGGAGCGACAGGTGTACCAACGGATGGTACCGGCGCCGTCATCGTAGGCCACCACGAGGTCGTCGCGGCCGTCGCCGCTCTCGTCGGCCAGGAAGTAACGGTCCGGCTGGCCCGCGGTGGACACGAGCCCGATCTGTTCATCGGAAAATGTGCCATCACCCTCGGCGATCCACACATGGGCGGTGAACTCATCGCGGCCGGAGTGGACCACCTGGACCACATCGGTGATGCCGTCGCCGCTCAGGTCCCCGCCGAGGAGCGCGTCCGCGTCGTCACAGTCGCCGCCGTTGTCGGTGACCGTTGGGTTGGCCAGCCCCGGGTCGGTCTCCCCGCGGTTCATCAGGGTCAGCGCGTCACTCTCCAGGTAGTAGCTGGCGCCGTCGCACACCGCGCCCTGCTCGTAGAAGTGCACCATCCGGGTGGGCACCGGGGGGTCGTCGTAGTCGAGCACGGTGGTGGGCGGACAGTCGCGGACCTCCTCGGGAAAGCGGTAGGAGCCGTCGCTGTCGATCAGGAACAGGTCCCCCCCATAGGGATCGACGTCGACTCCGCTACGTTCCACCTCGAAGTGCAGGTGGTAGTAGGTGGGGCTGGGGTCGTTGCCTACCGTGTAGCCCGTGTCCGAGGTGTAGCCGATCGCGTCGCCGGCGGACACGCTCTGGCCCTGCCTCACCAGGAGGCCCGGCGCCAGGTGCGCCATGATGACGCGC
Source organism: Deltaproteobacteria bacterium (assembly GCA_947486185.1). GTDB lineage: Bacteria > Myxococcota_A > UBA796 > UBA796 > SXON01 > CANKTH01. The sequence continues at coordinate 2,258 of CANKTH010000010.1, forward strand.
ATCGAGCCGTCGGTGCTCGTGATCGCCACGTAGTTGCCGTAGCTGGCGAAGATGAAGGTATGCTCGGGGTAGAGGTCTACTGCCCGGGCGATATCGCCGTCGTAAGGCGCGTAGACCAGCTCAAGGTGCGAGTGGTAGTCAATGCCCTGGCATCCCGAGCAATAACCGGCGTGTCCGGCGAAGTTATTGGTGATCGTGCTGTCGTGGTCGGTGCTGAACGGATAGGTCAAAACCTGCGTGGCGGAGGCCGACGCAGGGAAGAGGAGGGTCCAGAGGGGGAGAAGAAGAGAAGCGGGGTTGTTTTTCATACCCCGACCTAAGGAAGGTTCTGCGGAGGCCTCCGGGACTTTTTTTGGGGCGGGGCGCGTCGCCCTCGCCCCGGCCCCCGAGCGCCCGCCAACGCGCCCTACTTCCCGCCTTTCTTCTTCGGCTTCGCCGCGGCCTCGTCAGCGGCCTTCTTCGCGGCTGCGGCCTCCTCGGCGGCCTTCTTGGCGGCCTCCTCGGCCGCCTTCGCCGCAGCCTCTTCGGCGGCCTTCTTCGCGGCCTCCTCCGCAACGATCCGCGCGGCTTCGGCGGCCTTCGCGGCATCGGCCTCAGCGCGCACCTTCAGCCCTGCGAGGCCGAGGGCGAAGTCGTCACCGAGCATGGTGTCCATCTTGGACCGCGAGAGGAACAGGCTCATCGGAAAGCCGTAGCTCATCACGTCACGCCACTCCACGGTGCTGCCCGTGGCGGTCGGCGTCACGGAGATGAGGCCCTTCATCGGGTCCTTCGTGTTCTTGCCAAAGAAGGTGTCGTAGGTGGCGCCGCTGTTGCCGGGCATGAGCGTCGTGACCGTCATGCTGCCTTTGCCGCACTCCTTTCCGGTCCACGCCATGCTGGCGCCCGCTTCACCCTGGGTGCCCGTGTAGGTCCACACCGTCCCCGCACAGTTGGTCTCGTTCCACGCCGTCCAGCTCTTCCAGGTGTCGAGGTGGGTCAGGTAGGGCACCACCAGCTCAGGAGCTGCGGCGATCTCGATGCTTCGCCGCACCTCGATGACCCCCTTCTCGGGCACTTCGGTGGTGGCGGTGAGCGTCTCGAAGGGGAGCCGTTTGGCTTCGGCAATGCTTACCGTGAGGAGGAAGGCGATGAACATGGTACCTCCGTGATGAACATAGGCTTTCGGCACGCTGATCTTGATCTGTCAAGGGCATTCCCATCGATGCGACGTCCCACGTGTGTCGGTGCTGACAGTCGGGACTGTCCTGCCGCTGCGCGAACGGATAGTTCAGCGGCAGCACGTTGCGGTCCGGGGTGACGTCGCGGAGGATCTACCAGGGGGCGGGGGAGCAGGTGTTGTGGGTGATCACCAGGCCTGAGCGTCGGCGAGCGGAGCCCTCCGCGAGTTCACGTCGTGGATGAACCGGCCGATGATCTCCTGAGCGCCCACGTCCGGGCGCTGGTCGCGCCACGCCCCCCGGGAGAGGTGCGCGCCGCGGCGCTCGCGGCGACCGAGGCGATCGAGGCTATCGCGGAGATGCTCACGCGGGAGCTCCGTCGCCGCGGCTTGTGGGGCTCGCCGCCGGCCTGGCTCGGTGTGGTAGCGGGGCGCTGGGACGAACCCGGGGCGCTCGACGACCTGCGGATGGACGCCTGGCTCGAGTGCGTCGTTGAGCTTCGGCACACGCTGGCGGGCTACCTCCAGGTCCACCCCAGCATCACCCCGGTGATCCGCCGCAATATCGGCTTTTTTGTCACCCGTCGCCAGAAGCAGCACGATCCCGTCGGCTACGCGGTGTTCAAGAACCTCGAGGGCGCTATCCTCGATGAGGTGGAGGAAGGCGGGCTGGCGCTGGCGGGCGGCGAGCGCGTGCGTAACGACAGCGTGCTCTGCCCGCCCCCGAGGCTCCAGGAGGCCGAGCAGCTCGTCCCGCTCGACGGCGTGGTCGATCGGCATCGGGCGGCCTTGGCCGAGGCGGGAGCTGCGTTGGGGCGTCGCTCGAAGCCAGGGAAGGAAGCGGCACAGCGCCTGTTACGGGCGCTGAGTCGCGCCGGACACGGCTGCTTCCGAATGGGGGCGCTGGTCGGGATACTCAAGCCGGTCGCGCGCGCCTACGCCCCCGTCTTGCCCGCTGACGACCCCGCCGAGCCGCTGGTGACGCGGCCGGGGTGGGAGGACTGGGAAGCCTTCGAGGCCCTGAACGTGTTGGTTCGCGCCCGAGTGACGGGCCAGCGGCGGCTCGTGGAGCTGTGGGACACCCTGCGTGAGGCCGCGTTGGCCGAGGGGCCCGCGCCGAGCCAGGCCGAGCTGGCGATACGATTCGGCGTGGGTAAATCAACGATGAACGATGATTTCGCGCGGCTCGCCGCCATCGTCCGAAAAATACAGGCGGAGCTGAACCGGCGCCCCGCCTTAGCTGTACTCCCGAGGAGGGAACATGAGCCCTGAGCAGGAGGCGCGGCTTCGCGCGGCGCTCGCTGCGGCGCCTGTCGAGCGCCCGTCTGGCGGGCCGGGGACGATCTATGGGCTCAAGGGCACGGGCCTGCCCCTACAGTGGGTGGCGCTCGACCCGTGGCCCGATGCGCCGGAGCACCCTGAGGAGGACGCGAGCGTCGCGCTTGTGCCCGCGGATGAGCTTCGGCTGGTCGGGAGCCGGGATGTGTACGTCGCGCGCGGGGCGACCGGCCCGCTCACGGTGCGCACCGGCTTGCTGGTGCGGGTCCCGAGCTCGCTCCCCCACGTGACGCTTGGGGCGCTTGACCCGGTGGACCTGGCGCGGGTTCGCGCCCGATTGGAGCCGGACGGAGCGAGCGCCGATCCCGAGGCCCACCTCACCGAAGGGGACCCCGAGTACCTCGACTGGGTGGCCCGCGTGCAGCGGGTGGCCGCGACCGTGTCGCTGCCCGGACCCGCGTCAAACCCAAGGATGAACGACGATGACCGGCGTACCACCCAATCCCGGGGCGCGGCGGCCGCGGGGCAGCGAGCCGGGCGGGAGCCGCACGCGCCACGCGGAACGAAGCAGCGTTCGCCCGAGGCCCGGGCGCGACGGCTCCGGTGGATGGCTGTGGGGGCGGTCGCGGCGCTCGCCGCGGTGATCCTCGTGGTTCGCGAGCCGGGCCCCGGCCGACTGGTGCCGATGGGGGGGCCAGCCGACGTGGAGCCGGAACGTCCACGTCCGACCCTCATGCGGCGGGTGCCCGGCGGCGTCGAGGTGATCGCGCCGGACGAGATCGTGCCAGGAGATCGCCTGGTGGTTGAGGTGAAGGAAGCCGAGGTGTTCGTGCTGCGCGCAGGCGACGCGAGCCTGCTCCCGCGGGTGGGCGAGCGCTGGAGCTGGGAGGTGGCCGAAGGCGCCACCCTGCTCGTGTTGCCCGCGAGCGCCGGGGTCACGCTCTCGACGTTGTTCGCCCCGGACTGGCAGGCGCGGCTCGGGGCGACCGGTGTTCCTTATGTCGCGGTGCCCGTGCCCTCGGCGCCCTGATGTGGTGGGTGGCGGGCGCGTGGGCGGTGGACCTCTGGTTCTCGGCTGAGAGTTGGCCCGCCGCCGAGGTCGCCGCGGACACCGGCTTCGCGGAGGACCAGGAGCTCGGCTCCGGGCTCGCGATTGTGCCGGACTTCGACGGAGACGGCACTTCTGAGCTGGTGATCGGCGCGTCCGCCTCCAGTCGGGGCGGCGCGGAGGCCGGCGCGCTCCTGATGGTGCCTCGCGCGGCGCTCGCGTCGGGAAGCACAGCGTTGGAGGGGGATTATGCTCATCTCCTCGGGGTCGGGACCTACACCGGCTTCGCTGAGCACCTCCTCCCGCTCTATGACGTCGACGGGGACGGGCTGAGCGAGCTCGTGATCGGCGCAGACGGCGAAGCGGGCGGCGCCTTCTACGTGCTGGGAGGGCGTCTGGCGGGCTGGGAGCCGGACACCTCACGCGCCGACCTCGCGGCGATCGTACCGGTGACCACGCTGGACGGCGCCGCGAACCTCGGCCAGGCCCTGGCCGCGTGCGACCTCGATGCGGACGGGCTCGGCGATCTCGTCGTCTCGGCCAGCCAGATCGACCATGGCGCCGACGCTGAGGCCGGAGCGCTCTTCCTGTTCAACGACCTCGCGGGGGTCCTGGCCACCGACGCGCCGCGGGTCCTCGACAGCGATTGGGTGCCGGCTGCGCGGGTGTACGGGGACGCCGCCGACCGTCTCGGCCCCGAGCTCAGCTGTGGGGTCGGACTCACCGGGCCCGAACCCTACGTTCTCGCGACCAGCGGGCTCTGTCAGGGCTGTGGCCGGAGCGAAGGATACGTCGCGTGGTGGGAGGGGGTGCCCCCCACCGACGCCCTCGTCGACGCGACGCGGGTGTGGACGGTCGACCTGGCCGACGTCGAGCCCGACGAGAGCCGGCTCGTGGTCGGGCCGCTCGGCGACCTCGATGGCGACGGCCTCCTCGACCTGGTCGTGGGTGTACCGGGCTACCGGGGCGCCGAGTGCAGCCTGGGCACCGCCGGGCTCGTCGCTGTCCGCTACGGGGCGATTGACCTCGCCTCCCCGGGCGCGCCCGCCTTGATCGACGACGCCGACGCGTGGATCTGCGGGAGGTGGAGCAACGGCATGCTCGGACGCGCGCTCACGGCCGCGGGTGACGTCAACGGGGACGGCACCGCCGATCTCGTGGTGGGCGCCGTCAACACCGACGCCGATGTGGACCAGGATCGTTGCGGCCGGGTTCAGGTGCTCTACGGCGGAGGTCGACTCGCGGGCGGCTATGACGACGCCTTGGCCGAGGTCTTCGACCATACGATTTCGCTGTTCGACGAAGACTCGGGCACGTGTAGCGCGCAGGACTCCACGGTAAAGGGGCGTTATTTCGGTCGCGCCCTCGCGGTGGGGGATCTCGACGGAGATCCATGGGCCGACATCGCGATAGGCGCGCAGCGTTACGACGGCAAACGGGGCCGGGTATGGGTGCTCCACGGCGGGCCCGATCTCGATCGGGACGGCTACTTTGCCGCCTGGGCCGGCGGCGAAGACTGTGACGACGACGACGCGGACACCGCGCCGAGGGCGGCCGAGCACGACGGCGACGGGATCGACCACGACTGCGACGGGTACGACGGCGTCGGCCCCGGAAGCGGATCGGACGCCGATGGGGACGGGCTCGACGCCGGCGTGGACTGTGACGACGCCCAGATCCGGGCCACCGCGCCGGGCGCCGCCGAGGAGGCCGACGGCGTCGACAACAACTGCGATGGGATCATCGACGAGGGCACCACCGCCGAAGACCGCGACGGTGACGGACTGAGCGCCGCCCAGGGCGACTGCGACGACGGCCTGCCCGCGATCGGGCTCGGCGCACCCGAGGTCGCCGACGGGCTGGACAACGACTGTGACGGGCGCGTTGACGAGCTCTGCGCCAACACCGACGACGACGGCGACGGCTACTCCGAAGACGACGGCGACTGCGACGATACCGATGCCAGGATCTCGCCCGGCGTCGTTGAGACCTGTGACGGGGTCGACCAGGACTGTGACGGCGTCGTCGACCCGCCCGACTCGGTTGACGCGACCGTCTGCTACGCCGACATCGATGGTGACGGAGTCGGGGGCAGCGCGGTCACCGCCTGCGTGTGCGGCAGCGCGGAGAGCGAGGCGGGGGGCGACTGCGACGACACCGACGCCGCCGTGCTCCCCGGCGCGGAGGAGACCTGCGACGCGCGGGATCAGGACTGCGACGGCCTGGTGGACGAAGACGCGGTGGACCCGGCCACCTGGTACGTGGACACCGATGGTGACGGTTACGGGAACTTGAGCTTCCCGTATTTCGCATGTGACGCCGCGGCGGGCACAGTCGCCCGCAGTGACGACTGCGACGACGCCGCGGCTGACGTCTACCCGGACGGCATCGAGGTGTGCGACGGGCGCGACCAGGACTGCGATGGCGGCGTGGACGAAGACGCTATCGACGCGCCGACCTGGTACGAGGACGTCGATGGTGACGGCGCGGGCGATCCGGCGCTCGGGGTGATGGGCTGTGCGGCGCCCGCAGGCTACGTGGCGGCGGCGGGCGACTGCGATCCCAGCGATTCGGCTGTGTCTCCCGTCGCGTTCGAGCTCTGTGACGGCCGGGACAACGACTGTGACGGCACCGTCGACCTCGGCGCCCTCGACGCGCTCACCTTCTACGAGGACCACGACGGGGACGGCTTCGGCGATCCCGCACGCTCGGCGGCTGCCTGCGCGGCCCCGAGCGGGAGCGTCTCCGACGCTACGGACTGCGACGACGACGACGTCACCGCCTACCCCGGCGGCGAAGAGCGCTGCGATAGCGTCGACCAGGACTGCGATGCGCTGGTGGACGAGGGTGCCGTAGACGCGCTCTTGTCTTACGACGACCTCGACGGTGATGGCGCGGGAGATTCAGCCTCAGAGCAACAGATCTGCGACATTTCGGGGCGGGTGCTCACCGCGGGCGACTGCGACGATGACGACGCCTCACGCGCGCCGGGGGCCGTGGAGGTGTGTGACGAGGTCGATCAGGACTGCGACGGCGTGGTGGACGAAGACGCCGTAGACACGGTGGCCACCTACACGGACGTCGACGGGGACGGCGATGGCGCGGGCGCCCCGATCTACGCCTGCACCTTGCCTGAAGGCGCCGCCCTCACGGCCAGCGATTGCGACGACGGCGATCCCGAGGTGTTTCCCGGCAGCGCGGAGCGCTGCGACAGCCGTGACCAGGACTGCGACGGGATGATCGATGAGGACGCCGTTGACGCGACGGCCTGGTACCTGGACGGCGACGGCGACGGTGAAGGTGCAGGCGCACCGGTGCTGGCCTGCGACGCGCCTGACGGCGCAGTCGCGACGGCAGACGACTGCGACGACGCCGATCCGGGCTTGACCCGGCCATGTTTGTACCCCGACATGGACCACGACGTTTTCGGCGCGGCGGATAGCCGATGCGCCAGCACGTGTCCCGGCGAAGGATGGGCGGACAATGCGGAGGACTGTGATGACGGCGACGCGTCGGTCCATCCCGACATGACCGAGGGTTTCGACGGCGTAGACCGTGACTGCGACCAGAAGCCGGGTGATGCGTCGGTGGGCTGCGGTTGCGGCTTGGCCGACGGCGACTCAGGGTGGGGGCTTGGGGGTGTGGTGGCGGCGTTGTTGCGGCGGCGTCGGAGGCCGGCGGTGCCCCAAGCACCCTCCCAGGCGGTCACGTCGGGGGCTCGGCGCTCCGTTCGCCTTGCGCGAGGCGGGTGGCCCTCGCCGCACTAAATCGCGCCTCCACGCGGCTACGCCGAGCGCCGGAGGCGGTGTCCGTGTGATCGCGCCCAGCGCGTTTGTAGCGAGGTACGTCGCGATTGGGCGATGCCGGGAAACCCGGCGTGTGGGGCTCTGTCCCGGCGTGCCCCGGCGTCCGGTCGCCGCCCTGCGGTAGTCGTCGCTCGGCGTGCGCGTGCCGTCACGCTATCATCGTGCTGTTCCGTAGCCTCGATCCCTCATCCTTCGTACGACGGCCGAGCGCGTGTACGACCCGGAGGCTCCATGCGCCTGAACTCCAAGCGCCGTCTCCCCCTCGTGCTCGGGCTCCTGGTCCCGCTGGCGCCGGCGTGTACGGCACCGCCGGAGATCGCCGTCACGCTCACCCTGGATGGTGCGGCGGTCGAGGGCCCGCTCGCCCTCGAGGCCGGCAGCGCCCACCGTTTCGGCTTCGACATCATCGCCTCGACCCCGCTCGACGCCGGGACGGTGATCGAGATCGTTGTCCCGCCCACCTTCGAGATCCCCTCGCTCGACGACGCGTCGGCCGCTGGGTACACCCAGGTGCTGCACGACGGCGATCCGGCCGAGCTGGATCGGGTGGTCCGGCTCGAAGATCCTGACGTTGTCGACGGCGCGCCGGACGACGCCGGCCGCGACGCCCAACGGTGGGTGATCACCACGACGGTGCTGGAGAGTATGCTGCCCGACGAGGGGCTCGAGGTGGTCTACGGCGCGACCGACGTGGGCGGGGGCGGCGCGCGGGTCTCGGTGTTGGCCCGAGACCAGTTCGTGTTCGAGGTCTACCTCGGGGCGGCCGAGCTGCCCGGCGACAGCTCCGGTCATGCCGGCGCTCCCGTCGCCCGTTTCCCCGTCGCCACCCGCGCGGGTCCGGCCACGTCCGTACGCGTATACGGTGCGTCCACCGCGCGAGCGGGCGCCTCCGTCCCGCTCCGGGTCGCCGCGACCGACGCAGGGGGCAACCTGACTGAGCGCCCGGAGCCAGGGCTACGTTGCGGGTGGCGTCGGCGGGACAGCGAGCCCGCGCTCACCACCCTGGACGCCGGCGCTGCCGCGCTCCTCGCCCCCACGACCCCGGGTCCCTGGTGGCTCGTCTGCACCCACCCGCGGCTCCCGGTGCGCACCGAGGGGGCCACGCTCATCCGGCCGGAGCGGCCTGCTCTCAGCCCCGGCGCGCCGCCCCCATCCTACCAGGAGGATTTCGAGTCGTGGCTCCTCTGGGGTGACCTCCACATCCACTCCACCGTCAGCGACGACGCCGCCAGCTTCTCGCAGGATCCGAGCGGCTGTTACGCGACCGCGCGAGACGTCGCCGGCCTCGACATCGCCTCGGTGTCCGACCACGACCGCAGCGGCATCGCCTCGCAGTCGGAGTTCGAGACGGTCGAGATCAGCGCGACCAACGCAGCCTATGAGCCTGGTTCTTTCGTGACACTCTTGAGTTGGGAGTGGAGCGACGTCAACCCGGGCGACACCGCGATCGAGGGCGGGCACAAGATCGTGTACTACCTCCAGGGGGACGGCTCCTACTACTGCGCCTCGGCGACCGATACCGACGCGCGTTGTTCGGGCGACGTACCCCAGCTCTACAGCAACGCCGTGACGACGACCGAGAGCGCCTGTGGGCTCTGGGGCGCGCTCGCGAGCCAGGAGGCGCTGACCGATGGCGCGATCTCCGCCATCACCGTCCCCCACCACGTCTCCAGCCTGGGCAGCCCACCGCGTACCGTCTGGAGCACGTTGCCGGACGATTGTGGAGGAGCAGCTCCGCCCTCGCGGAGCATGCAGCCGCTTGTGGAGCTGTACAGCGAGCACGGGAGCAGTGAGGGCTGGGGTGGAATCCACTCCAGCTATCTCGAAGATGAGGTGGACTGCCTCGCCGACCTTGGCCGCACGGTGCAGGAAGCACAGGAGCCGCGCTGGGGCAGGTCGGGGACGAGCCCGAGCTTCCTCGGGGTGATGGGGTCCTCGGACAGCCACCTGGGCCGCCCAGGGCTCGATCCCATCCCGGTTCGCGACAACTCGCCCACCGGTTCGTCGGGTGTTGGCGCAAAGTGTACAGAGAACAAAGGTTTCCGGTGGCGCGAGGCGGGGCTCGCCGCGGTGTGGGTCGACGCGCCGGATACGACCGAGGCCCACGACCGCGCGCGCGTCTTCCGCTCGCTCCAGCGCCGGCGCACCTACGCGACCACGGGCTCGCGCATCACGCTCGCCTGGTATCTGGAGGATAGCGTACGTGGGCCGGAAGGGGACGTCGTGGTGACGCATATCGACCAGGGCGGCTACCCGCTCTCCGGCGAGGGGGACCTCGAGAATCCTGTGTTCGGAATCCGCGACCCAGTAGGTCACACCACGCGCCTTCGGTTGGAGGACGTCTGTCCGGGAAGCGTAGACGCTACCTTGGCGAAGGTGTCGGTGATCCGGGGGGCCGCGTCCAGCTCGGGGGCCTGGGTTTGGGAGACCCTCGAGACCTTTGAAGAGATCGACCCCGCGACGGGCTGCCTGCTCGACGCCGAGGTGCACCTGATCGTCGACGGGAGCGTCAAGTCGCAGCTGCCTGCGGGAACGAGCCTGTTCTACGCCAAGGTCCAGGAGACTGAGCGGCTCGCGATCGAGGTCACCGAGACGAACAACCTCCTGAGGATCGGGACGAGCCTCGCCGGGGCGATCGGCTGCACGCTCACGTCTGGAAGCTGGCTGCCGGGAGACTACGCCCGGCAACTCCAGGACGATCTCAACGCCGCGAGCTGCGGCGGTTCGATGGGGCTGACGTTCACGGTCACCTACGACGACGAGCTCGATGAGAGCTACAACACCGACTACCGCTTCCAGATCGCCGCCGACGCTATCTTCGCTATGGACAACGGGAACATCGCCTGGCCCGAGGCCACGAGCACGGCGGCGATGTTGGGGTTCAGGGGGGCGGCCAGGACCCGCGCCTCGTCCTACACTGCGGACGATCAGGTAGAGCCAACGACCAGCGCCGAGTTCGCATGGAGCTCACCGATCTGGTTGGAGTATCCGTGATGAATGCTCACCCCCGATCTTCGACCACGTCCCCCTCCTGGCGCACCAGTTCCACGAGGCCGTGACCGGTCGATTGTACCAGATCGGAGCGTATCCCGGCCTCTCTCAGCCGCTCACGCAGCCTCACCATGAGCACGTCCCACCGTCGGCGCAACACCTCACGCTCGGTCAACGTAGGCCACAACTGTCCCGCCAGCTCTTCCCAAGCTACCGGGTTCCCGATCGCGACGAGCTCGGCCATCACCCGCGCCATCTGGCCGCTGAGCACGAGCGGCACCCCGTCGGCCCGGTGCAGGTGAACGCTGTCGAAAAAGCTCACGATCTTCAAGGGCCCGAAGCTGTCCGCGCGGGTGGGCGTCTGGCCCGCGCTGGCGAGCGTCATGGACACGCCGCGAAAGCTCCGCCCCCCCGCCTGAAATCGAGTGCCGACTTCCAAGTCGGCGTCGGGTCCGCCCGCCAGTCGGAAGCGCCAGCGGTGCTCGTTGGGCCACAACACCGCCGCGGCTCGCTCGACCAGCCGGGGTTCAAGGCTCGGTTCGGGCTGAAATACCAACGAACGGGTGCCGGTGAGCACCTGCGCCGGCAGGCCGTCCCCTTCGAGGCCAAGCACGTCCTTGGGCAGAGCCAGCTCTTCGACCCGGAGCTCGATCTGCGGGGTGAGCCGCACGCGGAGGCCTGGGCTCAGCTCTACCGGATCGACGGGTCTATTATCTACATAGATCCTGCGTCTTAGCGCCAGAAGCACCAGCGCGTCGCCCCTCAGGCTGACCAGGGCGTGGGCCTCGGACACCAGCGGATCGTCGATACGGAGGGCCGCGGTCCACGTACGCCCGATCAGATCTCCGGGGATCAACGTGCTGCTACGGCCATCCGGCAGGCTGAAGCGAACCCAGGCGTTCATCTTCGCCTCCGCGGCGATTCTACTCCTGTTCTCCGTATGCCGCCCGCAGCTCCCCCTGGAGGTCGGCGACGGGTCGGGCGAGCCCGGAGACGTCCCAGAGCCGGGCGCTGTGGTCCCAGCTCGCGGTCGCGAGGTCGCCATCGGGCAGGAAGGCCAGGGCCGAGACGCGCTCGGAGTGCCCCGCCAAGACGAGGAGCAGGCGCGCAGTCTCGAGATCCCACACCAAAGCCCGGCCATCCAGCGTGCTTCCGGCGATCCGGCGCCCGTCGGGGGAGAGGTCCAGGTCCGCGAGCCCGCCGACCACCGGAATGCTGTGCCACGAGGCGCTCCCCGCTTTCATCCAGCGTATCTCGTCGCGCAGTCCGAGCGCGAGGGTGGTGCCGTCACTGGCGATCGCGATCGCGCCGGGCACGGAAGCGAGCGCTTCGGCCGGACCGGTCGCGCCGAGCCGCCACACCGTGCCATCGAGGTCGAGCGCCACGGCCGAGTCGCGGCCCGGCTCGACCTCCAGATCGCCGAACACCGCGGGTTCGTTCAGCTTTTCGGGCGGCGCGTCGAGCACGGTCCACCGGTTGAGACCGCTCAGCAGATCGCTCGTGACCAACCCGCCGTTGAGCCACACCAGCCGACGGCCGGCGCTCCCGTGGGGCCAGGGACGGAGGGCGCCGTCCGACGCGGTCATCAAACGGGTCTGCCCGGCCATGATGAGGGCGTACGCGCGTCCGTCGGGTGAACGGTCCGCCCCCTTGATCACTGGCCCGTCGGGGACCCGATAGCGCTCCACCTCGGCGCCCCCGGGCAAGGCGTGCACCCGGAGCTCGCCGTTGCCGCCGGCGAGGAGCAGGCGGTCACCGGCGGCGACGACGTCAGCGAGGCCCACCTGGGTCTCGATCCGGGTCAGCTGCCGGCCGGGCGGCGACCAGGTGCGGAGGGTACCGTCGCCGCACAGGCCCGCGACCTGGGCGGCGACGGCGGTGACCTGCAGCTGCGGGCACGGGTGGGGGTGGCCAGAGTCGCTGGGCCACACGCGACCGTCGATGAACAGGCGGCCTGGGGGCACGATGGGCCGCCACGGCCACCCAAGCTCGGCATGGCTCGAAATCACGCTTCCATCGTCAGGATCGAGCAGCCAGACCCGCCCCGGCCGGTCCCAGACCGCCAGCCCGCCCGAGACCAGCGCGCCGCCCACCCGCTCCATCGACACAGTCCAGCGCGTCGTACCGCCGGACCAGTCGAACACGCTGTCGGCGGTCCCGCACCAGATGCGGTCGCCGTCCGGGTGCATGACCGACCAGGTGCAGCTTGGCCCCGCGGTCTCCGAGAGGAGCTTGGGCCGCCCGGCCCTGCCAAAGGCGGCGAGCACCCCGCGGGCGCCGGGGTCCTCTCGGATCGCCAGCACCCCGACCGCGGGGGTCGGACTGGCGAGGCCCCAGTCCACCACCTGGGTCTCCCCGTGAGGTCCAATCAGGATGTTCGCCGGTTTCAGGTCGCGATGTACGATGCCGGCCTCATGCGCGGCGGCGACCGCCTCTGCGGCGGCGAGGAGGTGGCGCACCAGGGCGCGGCGGCTCAACTCGTCGGGTGTGTCGGCGAGGGCCTGGGCCAGGCTCCGGCCGCGTACCAGGCGCATCGTATAAAAGGGGCGACCATCCGGCCGGCGACCCACGTCATGGACAGCGACGATGCCCGGATGGTCCAGACGCCCGGTGATCGCCGCCTCCCGCGAGAGCCGCTCCGCCGCGCCGGGCGCACCGCTCTGTGTCGGATCAAGCTCCTTGAGCGCGACGTTTCTGCCGAAGCTGAGGTCCCGGGCCACCCGCACGACCCCCATGCCGCCACGGCCCAGCACGTTGCCGGGAACGTACCGGTCGGTCGCCGGGGGCGGCGCGGGCTCGGGACCAGCCTCAAAGGGCTGATTCTCTGCGACGCTCCAGCCGCCCCTGCTGGCGTCTGGCAGGTCGGGGGTCTCGCGGGCCATCCCGGAGAGTGTAGCGCATGAAGCGACCCGCGGAGGGCGCGCCGGAGCCGCGTGACCCCCGGCGGGCACCCTCAGGGGGCGGCCTGCTCCCAGCTCCCGAGCGACGGCGACAGCAAGTACGAGGGTGGCTCCGCGCCCGAGGCGATTCCTGAAAAAAGTTCCTGTATCGCAGAAAAAAGCATGGTGTTGTCGCGCGGCACCCAGCCCGCGAGCGCCGTCCGGAAGGCGGGGAGCTCGTCGAGAAAACGATCGAGGGTGGGCGCGTCGAGCTGCGAAGCATGAAGCCCATAGCCGAGTTTTTCCAGGTACATCGCGTTGAGCACCTGTTCGTACTGGCCGGCGATGGGAAGGGACAACATCGGCACCCCGAGGTGGACCGCTTCGCCCATGAGCGAGTAGCCCCCGCCCGCGATCACCCCACGCGCAGCGACCAGATCGTCGACGAACCGTGTCTCCGAGAAGGGGCAGAGGGTGACGTTGCCACGGGTCTGCTCGGCGTCGGGGGCAAAACCGTAGACGCGAAACGCGCCGGGCAGGGCCGCCAGGGTCTCCAGGATGCCGGGGTTGGCGCCGGCGGTCTGGTAGACCAACACATGGTCGCCGGTGCCCGCCCGCGAGGCAGCGCCGGGCGGCCGTGCGGCGAGGATCTCGGGGCGCAGCAGGGGTGGCAGGAGCGTCGTTCGTGGTTTCCGGACGGGCGGGAAGAAGAAGCTGGTGATCAGGTAGTGCCACGCTCCCGGCACCCGGGCCTTGACCGCGAGGCGGGTCAGCTCGAAGCTCCCTTCACGGAACTCGGCGTCGTGCCTGCATCGATTGATGATCTGCATGTTGTCGATGCTGATGACGGGCAGATCGTGGACCTTGGCGTAGAGCCAGGCCCACGACTCAAAGTCAGAGATCACCACCTGCGGAGAAAAACTGCCGACCAACCTGGTGTACGCATCGATGTTGCGGAGGACGCCCACCGGGGCGCCCGCGAGGTTGGACCACAAGGACGCGCTCTTGTCGAGCTCGTTGTTCTCGTAGACGAGGTGAAGCCCGACGATAGGCTCCACCCGGATACGCGGCTCGTCGGCGAAACGCTCGCGCAAGAAACTGAAAGCTCGCCCCGAGGCCACGACCAACACATCGTGTCCCCAAGCCGCGAGCTGACGCAATACCACCCGGCTGCGGGTGGCGTGCCCCATGCCCTCGCCGACCACGCCGTAGAGCACCTGCATCAGAGGCCACTCCCCAAGAAGAGGTAGGCGGACCCGGTGGCGGTACCGCCACTATCCGCATTGTAGCTGCCAAGCAGGAAGTCGGGGTATCCGTCGGCGTTGGTGTCGCCGGCGCCCGCTACCCGGTTGACGGCGTCGAGCCGTGCCGCGCCGAACAGGATCGCGTCGGCGTCCAGGATGGTCACGGTCCCGGTGACCGGCCCGTAGAACAGCGCGCCACCCCCTTCATTGGATGTGACGTCGTCCAGCCCGCCGGCAGCGATGAGCAGGTCGTCGGCGCCGTCCTGGTCGACGTCCCCGGGGCCGGCCAGCGCGTCGCCGACCCGGTCCGAGACGTCGAGCCCCTGGACGACGACGCTTGCGTTGGCGGTCGTCATCGCGGTGCCGTAGGGGCCGGCGAAGACCCACACCCGGCCGATGTCGTCGTCGAGGCCGTCAAAGGCTGGGGCGCCGACCGTGAGATCGGTGAAACCGTCTTCGTCGAAGTCCCCGAGCACCGCGATGGAGGTGCCGAAGGCGTCGCCCGCGAATTCGCCCAAGATCTCCACGTCGGCCGCGGCGATGTCGGCCGCGGTCGGCGGTGGCCCGTAGAAGACATAGACCGCGCCGGTGTTGGCCCCCGTGACATAATGGCCCGGCGCGGGGGCGATCAGGTCGTCGATACCGTCCCCATCGAGGTCTCCGCCGCCCGCCAGCGAGGTCCCTACGAGGTCGAGCGCGTCTACGCCGGTCAGGAGGTAGGGCGCGAACCGCAGGTCCCGCGTGTACCACGACGCGCCGCTGATCACCGCGATTGCGCCGCCCGGATCGTAGCCGTTGGCCCCGACCAGGAACTCGCCCAGTCCGTCGCCGTCGATGTCGCCGGCGTCACTCACTGCCGAGCCGGTGTAGTCGCGAAGGTTGGGCCCAATGTAGGAGGCGTCGACCGGCCCGCCCCCGAGATACCCGCTCGGCCCGCCGCGTAACAAGACCGCGACGCCGACGTCCGAGATCAGGCCGTTGTTGTAGCCGGGCGCGCCCACCACCACGTCGTCGTAGCCGTCGCGGTCCACGTCGCCTACGCCAGCGACGGATTTACCCAGGTTGTCCGTGGTGCTACCGCCATCGATCACCACGTCCGCCGCGGGGAGCGTCGTGTCGATCGCCGGTCCGAAAACTACGTAGGCACGACCCGCGCCCGTCGCAGAGAGGTCCGCGTTATAAGCACCGAAGATGAGATCGTCGTAGCCGTCCCCGTTGACGTCGCCGGCGCCGTCGAGCGCATAAGCCAGGTTGTCCCGTGCCGCGTAGCCGGTCCACGTCCCGTCCGCGACCGTGACCGCGGCGCTCCCGAGCCAACCACAGCCACTGAAGCTCTCGTCGCAGTTGTTGTCCACCCCGTCACCGCACACCTCTTCTATGTCCGGGTGGATCGCCGCGATCCCGTCGTCGCAGTCGCCGTCGACAAGGGAGTATCCGGGCGGAGTGTCACACCCGAGCTCGGGGGCGTCGGATTGGCCGTAACCATCCCCGTCGTTGTCGGGGTACTGGTTGACCATGTTGGTAGCATTGTCCCCGTCGAGCACGCCGTCGCAGTCGTCGTCGATGCCGTTACACGCCTCATCCGCATCGGGGTGCACGTCGGCTCGGCTGTCATCGCAGTCGTCGTCGTTGTTGACATAGCCCGGCGTGCCGCTGCATCCGGTGCTGCCGCTGCTTGGGTCCCCGTAGCCGTCCGCGTCGTCGTCACGGCGCAACGTGGTGGTGTCGACCGCGCCGGTGTCCACCGCGCCGTCGCAGTCGTCGTCAATGAGATTGCACAGCTCGATCGCGCCCGGGAACACGGCGGCTTCGTTATCGTCACAGTCGCTCGCGTCCAAGACATAGCCTGCCGGGCCGGTGCAGCTCTCGAGCGGTGTGTCGGCGTCCCCGAAGCTGTCGTCGTCGAGGTCGGCGTACCAGGTGTTGACGTCGGTCGCGGTGTCCTCGTCAGTCAACCCGTCGCAGTCGTCGTCGACGCCGTTACAGAGCTCTTCCGTGGTGGGGTGGACAGCCGGGTCGCTATCGTCACAATCAAGGTTGTTCGCTACATACCCGGTCGGCGGGGTGCAGGTGGTGAGCAGCGTGCCGGGATCCCCGAAGCCGTCCGCGTCAAGGTCGAGGTACCAGTCAGCCGGGTCGAGGGAGCCGCCTTCGTCCACGGCAGCGTCGCAGTCGTCGTCGAGGCTATTACAACGTTCGGGTGCGGCCGGGTAGATGGCGCTGTTGAGGTCGTCGCAGTCGTCGCTGCTCGCCACCGTGCCGGTCGGCGCGTCGCACGCCACCATCCCCGTGCTGACGCTCCCGTACGTGTCCCGATCCTGGTCCACGTACCAGGTCGGCGCGTCGATAGCGCCGTCGTCGGCGGTGCCGTCGCAGTCCTGGTCCCGATCGTCACAGACCTCGATGCCACCTGGATAGGTGTCAGCGCGGGTGTCGTCACAGTCGGTTCCGTCCGCCACCGCGCCGGCCGGCGCGGTGCAGGAGGTGGCGAGCACGGCGCTCGCCCCGAAGCCGTCGTAGTCCGCGTCGGCGTGCCAACCGATCGCGTCCGTGGCCCCGTCGTCGACGCTCGTGTCACAGTCATTGTCGGCGCCGTCACACACCTCGGTGCCTCCCGGCGCCACATCGGCGCGGAGGTCGTCACAGTCGTCTTGGTTCGCGACGTGGCCGGTCGGCGCCGTGCAAGCGGTCACCATCGCGGCCAGATCGCCGTAACCGTCGGCGTCGGTGTCGGCGTACCACTCGGTTGCATCGGTGGCACTGTCGTCGATGGCGCCGTCACAGTCCTCATCGACCCCGTCACACACCTCGGTGACGCCGGGGTGGATGTCGCCGTCCGTGTCGTCACAGTCGGTGCCATCGCTGACAAAGTTGCGAGGGGTGTCACAGTCCACCTCGGCGTCGGCGGGATCGCCATAACCGTCCCGATCATCGTCGGCGTACCAGGTCGGGGCGTCTACTGCCCACGCGTCGTCGATGCCGCCCGAACAGTCGTCGTCGATGTCGTTGCACCACTCCGGCGCGTCCGGGTAGATGGTGCCGTCGGTGTCGTCGCAGTCGGTGTCATCCAACACATAGCCCGTAGGGGCGTCGCACTGCTCGAGGGAGGTGTCGGAGTCCCCGAAGCCGTCTCCGTCGGCGTCCTGATACCAGGCCAGCACGTCGTCTGCGTCGTCTTCATCGGTGTCGCCGTCACAGTCGTCGTCGATACCGTTACAGAGTTCGTCTTCTGAGGGGTTGGCGTCGGGGTTGGCGTCGTCGCACTCTTCGCACGCCGCCCAACCGTCACCATCCGCGTCGGTGTAACTGGAGGAGCCGTCGCAGTTGTAGTCCGTAGGATCGGCACAGTCGGTCTCGGACGCGCCGGGGTGCGTGTCGTTCTCGTCGTCGTCGCAGTCGCCCCCGAGGGCGACCGAGCCGCGCGGAGCGTCGCACGCGATCGTGATTCCCAGGTCATTTCCGAAGCCGTCTCCGTCGGCGTCGACATACCAGGTGGTCGGATCTACGGGATCTTCGTCCTCTTGCCCGTCACAGTCGTTGTCCTTCTCGTCACACAGTTCGGCGAAGTCAGGCCCTACGGTGTCGTCGTCATCGTCACAGTCGTCGCACAGGGTGGTGCCGTCCGCGTCGCGGTCGGGCCGGGTCACCACGCCGTCACAGGAGTAGTCCGCGGCGTCGTCGCAGTCGTCCTCTACGATGCCGGGGTTGATGTCGTCGTCAAAATCGTCGCAATCGCCCGCGGTCTCGGCGTAGCCTTCGGGTAACGAGCACGCTTCGATCGCCGTGCCGTCGGCGCCGTAGTTGTCGCCGTCGTCGTCCTGGTAGTAGACCGTGAAGCTGACGCCCGCGTCGGCGTCGTCACAGTCGAAACAGGCGGCGATGCCGTCTGAGTCGGCGTCTGCATAGGCAATCGAACCATCACAGTTACGATCCACCGGGTCGTCACACGCCTCCGACGCCCCGGGGAACACCGTGCTCTCAGCGTCGTCACAATCATCACCCGTAGGCACATGGCCCGTTGGGCGATCACAAGCCTCGATCCTGGACTCGGTGGCGCCATAGCCGTCTGAGTCGGCGTCGACGAACCATACCAGGGCGTCCGCGGGGTCCTCGTCGATGCTGCCGTCGCAGTTGTTGTCCTTGCCGTCGCACGTCTCGGTCCCGCTCGGGCTGATCGAGGGATCTCCGTCGTTACAGTCGGTCGCAGCGGGAAATCCGTCGAGGTCGCGATCCTCGGGCCCCGTGTCCACCGGGCTGCTCTCTTTTCCTCCGGCGCAGCCCGCGGCCAGGAGCAGGGTCCAAATCCAGGTTCGCATCGCGCTCTCCGTACCGAAGCCGGCTAACCCGCGCGGGTGGCGCCCGCCGCGCATCGCGGCCAGGCGACGCTCATGCGCCTTTCACCTCTGATCCTCTCACCTCCGCTCCTTCTGGCGGAGGCGGTCTCGCCAGACCGCGCGGCCCGGGAGGGCAGGACGGGGATCTGTCCGGTTCCGACGCCGGTCGCGCGGGAGAGCGCCTCCCGCGCGACACGATCCCCAGCAGCTCGCGCAGCTCGTAGCGCGGCGGCAAGGAGACGGGTTCGACGGGGGGAGGCAACCCGTAGGGAGCCTATCCGACTCCGCGGACGGGTGGCTGTCGAGGCAGGCTCGGCAGAGCCTACACTTGCCAATCGAAGTGTTGGCGGCGACGTGCGCGCCTCCCCGCGCGATCAGGACGCGGGCGACCGGTTGGCCCCGCTGCGCCCTGGTCTCCGCGGGCAGTTCGGAAGTCATGCAGTTACGAACACGCTTTTATCGGCTGGCCCCGAGGTGCGTCTCGGGCTCCGGACCCTGGCGCCCCCGCCCAGGCTTGCAAATCCCGACCCGCCGCCGCATGCTCCCCGCTTTCGAGGTCATCCCGATGCATGATCCGGCAGAAACGCGCGCTGCGCTCGCGGGCCTCCCCGCCGACGTCCTGGACAGCCCCCTGTTCAACGCCGATCTCGCGCCAGTGCCCCAGAGCCAGCGCACCTGGTCCACCTACAATTTCGCGGCCTTGTGGATCTCCATGGCCCATTGCATCCCAACGTACATGCTCGCGGGCGGTCTGATCGCCGTGGGTATGAACTGGTGGCAGGCGCTCCTGACCATCGGGCTCGGGAACATCATCGTGCTGGTGCCGATCCTGCTCAACGCGCACCCCGGTACCCGCTACGGCATTCCTTTTCCGGTGCTCGCCCGCGCTTCTTTCGGCACCACCGGCGCCAACGTCCCCGCTGTGCTCCGCGCGATCGTCGCGTGCGGCTGGTTTGGCATCCAGACCTATATCGGTGGCGAGGCGGTCAAGACCTTCATCGAGGCCTTGTGGCCCGCCTTCGGCGGCCTGGGAGGGGACTTCTCGCTGATGGGCCTGTCATTGCCCTCGGCCATCACCTTCCTGGTGTTCTGGGCGCTCAACATCTTCATCATCTACCGCGGCATGGGCGCGGTGCGGGTGTTCGAGAACTGGGCGGCGCCGATCGTGCTGGTGATGGCGGCGGCGCTGATGATCTGGGTCGTTGACCGGGCCGGCGGCGTCGGGCCGATGCTGACACAGCCATCCAAGTTCGCGACGATGGGCGAGTTCTGGAAGGCGTTTGTGCCCTCACTCACGGGCATGATCGGCTTTTGGGCTACGCTCTCTCTCAATATTCCCGACTTCACCCGTTACGGCAAGGGGCAGAAGGAGCAGGTGCTCGGTCAGGCCCTCGGCCTGCCCACAACGATGATCGCCTTCTCGGCGATGGGCGTGGTCATCACCAGCGCTTGCCAGTCCATCCTGAGCGGCGTCCCGCTGGACAAGCTCTGGGATCCGGTCGTGATCCTCTCGTATCTCACGTCGTCCGTGCCGCCGCCGGGCGCCGCCGAGCCGCTGATCCAGTCGGGGTTCGTCCGGGGCATCGTAGCGCTCGTGTCGCTGTTTGGGGTGGGGATCGCTACGGTGTCAGTCAACATCGCCGCCAACGTAGTCAGTCCGGCGAATGACTTTGCCAACCTGGCGCCCCGACACATCAGCTTCCAGACGGGTGGGCTCATCACCGGCGTGCTCGGCATCGTGATGATGCCCTGGAAGCTCCTGGCGACGGCGGGGGCCTACATCTTCACGTGGTTGATCGGTTACTCCGCCCTGCTTGGCCCGATCGCGGGCATCATGGTGGCCGACTACTGGATCATCCGGCGCACCGAGCTTGACGTGATGGAGCTCTATCGGCCAGAAGGGAAGTACAAGGGGGTCAATCCGGTGGCGATGGTCGCGCTGGTGGTGGGTGTGTTGCCCAACCTGCCGGGCTTCCTCAAGGCGGCCGGGGTCACCTCAGGCCCGCCGAACTTCTTCGACGACCTCTATGTGTACGCGTGGTTCACCGGCTTTATACTGGCGTTCATCATCTACGTCGTCGGAATGCGCCTCCGCTCACCCGCGGCCTGACCCGGCCGGCGGCACCCCGTGGACGCCTACACCCAGCTCCTCGAGAGCTACGGTGACCGTCTCCTGAACCCGGCGCATGGGTCGGCAGGCGACGCTTTTGATCCGTGGACCGAGGCGCTCGCGGCGCTCGCGGAGTCGTTCGTGGAGAAGCGGGTGGGTGAGCTCAAACGTGCGCTCCCGTTGACGATCCGCGCGGCGCCGTCGGTGCTGGTCCGGTATCGGCGGTTCCTGATGGCGAGACCCTCGAGTGACGATCCGGGTGTGTATACGCCTGGTCTCGCCGAGGGGCTACGGGCCTGGTCGACGCTCCGCGCCGAGCTCGCCGCGGACGCCCGTGAGGCGGAGTACGCCCCGTGGATATTGGACTATGAGCTGACGCTCGGGGCCAGTCGGGCAGACGGAGCGCCGCGCCACCTTCATGCGCCGGTGCCGCTCCACGAGCTGGTGGAGGTGCTCGTCGGAGGGCTGCGGCCTACCGAGCCCGAGCCGGGACCGGGCTGGGAGTATCGCTTCGCTGACCGGGTGCGATGGCGGCGCCGATGATACCCAGGTTCGGATTCAGCTTTCGGCGCATGTGGCAGGAGGGTATCCTCGCCGGCCAACTGCAGGCGGAGGTGCTGGAGCTGGTGCCGGACCACTTCTTTGCCCATCCGACGCCGTTGGACTCACTCTCCGCCGCGTTTCCGCTGCTGCTCCACGATGTGGGCCTGTCGATCGGGACGCCGGGCTTGGACCGCGTCCGACTGTCGCGGGTGAGCGCGGTGGCAAAACGGGCGAAGGTGCTACGGTTTACCGACCACCTCGCGATCACGCGACTCCCGGGGGGCCGGCAGCTTGGCCACCTGGCACCGGTGCCCGCGAGTCGCGCGGCGCTGGAGACCTGTGTGGAGAACCTCAAACAGGTCCAGGACCAGCTCGGCGTGCCGTTGGCGATCGAGAACATCTTCTCCACCTTTTTCCCGAGGCTCGACCCCTTTTTTGAGTCCGCCGACCACTTTCTGGCCGAGGTCCTGGAGCGGAGCGGCGCCGGGCTGCTCCTCGACCTGACCAACCTCTGGCTCGAATGCGAGAACCGAGGGACCTCCGCGGAGCAGCGTCTGGCTGCCCTCCCGATGAATCGGGTGGTCGCGGTGCACCTCGCGGGCGGGCGCCGTGGTCGCCGCGGCTGGGAAGATACGCATTCTACCGCCGTTCCCGACGAGGTGTTGGGCCTGCTCGGCACGCTGGTCGGCCGCGCGCCGGTGGAAGATGTGATCGTCGAGTGGGACGCCCACCTCCCGACTCTGGCCGAGATAGACCGGCAGGCGACCCGCGCGCGTGAGGCGTGGCGGCAGGCCGAGAGGAATGCGTGAGCCAGGACGAGGCGATCAAGGCCCTGAAAGACGGACCGCTCTATGACGGGGGGCTGTTGAGCTCCGCCGACCAGGCCCGCCTGCGCGAGGCCCTCGACGACGCGCCGGGGGTCTACGTCGTGCTGGTGCCGGGAGGGGATCTCAAGGCGTGGCGTAGCCTTTGGGGCAGCTTGAACCTGGCGGCTGACCAGAACCTCCTCCTCCTCTACAACGGCACCCGGTGGGAGGCGAAGGGATTTGGCCTCTCATCGGCCGAAATCTCCGCCTTGCTCGCCAAGAATGAGGCGGAGCTCGCCCGTGATCGGGTGGCTGGGCTGGCGGGCGCGGCCGACGGTCTCTACGGCGCCGCGTTTGGTGCCGGGGTCGGGACCTACGTGGTTGGCGGCGGTCTGGGCCTCGTCGGGATGCTCGGGCTGATCGGCGGAGGGCTGGCGCTCCGGCGTCGCTCCCAGCTCATCGCGGAGAGAAAGGCCGCGATCACCCAGGCACGTTCGCTGGTGGAGGAGGATCTCGCCGAGCTGATCCTCGAGTCCGACGGCGAGCCGGATCTTACGGCGGTCCACGAGAAGGCCGAGCGAATTCGGGACGAGGTACGACGGTTCAGTCGGAGTGAAGAAGATCCGGCGGTCATCCAGGGCCGCGCACAGCAGGTTCAACACGAGGTGGCAGCGCTCCGCACGCAGGTGCGGAACCGCCTCGCCCAACGACGCGGAGAAGGTCCATGATTGAATGTAAGTTGTCGATTGACCTCCCTTCCCAAGAGACCAACCGAACGTCCTCCCTGTTTGAGTGGGTCGGCTCCTTGTTCGGCTCCAAGCCTGACCTTCGGAGCGGGCAGGAGCAGCTCACGGTGAGCGGGAACAGCCTGTTGGAAGGGCTGTACGGCGCCCTCCGAGACAACGGCGTGGAGGATGCTATCGCGCTGTTGGTCGACAAGAAGGTGATCTACCACGACAAGGAGGGCCACCGTCGGGACCTGCGGCTGATGGCGGTCGCCGCCCAGGAATCGGGGGTGATGGACAAGAACTTCAAGGAGATGCATCTCGTCATGTCCACGGAGCACGTCGGCTTGAACGTGCTGGTTGATGTGAAGATCCGGAGCCTCAACACCCTCGGCGAGCCTGAGGTGCAGATCCTACTGTCGGGGCGGCCCGAGGTGCTCACGGCTGGAAAGGACGAGAACCCAGCCAGCTACGCGGAGAGGGTGCGCGCCTTCGCCGCAGATCCGCATCAGTTGGAGGCCCTCCGTCTCACCCTCGACAGCTTCGCTGCGCGCCTCGCGGACGCGGCGCGCCGTCACCTGCCCGTGGTCCACGTGGACCACAGGCCCGCTCACATCCAGCTTCTCCGGCCGGACAAGGCCAGCCTGACCGCGATGAATGGCACGCAGGCGGGCGAAGGCGGGGCGAGCTTGCGCGATGTGCCGGCGCGCGCCGGGCGCGCCGGCGGGGACGTTTACGGGACCTACTACTACGATCCCTACTGGGATCTCACCAACTACCTGATGTGGAGCACGCTGCTGCATAGTCACCACCACACCTCGGTCGTGTACGTCGACCGCACCGGGAGCGAGGTGCCGGCCGGCGGTGGGGACACCGGCGGGGTTCACGTCGGCGAGGGCGGCGTCAGCGTCGACTCCAGCGCGATTGAGTCGGCGCCCGACTCGGGCGTGGACTGGGGTGGCTCCGAGACCAGCGACAGTTGGGGCGGATCCGACACCAGCGACGCCGGCGGCTGGGGCGGCTCGGACACCGGCGGCGACAGCGGCTGGGGCGCGGGCGACGCGGGCGGCGGAGATGCCGGTGGCGGGGACGCGGGCGGCGGTAGCTCCTGCGGTTCAAGCTGCGGCGGCGGCTGCGGCGGCGGCGGCGACTGAGCCGCTCTGGCGAGGCCCGCCGGTGCGACCGGATCGGCCGAGCCTTTACATGCAGGTGACTTTCAGATAGCCGGCAAGCATGTCGCCGCCCGAGCGGATCCGTGCTGCTGGCCTGCGTCGAACCCCAGCCCGGATCGCGGTTTTTGGGCGTCTGCTCGCGAACGGGCGGCCGTACACCCACGCCGAGCTCCTCGCGGATCCCGAGCTCGCGGGGCTCGACCACGTCACCCTTTACCGCACGCTGGCCGCGCTGGTGGACGCTGAGCTGATCCATCGGGTTTTTGGGATCGATGGGGTGTGGCGTTACGGGGTGCAGCCGGCCGGCGGGCCGGGATGTCCGGGGAACCACGTCCACTTTTTGTGCCGGAGTTGCGGCGGAATGCGGTGTCTCTACGACTCTCCGATGCCCAGAGTTCCGCTCCCTGAGAGTACGGAGGTGGAAGGCCGGCATTTTCTGGTGTACGGCCGGTGTGCCGCGTGTGTACGCGCGGGTGAGGCGACCGCGTGATCGACGTCACTGCGGCGGTGCGCCTGTCGGTGCTCGTGGGGCTGGCCTCCACCCTCTTGAGCCTGGGGCCGGCGGTCGGGTGCGCCTGGCTGCTCGCGCGCGGTCATTTCCGCGGAAAGTCCCTTGTTTCCGCGGTCATTTTTGCACCGCTCGTGCTTCCTCCGGTGGTCACGGGGCTCTTGATGCTGAAGCTCCTTGGCCGCAGCTCGTGGCTCGGTGGCTGGCTCGCCGAGCAGGGGTGGCCGCTGACCTTCTCGTTGACGGGCGCGGTGCTCGCGGCGGTCGTGGTCGGCTTCCCTCTCTATGTCATGGCGATTCGTTCTGCCTTCGAGGCGGTGGATCCTCGACTCGAGGAGGTGTCGGCGAGCCTCGGCGCTTCGCCCTGGCAGACGTGGTGGCGTGTGACGCTTCCGCTGGCCGCCCCAGGGGTCGCGGCGGGGATGGTGCTGGCCTTTGCAAGGGGACTGGGGGAGTTTGGCGCCACGGCGGTGCTTGCGGGCAACATCGAGGGCCAGACCAGGACGATCGCGCTCGCGGTCTACACCCTTCTGGAGGCGCCCGACGGTCACCAGGCGCTCCGCAGTCTGCTTTTCGCAAGTATATTCCTTGCGATTGCTGCGCTGTTCGGCTTCGAGAGCTTGACGCGCCGCCAGCGCGGGAGGCTCGACCTTGACGAACGATGAGCTCGGGCTGGACGTCGACGTCCGGCTGCGGCTGGGCCAGGGCACCCGGCGTTGGACCCTGCGGGCGGCGCGGGGCAACGTAGGCATCGTGGGCCCCTCGGGCGGCGGCAAGACCACGTTGTTGCGGGTGTTGGCGGGCGTAGAGCGTCGGGCCGCCGGTCACGTCATCGTCAACGGAGAGGTCTGGCAGGACGAACGGCGTTTTGTGCCGGCGTGGCGACGTAGGGTGGGCTGGGTGCCGCAGGATTCGGCCTTGTTCCCGCACCTCTCCGTTCGGCAGAACCTCTGTTATTCCGGGAGTCAAGACCTGGACGAGGTGGTAGCCGTGCTGGGGGTCGCCCACTTGTTGGGCCGGGCGCCCCGCCACCTCTCGGGGGGAGAGCGCCAGCGGATCGCGCTCGGCCGCGCGATGTTGTCGTCGCCCCAGCTGCTGCTCCTCGATGAGCCTTTTTCAGCCTTGGACAAGGAGCTTCGTGGGCGCGTGGCCCGTGAGCTGGTGGGCTGGTGTCGCTCACGTGGGGTGCCGGTGGTGCTCGTGAGCCACGACGAGCGTGACCTGATGCCGTTCTCTGCGTCCTGCTGGGAGCTCGGCGACGACGGCCTCCGGCCCGCGGGCGGCTGACCCGGGCCGCCGGGGTCGCCCCCTTCACTGGGCTGGAGGCACCAGTCGGATCTCCGGCAGGCCGCGGGGCCCGTTCGGCGGGGCGTAGGTCACGGTCACCTCCGTGGGTGGCGAGCGGGAGTCGGGCAGGAGCACGGTCAGGCTGCCGGTGACGAGGCCTCGAGCCGGAATCCTTGTCGAACCATGATAACCGGCCTCAGCTCCCGGCACCGGCTTCCGTCCCCCGGGTCCGCGCGCCTCAAAACGCGGGAGCAGTTCGACCGGAGCGTCACCCGGGTTGTGGGTGTAGATCGGCACCTCGATCGCCCACACCGAAGCGGGCGCGAGGCCTTCGGCGGCGGTGCGCTGCACCCGACGGGTCCGCGACACCTGGCCGATCTCCAGTTCGAGCCCGGTGGTTGCGAGCTCGGTGAGGCGCGCGCGCGCCTCGGCCGTGTCCCCATCCTGGTACCCGTAGTCTACCCTCACGGTGCGCGGCGCGCGGAAGCTCTGGGGTTGACGGCGATAGGCGTAGATCCGGAAGCTCTCCGTGGCGCCTGGTTCGAGTGCGCCCCCCTCCAGGAGCGCCCGGTTCCCCTCCTTGAGCTCCGTCCAGTAGCTGCTGGCGTCACGCTCGTCGCGGACCCGCAGCAGGTCCACCACCGTGAGCGGCTGGGAGTGGGGGTTGTGAAGTTGGAGGGTGAACTCCATCACGAACTCGCCTTCGCCGCGCGACCAGGTCACCGCGTCGGGCTCCAGGCTCAGCTCCGGGAGGCTGTCGAGCGGTAGGATCAGCCCCGAAGCACCGTTTTCGGACGCGTCGGCCATCGGCGGATCCGCCGAAGTGCAGGCGAGCGCGAGCAGGAGCAGGTGCATGGGCCCAAGGTAGCCCGCGCACGCCGAATTTTCCTCCCGTCCACCCAGCTCCCGGCGCAGGTAAGCCGCGTCGGCTAAACATCCGCGATGTCCGTGCCCGTCCTCGCCGCCTCCGGGCTCTGTCGTGAGTTCCCGGGCGGGGTCCACGCCGTGGCGGACGTGAGTTTTGAGCTCCAACCAGCGGAGATCGTCGCGATCACCGGGCCGTCGGGCTCGGGGAAGTCCACGCTGCTCTCGCTCCTCGCGGGCCTCCTGCGCCCGACCGCCGGTGAGGTGTGGGTCAACGGTACGGCGCTCTCCGGCCTGTCGGAGGGTGAGCGGGCCCGCCTCAGGCGGCGAGAGCTCGGCTTTGTTTTTCAGTCCTTCAACCTGGTTCCGGTGCTGAGCATCGCCGAGAACGTCGGGCTGCCGCAGCTCCTCGACGGCGCCTCCGAGCGGGAGATCCGGCCCCGGGTGGCAGAGGCGCTGGCCGCGGTGGGCCTGAGCCACCGGGCCGCGCACCTGCCCGGCGCGGCGTCGGTGGGGGAGCAGCAACGGGCGGCGATCGCGCGCGCGCTGGCCGGCCAGCCGCGGGTGCTGCTCGCCGACGAGCCGACCGGCAGCCTCGATCGTGAACGTGGCGCCGCGATCCTCGATCTACTGGAGCTATCGCGGAGAACGAGGGGGATGAGCGTCATCCTCGTGACCCATGATCTCGAAGCCGCGGCGCGCGCGGATCGACAGCTCCAGATGCGCGACGGGCGCCTCTGCGCCCCGGGTGGGCGCTCCGATTGATCCGGGCGCTCCTCCTCCTGGCCTGGCGCTTTCTCGGAGCCCGCCCTCTCGCCGCGGCGGTCACGGTGTGGGGGGTCGCGGCGGGGGTCGCCGCTGTACGCGCGATGAACCTCGGGTCGGATGGCGCGATCGCGACGTGGAGGGCGGTCTTTGTCGAGGCCGCGGGACCTGCCTCGTGGGTGGTGGTGGCGCCGGGCGGCGGTCCCCTGCCCGCGGGCACGACCGAGTGGGCGGAATCCCAGGTTGAGGCGGCCCTGCCCGCGGTCGTCACTACGACCGTACGGCTTCAGGAGCTACGCTTCTGGATGGGCGTCGTGCTGCCGGAGGGCACGGCCGGGCTCACGGTGATCGGCGTAGATCCGGGACGTGAGCGCGGCTGGGGTCGCTGGCGCGTGAAGTCAGGGGCCGAGGAGCCGGCGGAGGACGGCGTGTTGGTCGGCGCCGCCTGGGCGCAGGCCCGGGGGCTGGAGCCGGGGGGACGGGTGCAGATCGTCGCGGGTCAGCGTGTGCTCGACCTGCCGATCCGGGGTCTGATCACGCGTGAGGGTCTCGGGGCTCGCGCCTGGGGTCGCGTGGTGCTCGCCGATATCCGTGCCGTACGTGGCTGGTTCGGGCTCGCGGACGACGCCGTACACGAGCTGGCGCTGGTGACCCGCGAAGACCGGGCACCGACCCCGCCGCCGGCCGGCGCTACGCTCTCGCGGCCCCGGGAGCGTGGCGATGAGGTCGCGCAGAAGCTGGCGAACCTGCGCGCGGGCACCGAGCTCTTGGGCGGGGTCACCCTCCTGCTCGCCGCGCTGGTGGTGGCAGGCCAGTTCAGCGCCCGCGCGGCCGCCCGGGCTCAGATCCTGGCGTTGGTTCGTACGATTGGGGCGAGCCGAGCGGTGGCATCGGCCACGTTGCTGGTCGAAGCGGGGCTCCTGGGTCTGGTGGGTTCGGCGCTCGGGGTGCTGCTCGGCGGGCCGTTGGCGGTGGGCGTCGCCTGGGCTCTCGGTCAGGGGGTGCAGGCGGAGCTGCACGTGGACCTCTGGAGTACCGCGGGCGCATCCAACGCGTTCTTCCTGGGCTGTGGCGTCACGGTGCTGGCGGTCGGTGGGCCGGCCTGGGCGGCTGGACGCGGGGAGCCCCTTGACGCGTTGAGGGGCCAGTCCGCCACCCCGGGGCCCGCGCCCAGGTGGATGGGGCCGGTGGGGCTCTTGATGTTGGGCGTGTCAGCGCTGATGTTGGCCTGGCACCCGCCCGTCGGCGCCGACCGGGTCGCGACGCTCTTCCGGGTCGGCGTGGGCCTCGTCGGCATGGCGCTGCTCCTCCCCGCGCTGATATCGCCGCTGAGTCGGCTCCGAAACTGGGTTCCGGCGGGCGGTGTCGCGACGCGCCTCGGGCTGGCGGGGCTCGGTTGGCGGCCGATCCGCACCGGGCTCGCGGCGGCGACCGTCGCGCTCGCGCTGGGGCTCGTGGGGGGTGTCGGTGCGATCAACGCCGGGCTTCGGGTCGAGATGGAGCGGTGGAGCCGAGCCGCCTTGGGTTGGGACTGGTACCTGAGCCAGCCGGCCGGGCTGTCGCCCGCGGACGTCGAGGCGATCACGAACACTCCTGGTGTACAACGTGCACTCCCGCTGAGTGTTCTGCCGTTGACGGTTCACCTCGCGGACGGGCGCATCGCGTCGCTGTCTCTCCTTGCCCTCGACCCCGAACAGTACGCCGAGGCCGGGTTCCTTCAGTTCCCCGCGGATGTCACCGGGGGCGCTTCGCAGGTCGCCGCGCTCGCCGATGACCACAGCGTGCTGGTGAGCAGCGTAGTGGCGGCCCAGTGGCAGCTCGCCGAGGGGGCGCGCCTCCAGGTCGCGTGTCCGACCGGGAGCTGTGAGCTCGCCGTGCGCGGCGTCGTCGTCGACTACACGCAGAACGGCTTTGTGGTGGTCGGGTCTCGCGGCCTCGCGCGGCGGCTCGGTGGGGTTGAGCACGCCGATGTGGTGGTGGTCCGAGGCGGCTCGGAGTCGACCTTGTGCGAGGCGCCTGGGCGGGTCTGCGAGTCGCGGGAGGAGCTGCGCCGACGTGTAGGCGAGCTTGTCAGCCGCTCGTTGACCGCGCTGGACCTGCTGCTCGTGCTCGGCGGGCTCATCGGCGTCCTGGCGGTCGGCGCGGCGATCGGACAGGGGGCGGTGGAGCGCCTGGATGAAATCGCACTTCTACGGTTGCTTGGTCTCGCCCCGGAGGCCGTACCACGACTGTTCTGGATCGAAGCCGGCGTCACGTGCGCGCTCGGGGTGGTGGTCGGCATCCCGCTCGGCGTCGCGCTGGGCTGGGTGTTCTCCGGCGCGACCCGTTCGTTGGGTATTCCGGTGCCGCTGGTGACGGCGTGGGGCGCGATGGGACTCTGTGTGGCGTTGCTTGCGGTCACCAGCGCGGCGACCGCAGCGTGGGTGGGCCGCCGCGCCGCCCGGAGGGTCATCGGCAGCGCATGATGCCGACGATGATGGTGCAGGTGTACTTGCCCCCAGTGTCCAACGGGATCGACGAGGCCGACACACCGCCTTTTGCGGAGACGAGGCACTCGGTGCGGCGCGGGAGGTTGGCGAGCTTCACCACGCCGCCCTCGACCTCGGCCCGCTCCCGGACCGCGCCGCAGAGGACATCCACGTACTGGGGCACGGTGCCCTCGAACACGATCTCCATGCTCTTGGCCTGCTCATCGGACTCCGCGATGTCCTCCTGCTGTTTTTTCTCTTCCTCCGTGGGCTCGATGGGCGTCACCGGCGTGGGGGTCACGGGCGGCGGGGGATAAAGCAGGGCTTCGATGGGCTCCTTGCCAACTACGCCAGCGACCGCGAGCAGCGCGACCGCGACCAGGGCGAAGAGCACGGTGTTTCCGGAGCCCGGGGACGCGGCGGGGTTGGGGGCAGCCGGTCGAGGCGCAGGTGCCGGGCGGGTTGGCGGGGGCGTCGGCGGATCGGGTGGACGGATGTCCGGGATCCGAGTGACGGTCGCGCGAGGGAGGTTCGGCGCGCTCACCTCGTAGACGGAGTCCTCTTCGCTCTGCGGGGCGGGTGGCGGCGCGTTCGCCTCGCCGCCGTAGAGGGGCGGGAGCGCGGGCGGGGGGCTGGGCCGGGCTGGCGGCAGGGGGGCGCGGGGCGAGGGTAGGGCCGGCTGTGGGGCCGGCGATTGGGCCAACGGCGGGAGGGGGCGGGGCGACGCCGGGACCGGCGCTTGGGCCTGCGGCGAGGGGGCGCGGGGGCGGGGCAGCGCTGGCGACGAAACGCCGCCCGGGTCGAGGGGGTGCGGCTCGGCTGCGGCGGGCGTCGGGCTGCCCACCTCGATGCTTGGTTTGAGCCGGTCGGCGAGCGCCGGCAGGTCGCCCCAGACGCCGACGTCAATCGTCTCGGCGCCCCAGGCGTCCAGCATCGCGCCGGCGTTGGCCGGTCGGTCGCCCGGGCTGGCGCGGAGGGCCGCCTCGATGACACCGATGCGGCGTTCGCCGAGGGCAGGCACCAGGGGTCGGAGGGGGGCGTAGCTCTCCTCCCGGGCGGCCTTCAGGATCTCGAACAGGTCTTCGAGGGGAAAAGCTGGCTGGCCGGTCACCAGCTCGTAGAGGATGGCGCCGAGGGCAAAAACATCGGCGCGAGCATCCACATTCTTGGAGTTGCGTTGCTGCTCCGGTGCCATGTACGCGGGGGTGCCCATGGTCGCGTTGGTGCGCGTGTGGGGCCCACCGAGATCCTCATCCAGCAACAGCACCTTGGCCAGCCCGAAGTCGGCGACCCGGGGCACGAGGCGCCCGTTGGACGGATCGATCAGGATGTTGGCTGGTTTGAGGTCGCGGTGGACGAGCCCTTGTTTGTGGGCCGCCGCGACCCCCGCGAGGATGCCCTGGGCCAGGGCGGTGGATTGGGCGAGGCGCAGCCGGCGCTCGTACAGGAGGGCATAGAGCGAAGGCCCCGGTACAAACTCCATCACGAGCACTGGTCCGTCGGCCGAGGTCAGGACGTCCACCACGGACACCACATTGGGGTGGTTGAGGCGAGCCTGGATCCGGCCCTCCAGCATCAGCCGCTCGCGGATGACGTCCGAGCCAACCCGGACGATCTTCAGCGCGCGCAGTACGCCGAGGCTGGAGTGGCGCGCAAGATAAACCTCGGCGATCCCACCTTCTCCCAGGAGGCCCTCGACCATGTAGCGGTCAACCGTGGCGCCAGCGTTGAGCAACATCCCGTACTGCTTAGCGCGTTCCGGCGCTCGGCGCGGGCTCGGTAGCGCCTCGATGAGCCACATTCGGCCGCTCCCCGGGCGCCCCTGGAGCCCTGGTGCCAGGCTCAGCACCGCCGGGCCTGGAAGCTGGCGGGGCGCGAAGATAGGGGCGCCGCATGCCGCCGTCTTCCGCCTCGGGCGCCGTCCCCTCACGTACACCCGCAGGGTGGGCCGTGCCGCCGGCGGCGGGGACCCATGAAGGGTTGGACCGTCTCGACCTTGCGTTGTTCGCGGACAATCCGGCGTGGGACGCAGTTCGAGGCGCTTACGACGTGAGCTGGGCGCGCCTACGGGAAGAACGGCTGGCCCGGCGCGTTGAGGCAGAGGTCGGCTCCGCGCCCGACCGTCCGACCCCCGCGCGTGGCGGGTCGTGGCGGCGCGCACGTGTGCTTCTGGGGGTGTTGATCCTCCTCGTGCTCACGCCGGCGTTGACGTCCGCGGCCGGCCCGAGCGTCGTGGCCCTGTCGGCGCGGAACGCGCTGGTGCTGATCCCGCTGCTGTTCGCCTATCCCGTGTATCGGCTGTCTCTGGCGCTGTGCGCGCGCGGGCCGGCGGCGGGCCCGCGTCGTCGTCGCTTCGACCGCCTGGGCGCGGTGGGCGCGGTGAGCGCGGCTTTGGCGCTTGTGTGGGGCGTCGCGCTCGGACTGGTCGGGCTGTTCGGGGCGATGCCCGGGGTGATCTTTGCGCTCGGAGGCTCCGTGATCGGCGTGGAGCATGCTTCTCGGGCGCTGCGGGCCGCCCGTGAAGGGCGGCGGGAGCGCCATCGTGAAGCGCTCCGTCGTTCGTCTGGCTTGGAGGTGGACGCCCAGCTCCGCACCGAGGAATTCGAGTTTTTATCTACGTTCATGCGGCACCGGCTTCATGAGGTGGTGGACGGCTGCGCGCGGCAGGTCCGCGAGCAGGAGGCCACAGCGGCGCGCTCCCTCGCCCACATCGACGCGACGATCGTGGAGGCGGCGCGCCTCGCCCAGGAGCCGGAGCGCACCCGTGCCGACCTGGAGGCTCGTGCCGCGTCGGCCCGCGCCGACCTGACGTCACGTATCCAACGTGCCCGTGAGCTCCAGGAGCGCGCATGGGCGGTGGAGGCCGCGGTTCGGGAGCGCTTTCTCTCGATCCGTGCGCTCAAGGAGCGCCATGAGCGAGAGGAGGCGGCCGCCGCGGCCCGACACGCCGCGTTGGCCGCGATCGCCGCCGCCTCACGTACGGCAGTGGAGGTCGAGGCGCGGCTGGATCTCCACACCGAACAGCTCGAAGCCGAGGTGCGGGGGCTCCTCGGCCTCTTCCGGGACCGCCGCGCGGCGCTGGCCGCCTCGGCGGAGGTCGGCGTGATCGACGCCCTGCAGGTCCGGTGAGCCTCAGCCCTCCCAGCTGAGCGCGCCCATGCGGCTGCCTTCGACCGTGACCCGGACCCTTCCTGGCCCGGTCAACATGAAGCGCTCACGTCTCTCGTGATGGTTGCCCGGCGAACGTGTATAAAACACGGAGTCGGTGCCCGAGCCCGGCCCGTGGAACCAACCGTCGAGGTGTCCGAGCTTCTTCCGCACGGGCCCCTCCACCCGAACGTCGCCCAGGGCCTCCACATGGAGAGACACGCCGTCGTTCCACGGGATTTTGTCGGCTTCCCTGAGGATGCGGGTGCCGAGGGCGCCCTCGTTCCGCACCATCACGTCCACGAGCGAGACATCGGGGGACAGCGTCTGGCGGCTCACGGTGAGCGTCAGCGAGGGCGCGAGCGACGCGACCCGGAGCAGCGAGAGGGTCTGGTCGGCGCAGATCCGGGGCAGTCGGTCGAGCGGGGGGTTGGTCACGCCAAAGCGTAAGTCCAAACCGCCTATCTCGACATCGCCGACCTGCGGGTGCGTGAAGGGGATCCAGGGCTGGAACACGCGGCCGCCGTTGTGCTCCCGGTCCCACCGGGCGAGCGCGAGCGCGCCGTCGCGACCGAGCTCGAAGTAGTGATCGACAAACCGTGCGGGTTTGCTCCGCCCAAGCTGGGCAAACAGGTCCCAGAGCTCGCACACGTAGGCGATACAGCCTCGTTGCCGGTGAGCGTACTCCACCAGGTCCCCCCGCAGCGGTTTTTCGGGCTCATAGGTGAATTCTGCGAACCCGGACACCATCGGGTAGCCCGTGATCCGTTGGGCGTCGGCGCCTATCCAACGGAAGAGCGAGAGATCGGCGGCGTTCATCTTGTGGTCGGGGCCGTCGCCAGGCGGGCGGATGAAACAGCCTCCGAACGTATGAAGGTTCAACCACAGAAAAATCTCCGGGTGCGCGTCCGCGAAGCGGATGATCGCCGTCGCCTCGGGCGTCGAGCCTGCCCAGGCGCCTGCTCCGAGCTGCTCGGGCTCCGGGCGCCAATCGTAAGGGAAGTTGCGGTTGAGGTCGGTGGCGGTGTCGCAGAGGTACCCGGGATCCGGTACGGTGAAGCCGTCAAAGTCTTCGATCCGCCCCTCTGGCCACAGCTTGTACGCGGGCCCGTGATCGTCGGGGCCGCGGAGCACCATCAGACCCGGGTGCTCGGGGTGCTCAACAAACTCGCCGCCAGGGTCCTTTTTTCGCATGACCAGCGCCCGCCTGTCGCCGTCCAGGTCGGCGCCCAACCACCGAGGACGGTTCTTGCCGGTCCGCGCGTCCCGCGGCACTGAGCGGACATAACGCCCGCGTTTGAGCACCTCTTCGGCGCCGTCGGGGGAGATTCGGGGCATGATGAAGTATCGCGGGCCCTCGAGTCGGCTCCGTACCGGGTCCTCGATGCCGCTCACCGGCTCGCCGAGCAGCACCGCGAGCACGGTCTCCGCGATCGCCAACGCCACCGCCGACCCGCAGAGCTCGCTCGCGTGCATGTTGCCGTCGACCCACACGCTGGGACGCGCGCGGTCTGGTTCATGTCCAACGATGAGCAAGCTCAAATCACGCCCCTCGGGTGTGGTCCCGAGGGAGACGAGCCTCACGAGATCGGGGAAAGCTTCGGCCCAGCGCCGGAGCTGGGCCTGGATCTCCTCGTGGTCGAACCAGCGCTCCCGGAAGCCGAGGTAGCACCTCTTCAGGAGGCCAGGTGGGGGGCTGGTGGCGGATTGCGTCTGGCTCAAGGAGGCACTCGGGGGAGCGCGGGCGTTAAGGGCTCCGCGCGCCTACGGCACGGGTCGCTCAGCGCGCACGCCGGGCCAGGATGGTCTCGACCTCCGACATCAGGCGCTCCATCCGCCGGCCGATCGCCTGGTACGGCGCCGGGCTGGCCATGTCGACGCCCGCAGTGTTGAGCAGGATATAAGGAT
The DNA here is from genome assembly GCA_947486185.1 of Deltaproteobacteria bacterium. Lineage (GTDB taxonomy): Bacteria > Myxococcota_A > UBA796 > UBA796 > SXON01 > CANKTH01. The sequence goes on from CANKTH010000010.1 coordinate 37,300, forward strand.
CGTCCGAGCCGCCCGCGCGGAGCAAATCGAGATAACGCTGTTGGGCCCCTGCTTCTCCCGCCAGAACCCGCTCCGCGAGCAGGGAGGAGGCCGCGATCGACGTGGCGTACTGATACACGTAGAAGTTGTAGTAGAAATGGGGGATATAGGCCCACTCGATCGCCCACGCCGGCTCCATCCGGGTGACACCCTCGGCGACCCCATAGTAGCGGTTGACGATGTCCAGGTAGGTGGCCGACAGCCCGCTGCCGGTGAGCGGCTCGCCCTTTTCGACCTGCTGGTGGATCTTGAGCTCGAACTCCGCCAATTGCGCCTGGCGGAAATAGGTGGTGCGGAGGCCTTCGAGCGCGTTGCCCAGATAGAAGAGTCGCTCGTCGTCGTCCTTGGCATGTTTGAGCATGTGGTCGATGAGCAGCGCCTCGGCCCCGGTAGACGCGATCTCCGCGATGAAGGTGGCATAGTCCGCGGTGGGATAGGGCTGGGACTTGGATGACAGCGCGCTGTGGACCGCGTGCCCGAACTCGTGGGCGAGGGTCGTGACCGACTCATAGTCACTGTTGAAGTTCATCAATACGTAGGGGTGTACGTCGTAGGCGGCGCCGTTCATGTAGGCCCCCGCCGTCTTCCCGGGTTTGGGGTAGGCATCCATCCAACGTTCGGCAAAACCCTGCTTCAACGCTCCGACATAGGCGTCTCCCAGCGGCGCCGCCGAGACGACCGCCAGCGACTCGGCCTCGGCGAGCGTCCAGCGCCGATCCCCGGTGACCAGGGGCACGTAGAGGTCGGAGTACGCCGGCTTTTCGATGCCGATCATCCGGGCACGCAGCTTGAGGTAACGGTGCAGGATCGGGAGCTGCCGGTTGGTCTCGGCGACGAGGGTGTCGTAGATCGCCGGCGGCAAATGGTCGCTGTCCATCGCGGCCGCGACGCTCGAGGGGTAGGCTCGAGTGCGGGCGACGATCCAGTGGCCCTGGATCGTGGCGGCGAGGTTGGTGCCCAGGGTCTCCTCGAACTGAGCCAGGGCGCCAAAAAAGCGGTTGAACACCTCGGTACGCACGCCGGCGTCCGAGTCCGCCCGATGGAGGGTGTAGGCCGAAGGATCCATTCGCACGGTGGCGCCGCGAATGGTGAGCTCGGGCCAGGGGAGCTCGGCGTTCTTGAAGACGCCGTACACCTCGCCCGGCGCCATGAACATCGGCGACATCGAGGCGAGCAACGACTCACGCTCGGGGTCGAGGGTGTGGGCCGCGTCGGTCAGCGTGTTGCGCAGGTAGGCCCGGTAGGGTGCCATCGATGGGCGGGCGGCGGCCTTGTTGACCTTCTTGGCCCCGAGGCTGAGGATCTCGGGCTCGAAGAAGGACGCGACTTCATAAAAGCGGCTGTCCAGCAGGTTTGCACGCGCGTTCCGACCGCGCCAGACGTCGTCCCGCGTGTCTACGTCCGAGCCAAGGCTGGCCCAGATCTCGGCCCGGTAGAGCTGACGTTGGAGGTCGAATCTGAGCGTCAGGCACGACTCCAGCTCCTTCCTGAGTTGACCTTCGCACCCCTCCAGCTCGGGGAGGCGCGCCTCCACCGCGGCAAGGTCTGCCTCCCAAGCGGCTTCATTCGCGTAGAGGTCCGCGAGGTTCCAGGTGCCGTCCTGAGCGACGGCGAGGCTGATCCACCACATGAGAGGCTCCTTGAGCGGCGAGGTTCAGTTGGATCGGGTGAGGCCGGGCGTGTCCGCGAGCTCGCCGTAGAGGTGGACGTTGGCCAGGACTGTCCGGGTGTAGACGCCGACATGCAGGCTCTCGTTGGGGCCGTGGGCGGTGGTCTCCGGATCGATGACCCCGTTGAGGATGAGCGGGAGCGACGAGAACCGTTTCCCGAACATCGCTACGAAGGGGATGGAGCCGCCGACCCCCACACGGAGCGGCGGCCGACCCCACGCGCGGGTGTACGCACGATCCACGGCCTCAAAGGCGGGCCCTGACGGCTGATAGATCCACGCGCCCGACTCCTGGTCCGAGATGCTCAGGCTCACCGCGCAGCCTCCGGGTGGGTCGGCGAGCAGCACCTCGCGGAAGACGGTCTTGAGCTCCTCGTCGGTCTGGCCGGGCGCGACGCGGATCGACAGGATCGCGCTGGCCTCGGCCCTCAAGGCATTCTTTTTACGATCGAGGCCCGGGAGCGTGGTCGCCACGACGGTGACGGCCGGCTGCCACCACATATGTTCGGCCGCCGGGCAGCCCCTCTCGGGCAGCGGGGCGACGCCTTCCAGGAGGTGGGCGCCCCGGCGGATGCTCTCGTCGTTCAGCGGTACGTGTCGCGCGCCCTCTCTCCAGCTATCAGGCACGGAATTCCGCGGGCGGATCAGGCGGCCGTCGGCGTCGACGAGGCGGGCCACCAGCGCCATGAGCGCGGTGCACACGTCGGGCACCATGCCGCCCCAGAGCCCCGAGTGGGCGTCGGCTTCGAGCGCCTTGACCGTCAAGGTGGCCTCGAGCAGACCGCGCAGCGACACCGTGATGCCGGGCACGTCCACCGCGGGGTTCTCGCAGTCGGTGAGCACCATGACGTCCGCGGCGAAGGCCTCGGGGTAGGTGTCCATATAACGTTCCAGGTTGGGGCTACCGATCTCCTCCTCGCCTTCGATGAGGAGCCGGACGTTCACCGGCAACGCCCCGGTCTCGTCGAACCAGGCGCGGATCGCGACCAGATGGCTGACCCAACCGCCCATGTCGTCGGCGGAGCCGCGGGCGTAGAGCCGGTCACCGATTCGGGTAGCTTCGTGTGGCGGCGTACGCCAGGTTTCACCTTTTACGGGTTGAAGGTCCATATGCCCGTAGATGAGCACGGTAGGCTTGTCGGGACCGGCGCCGAGCCACTCGGCGGCGACGGCGGGCAGCGCGCCGGGGAGCTGCAGGACCCGGACGTTGTGCAGCCCCAGCCGGTCGAGGTCGGCGGCGATGCGTGCGGCGAGAGCGGCGACGTCCCCGGCGTGGGCGGGGTCACAGGAGATCGCGGGAAAACGAAGGTACTCAGCGAGCCGTTCGAGGGAGGGCTCGACGTCGGCGAGCGCCCTCTCGGCGGCACGTTCGGCTACGGTGGCGGTCATCGGGACTCCAGCGTTGCGGCGTAGCCTGTCGTCGACCGCGCCGCAGCGGGGCTCGGCGCCTGCGTCAACACGATAGTCGGCTCGGGTGTGCCCGCTCAGCGTCACGATCATCTGCGTCAACGAAGCCGACCGAATCGGGGCCGCGCTGCGATCCGTAGCTTTTGCTGCGGAGATCGTGGTGGTGGACTCGGGTTCGACCGACGGCACGGTCGCGCTCGCCCGTCAGTTGGGCGCTCGGGTGGTGGAGACCGACTGGCCCGGTCACGTCGTGCAGAAAAATCGGGCTTGGGCGCTGGCGACGCAGCCGTGGGTGCTGTCGATCGACGCCGACGAGGCGCTGAGCCCGGCGCTGGCGGTGGCGCTCGAGGCGGCGCTGGGGCAGGCGGCTGACGATGTAGGGGGCTTCGAGATCCTGCGGGTGAACCACTACCTCGGTCGTAAGGTTCGAGGTGGCGTTTTTGGCCCCGCGTGGCACCCCCGGCTGGCGCGGCGGGACGCGGCGCGCTGGGCAGGTGAAGATCCCCACGATCGCCTGGAGATTCGGGGCCGGATCGGCCGACTCCAAGGTGAGCTTGACCACACGCCATACCGGCACGGCGGCGAGCACCTCGACACCATCCACCGATACAGCCAACGTTTTGTGGAGGTCAGCCTCGCTCGAGGTCGGCGCGCCTATTGGTACGACGTGTGCCTCCGGCCGCTGGGTCACCTGGTGGTGGCGTGGATCCTCCGCGGTGGTCTTCGCGACGGAGTCTTGGGTGTAACCCTGGGTTTCTTGGGCGCGGCGCACGTGGCGCTCAAGTGGGGCCGCCTGTATGACGCGCAGCAAGCGGCGGGCCCCTCCGCCGCGGAGCCGATCAGTCGCTGAGGTGACGGTACGCGAGCAGGAGCCTTTTTCGGAGCGAGCGCCGGAGCCGGGCCGGGAGCCAGCGCCGGATCGCGCGTGCGAGCGGGCCCTCCGGACGAGCCTGATCCAGCGCCAGCGGCTGGAGCAGCTCGTGCTGCCCCTGCGCGAGCCTCAGTGTATCGGTGATACTTTCCGGCAGAAAGTGTAGATAGGGGCGGAGAATCCGTAGGAGGTTGAGCGTTCGGCCGGTGTGGCGATTGACCCCGTCGGCGTTCTCCCGGCGCCAGAACAGCACCTCGGGCACCACCTGCACGTCCATTCCGCGCAAGGTGGCGTGGACCAGGAGCTCATAATCCTCGTAGCCCACGCCAAAATCTTCGGTGAACCCGCCGAGGGCCTCGAAGGCACTGCGCCGGAACAGGGCGTTGGTGTCGCCGATCCGGTTGTGGAACAGGCTCGGGGCGCTCGCGGGGCCGAGGGGCAACCACCGACCGATCCGCGGGGTGACGGAGTTCGGGGCCTGATCGCCGACAAAAAGGTCTGCCGGGCAGGTGAGCACGTCTGCACCCGTGTGGAGCGCCGCGGCAACCAGCGTCGAGAGCTCGTGGGGGCAGGCGTAGTTGTCGTCGTCCATGAACAGGAAGAAGTCACCCTTCGCGAGCCTCGCCGCGTGATTTCGTGCGGCGCCCGGGTAGGACCGCTCCTGGCGCACCACGCGGCCTCCGCGGCCCGGGAGCCGGTCGGTCAGGGTGTCCAAGAGGGACAGGGCCGATTGAGACGCGCTGCCGTCATCTACAATCACAACTTCAAAGTTTGAATAATCCTGTTGCGACAGCGAGTCGAGCGCCTGCCGGAGGAGCGCGGGGCGCTCCCGGTGAGCGATACAGACGCTCACGAGCGGCGCGGGGGCGCCGTGGATCGGTGCGGAGCGGGTCGTCTCCCGCGGCGTGCTGGCCCAGGTCGCCCAGCGCTCGGCGGCGAGATTGGCGGAAGAGGCCGGCCGCGACGGGGTACCACCGTCGTCGAGCGCTCTGAGCAGGGCGGCCCGCAACGCCGCGGGCGCCGGGTCGACGAGCAGCGCAGACTGGAGCTCGGTCGCGACGAGCTCTCGTATTCCACCCCGATCCGCGGCGAGGAGCCGGCGCCCGCGCGCGATCACGGCGACGACGAGCGGATCGACCACCGGATGGTCAGCGGGCAGCACCCACAAGCATCGCTCTTGTTCAAGGAGCGAAGCTGTATCTTCGGGTGCGATACAGCGGGGCCGGCCGGGCCATGTATCACATGTTTCGAGGAGGCTGGCCTCAACCGAGCCGCGTTCGGTGACCACCCACACCGGCGGCAGCGCCCGCCCTGCGCCCGCGAGCGCCTCGAGCACCGCCCGGATCTTCTCGGCGCCGTCTCGTGACAGGCCGAAAAAGACCAGGTGGCTCGGAGGACCAGCGGCGCCGCCGGGGTCGGAGGCGATGGGGCTCTGCGGGGTGAGCGGCGGGAGGCGATCCAGGACGGCGGGTAGGCGCCAGCGGGCCGCGGCGAGGGCGTCGATACGTCCGCGGTCGGTGGTCCACGCACGGCGCGCGAGCCCGGCCGACGCGCGTTCGAGAAAACGTCGGTCGAGGCCGGCGGTGTAGGTCTCGAGTCGGGTCTCCAGCTCGGCCTCCAAGGGGCCTTCAAACCCGATACACAGTGATGTATCACGAAAGCCGGCGTTCTGGCTTTGGCACACCAGGCTGTAGTAGGCGTAGCCCCCGCTGCTGGGAAAGAACACGGTCTGGTAGTCGGCGGTGAGCAGGTATTGATACACGCGGTGTGAGCGCGCGGCGGGAAGGCCTGTGAGGTAACGAACCGGGGTTTCGGGGAGGCATATGACGGAGTCGTCCGGCGGGGGGCCCTCGACCCACAACACCTGGACCGCCACGCCGGCGGCGCGAAGGGCCTCGACCCGGGGCCAGAGGGCTGGGACATGGCTTTGGCCCAATACAAATACAGTACCAGGGCCCGGAGCGGCCCGCTGCCCGTTCGTTTCGGCACGGGGAGCGGCGTCGTCTCGGCGGACCATGCTCAGGCGCGCGACAGCGGGATAGTTCGGGGCACGGCACTACGTACCGTGAAGGCTTCGGCCTGTGGAGGTCCTTGTGTGGATAAACTCAGCGTTCGATTCGGGCGCGATCGAGGTGGTGGACGCCACCGACCCTGGCCGCGTGATGCTTCGCCTGCGAGCGGACCCTCCGACCGACACACCGGCCGGGGTCGTTCGTTTCGCCCAGTGGTTTCATTTTCAGGTCGTGGGTGCGCGCGGCGTGCCGCTCACGCTCAGGATCCAGGAACTAAGCCGATCTGCCTATCCCGAGTCGTGGCCGGGCTACCAGGCAGTGGTGACCGAGGACCGCCAGAGCTGGCGCCGTGCCCCTACGGAGATCGACGGGGACGAGCTGGTGATCCGTTACACGCCGGGCTCCGACGCGGTGTGGTTCAGCTACTTTGCCCCTTACGACCAGGAGCGTCACCAGGCCCTCATCGCGCGGGCGGCCGCCTGCCCAGGGGTGAGGCTCCGACCCGTAGGACGCTCGCTCGACGGCCGGCTGATCGACCGGCTGGTGATCGGTGAGCCGGGTGAGGGACGACGGAATGTGTGGGTGGTGGCCCGCCAGCACCCGGGCGAGACGATGGCCGAGTGGTGGGTGGAGGGCTTTCTGGAGCGGCTCCTCCACCCGGATGACGCGCTCGCGGCGGCGCTGCGGGGGCGGGCGGTGATCCACGTGATCCCCAATATCAACCCGGACGGGGCCTTCCGAGGCTACCTGCGCACCAACGCGGCGGGCGCCAACCTCAACCGGGAGTGGGCCGCCGCCTCGGCGGAGCGCTCCCCGGAGGTGCTGCACACGCTCGCCGCGATGGACGAGAGCGGGGTGGACCTCTTCCTCGACGTACACGGGGACGAAGGTCTGCCTTACGTATTTCTGGCGGGGGCCGAGGGTATTCCCGGGTGGGCGCCTCGGCTTCAGTTGCTGGAGGCCGAGCTGGGCGCCTGCTGGCGCCGGGTCAACCCGGACCTTCAGTTGGAGGAGGGTTATCCGCCGAGCGCGCCGGGCGAGGCGGACCTCAGTATGGGTAGCAACGCGGTGGCCCACCGTTATGACTGTCTGGGTGTCACGTTGGAGATGCCGTTCAAGGACAACCAGAACCGCCCGGACCCGGTGCACGGGTGGTCGCCGGAACGTTCGCGCCGGCTCGGCGCCTCGGCGGTGGACGTCTTTCTCGAGCTGCTGCCGAAGCTTCGGTAGGGATAACCGGTATCTTCACGAGGATGTCCGGCCCCCGCGCTGCGCGCCGGTTTGGGCCCGAGGGCGCTTGCCGCCCCCGGTCACGGGACTACCTTGCGGTCGCGCCATGCCGGCGTCGCCAAGGAAATCATGCCCAACCTCGTACTCACCTACTTTGACGGTCCCGGTCGCGCCGAGCCGATCCGGGTCGCCCTTCGTATCAGCGGTCTCGCCTTTGAAGATCGCCGTCTCAAGTTCCCTGAATTTGCCGAAGCCCGCGCCCGCGGTGACTTTCCCCTCGGCAGCGTCCCGGTCCTGACGGTCGACGGAGTGGACGTGGTGCAGACCACGGCGATGCTGCGCTACGTCGCCCGCGTGGGTGACCGTAGCTTGTACCCCGAGGATCCCTGGGCCGCCACGATGGTGGACAGCGTATTGGAGTGCCTGAACGACAGCCTCTCCAACGCGATGTTGCCCAGCCTGTTCGAGCGCGACATGGCCAAGAAGCTGGCGATGCGGGCCGAGCTCCTCACCGGCCCGATGGCGCGGGTCTACGGCTACATCGAGGGTGTGCTCAGCCGGAGCGGCGGCCCCTTTGTCGCGGGTGGGGCGATGTCGGTGGCCGACCTGGTCCTCGCGGCGGGCGTTGAGCAGATCCGGCGCGGCAGCCTGGATGGGATCACGGTAGCAGACCTGGCGAAGTACCCGCGGATCCTGGCGGCGGCGGACGCGGTGGCCGCCGACCCTCGGCTCCGTACGAGCGCCTGAGAGTCGGTGCGAAGCTTGAGTTGGAGCCGGTAAGACAAGCTTGGGTATCCAACCCGGTCCCCCGGTCTCTGCTCACCCTGCCGCCGACCGGGTCAGACCCCGGGGCCCCGCGGGAACACTGCTTTCTCTGCGTCTCGGGTGAAGTACAGCAGGCTCAGCCCCGCGAGCGTCGGGCACAACCCAAGCAGGCCTGACGCCCAGCGCGGCCCGTCAGGCAGGCCCCAGGCGGAGGGGTAGAACAGCACGATCTCCACCAATAATACCAGGAGGGCCCCCAGGCGGCGATCCCCGGCGACCGTAGGCGGTCGGACGAGGCATTGGGCGGCAAGGGGGATCCACAAGAGCGCGGTGTAGTCCCAGACCAAGGGGAGGCTCAGCCACGCCCACGCGAGCGCGCGGCTGCCGGCCGGTCGGACCCACAGGGCTCCGAGGAGCACCAGGCCGCTCCACACCTGCCAGGGAAATGTCAGGCCAAGCTCATGAAGTGCGCGGATGAGGCTGCTGTTCCGCGTCGTGGTGAGGTGGTCGAAGTGGGAGTTGCTCGTCAACACCCCGAGCGCCACCATACCGAGCACTCCGAGCGGGCCGGGCCACGGCAGGGCCAGCCCGCGGATGAGCCCATAGGGCTTGAAGAGCAGGCTGATGCCGACAGTCACGAGGTTGAAGCTACGCCATGGGCTTGACAGCGACAGGAGCAGAAGCCCCACGAGGAGCCCCGACACGTTGCCGTTCTGGCACGCCGGTCCCGTGATCGGCAACAGCAACACAAGCGGGAGCAGGTACGGGCGCCAGCGGGCGGGCGCCAGGGCGACGGACCAGCCGTACACCAGCGCCACCCCCGCGAGGTTCAGCAGGCGCAGCGCGACGAAAAAAGCGCTGTCACCGACAAGCGCCGCGAGCCTGGCGCCCAGCGCCGCGGTGAGCGCGGGGTAGTGCCAGCCGGGCACCGTGTCGAGGTCTTGCCTCGTTCGAATAGCAAAAAACGCGGCCTGGTACACCTTCTCGTCGGACAGGAGCGCGGCCTCCACGAGCCGGGGGCCGAACCACGCAGCGAATACGAGCCCGACCGCGAGGGTCCAACGGGCCACCAGTCCGGGCTCCGGAGAGGCGAGCGGCGCGACCCCTGACGCCGGCGGCTCTTTGTGCGCGACGTCGTCCACCGTCACTCCACCCGCAGCACCGTCATCATGCCGCCCTCTTCGTGGGCGAGCAGGTGACAGTGGGCCATCCAATCCCCCGGATTGTCCGCCACGAGCTCGAGGCGGATCGCCTGGCGGATTCCGACGTTGATGGTGTCTTCCCAGCCGGATGCGGCGGGCACTTCGCCGTCGATGGACAAGACCCGGAAACGGTGCCCGTGTAAGTGGAAGGGGTGCTCGGTGGCCGAGAGATTACGGAGCTCGATCACCGCGACCTCTCCCAGGGCAAGCGTAGATACGCTGACGTCCGGGTAGACCTCGCCGTTGATCATCCAGTCTTCGGACGCCGCGCCGCCCGAGAAGGCAAAAAGCAGCTCCGTGCTGGGATCTTCGGTTTCCGCTCGAGATCCAGCAAAGGGCCAGTCAAGCCCCGGGGTGTCGCTCGGGTCCCCGGTGACGGTCACCGGCAGCAGCGCCAACGTGTCGCCGAGCGCCTCTCCTCCGCTCGCGGTGTAGATCTCCGTCTCCACCAGAAAATCCTGCTCGGCGATCCACTCGAACTCGGCGCGGTCCCCCGGCGCGAGCACGACGGCCTCGGGCTCCTGGAGCGCGCCGAGGAGCCCCTGATCGCCGGCGATCTGGCGCATCCCGGGCCATCGGAGCTTGAGGTAACCGAGGTTGGCCGCGTTGAGCACCCGAACGCGGTGGCGCTCGCCGGCCGTGAGCGTCAGGCCGGGCGTGGACAGCCCGTTGATCGTCCACACCTGCCGCGCGGGATCGGGCGCGGTGTGGCCGTCCCCCGCGCCGGCCTCGTCGCGGGTGTCGAACACCAGGAGCAGCTCCCGGTCGGGCGTCGGATCGCCGGGGTCTTCGACGATAAACATCCCGTAGAGGCCGCGATCCACCTGCTGGTCTACATCGACGTGGGGGTGGTACCAGTAGGTGCCCGGCGCGGTGACGGTGAAGCTGTAGGTGAAGCCCTCCCCCGCCGCGATCGGGTTCTGAAGCCAGGTCACCCCGTCCATTAGATTGGGCACTCCGAGACCGTGCCAATGGAGGGTGGTGGCGGTGCCGAGGCCGTTGTTCAGCTCCACGGTGACCGTGTCGCCCACCTTCGCACGTAGGGTAGGCCCAGGAATCTGACCGTTATAGGCATAGCTTTCGGTCGGCACGCCGTCATCGAGCGTCGAGAGGGGCGCCGCTTCCAGGCGGAAGGAGACCGCGTTGTCCGCGGGATCGAGGTCCTCTGCGGGGGCCGGCTCGGTCAGAGGTATGGCGGGGATGCCGGGGGTCGTGACGGTGCTTTCGTAGGGGAGTGCCTCACTTTTCTCGGGGCGGGCCTCCGGATCGACACAGGCGGCCAACGTGGTGATCAACCCGGTGATCATCGGGAGAGCTCGGCGATCACCCGTTCGTCGAGGGACCAGCCTCGCTCCCGCGCGAGTCGCAGGGCGTGGGCCCGATAGAGGAGGGTGGCGTGTACGGTCGGAGTGTCACACGCCACCGTGAACTGGTGCGCGCTGGTCCAAGACGCCAGAGGAAGCAGGCGATTGTCGCTCCCGACATCCACCGCGAGGAAGTGCGGCACCATACGTTCGCCATCGGCCCCGACCAAGACCCGCGCGAAGGCAAAGCCCGCCGCGCCCGCCAAGGCCCGCGCGGGCGCGCCGTCCGCCAGCCCGCCCGCACCCTCGCCCAGCCAGGCGACGTCACCCTCCGGCAGGGGCCGGTCGAAGCTGACCCGGTCGCCCTCCACCGTCACGATCTCGGCTTCTCCGGCTGCTTCTTCAACGGGCATGCCTTTTGCGGCGGCGTCGAAGCGGCCGTCCCCGAAGGCGCCGAAGCCGGCGTAATCGACCCAGTCGCCCGTGCGCCGCACCACCCTGACCCGCTGTCCCACCGCGGCCCCCGGCCAGAGGCTCCAGTCTTCGCCGCGGAGCTTTTGAGCAATCCAACCCCCAAAATCTGGGATGGTGTCGCCGCCGGTGGCAGGCTGCTCCACGCCGTCGCAGCGCGCCTCGACGAGCAACACGAGGGAACGAGAGGGCTCGCCGGTGGGGATAGCGTGGCCCGCCGCGGCGTTCTTGACGGTCACCCGGGCGCTGAGCTGGTCGCCGACCTGGGTTTTTTCGATGCCGAGGCTCGCCGCGAGCTCCAACATCCGACCCTCGGGCTGCCTCGGGCCCCACCAGCTGTGGGCGCGAACCTCACCCGGCGCGCGCTCCCAACCGGCGCTGATCCCGACCAGCGCCTGCTCGAACTCATTGTACAGATCGGCGGAGTTACCCACCTCGGGCTTGGGCGGCATGTGGCAGCTCTGGCAGGGCGCCGCCGGGTTCATCGGGCCTTCCCGCCACTCCGATCCGGTGCTGTGGACCGGAAACACGCCGTCCGGCCAACGGAGGAGGTCGATGCTGGCCCCCTCCACCAACACGGCCTGCTCGAGCTCGTGACAGCCGATACAGAGCTCCGCTTCGTGGTATTCCTCTCGAAGGACCGCGCCCATCCGTGGGTTGAGCACGTCCAGCAGCGGACCGAAGCTCAGTGGCTCCCAGGGCCCGGCGCCTACGAGCGAGCCGGGCTCGGAGGGGCGGAGGATCCGGAGACGTCCGGCGACGCCGGCGGGCGCCTCGGGGTCCACCGACTCCACGTGATGACAGACGTCACAGTGTACGCCCGAGTCGTAGGCGACGCCGGTAGCCTCACGAAGATCGCGGCCCCCGAGCACCCCATCGATACCTGGAGCGTGACAGTCGGCGCACCCCCCAAAACTCGGGGTGCTGGTGAGCACTCCGCTGCCGAGCTGACAACGGTCGGCGACGGTGTCGGTGCCGGGCAGCGTGCCCGGCGCCCAGCTCCCGCCGGCCTGATCACAGTCGGGCTCCGAGACGAACGCCGCGGCGGTGCCTGAGTACAGGTCGTGAACCTTGGGGTTGGAGGCGGACTGTTTGTGGGGTGAGGCGTACCACTCCTCGTGCAGGGTGATGTGACAGTGACCACACTGTTGGGAGTTGCTCTTGCTCAGGTCGGCGGGGCCGGGATCGGCGAAGACGTAGGCGAGGTTGTCGGTCGTGTCGAAGCGTCGGAGGGGGATCTCCAGGACGTCGGACGTCGGTTCGGCTGCCTCCACCCCGTCGATTCGCGCCTCGGGGTGGGCGGCGACCACGTACAGATCGCCGGTGATGGTGCCGTCCACCTCCACCACCGCGAGCCCCTCGGTGTCGGTCAACCACTCCTGTCGTCCTCCGCCCTGTTTCACCCGCGTCTCGGCGACCGGCACGCCGTCGAGGGTGACACGCACCGTCACAGTCCACCGTTGGGGGGCCGGGCTCTCCGGCACGGAGGCGGACTCGGTCGGGGTCACGGGTTGGGGCCGAGGCTTCTCCTCGTCACAACCCAGGATCCACCCAAAGTACAAGGCGGGGAGGGTCCACGGGTGGCGCGGTGAGGTAGCGAGCGACGAAGGCGGCACGCGGCTAAGGTACCACGCCGTCACCCGGCGCCGCCGCGGCTTCAGCGAGGGCCGCCCACCGCGGGGGCCCAGGCTCCGGGCTCCTGCCCGGTGACCACGTAGACCTGGCTTCGTACCTCGGCGACCGTCCAGGTCAGCTCGTGCTCCAGGCGGAGGCTACGGGCGAGCCGAGTGGCCGGCTCCCCGAAGCTCGAGATCAGCAGGCGATCGCCGACCTCAAGCTGCCCGGGCTGGGTGTAGAAGTCGTAGACCCGCACGGGCATGCTGGGAAATCCGCTCCATGGGCGGCCAATTCCCGCCGCTACATCGCTCCCGACCCAGACCCGTGTCCCTGGGGTCATCGCCTCCAGCGCGGCGCGATCGGCGTAAGCCGCGTCGATGCCGGTCATGGACACGGCCGGCCCGCCGCCGTGCAGGCGGTGCAGGAAAAAGAGCTGGAGCAAGGCCAAGGGGGCGCGCAGGCGCGCGCTGCTGCCCACCACCCAGACCGCCACCGCCGGGAGGAGGTAACGGAGGTGGTTGGAGGCGTGTTCCGTTCCTTCGTTCGCTTGGTACCGGACACAGGCAAAGAAGACGCAGAAGGCGAGCGCGAGCGCGAGCTCCAGCCGGAGCGCGGTGAGGCCGCCGCCGAGCAGGGCGAAAATGAGCAAGAAGCGCCCCTGCTCCACCCAGATAAAAGAAAGGACATCCATGATGTTTTGGAAGAACTCCGTCGCCGAGTCGGGGGGCTCCATCAACGCCGCGAGGCCCTCGTTGAGCGCCGCCCACGCCGCCAATCCAAGCAGCGGAAGGAGCGCGGGCACGAGGCCCCGCCGGCGCGATACTGCCGCAACGAGGCCCGGGACGACCAGCAGCACGCCGGGCTCCTTGATCCACGTGGCCAGGGCAGCGAGCACGCCGAAGGTCCACATCTGCTGGCGTTGTAACGCAAGAAGTGCCCAGGGCACGCAGCAGAGGAGCCCGAGATCCAGCTCCGGTCGTAACAGTTGGGCGAGCACTCCGGGCACGGCCCAGACCAACAGGCCCGCCCACGGCCGACGATGATGGTCGGCCAACGCGACAAACCCCAGGCCGATCCACACGCCCGGCAGCACGCACGCGACGCGCACGGCGTCGAGCGTCGCGCCCGCAGCCAGGAACAGGGCCAGCCACAGGTACCACAAGGGCGGGTGCGCCTGGTCCGGCAGGCCACCAGCCCATTGTGCAGGTACCGGCGCACCTTCGACCAGCACCGCTCCCGGCAGGGGCCCCGAGGTGACCAGGCTCGGCCCCGACGCGGCCTGCTGAAACGCGCCGGGCACGTGCCAGAGCAGCGCGTCCGCGACGAGCGGCGCGTCCCGGTACGCGAGGAGCCAACCTATAGGGATCAAGGCGCCCAAAATGTAGCACAGCGTCCGGAGTCGTCGGGCGTTACGCGCGGAGAGGGGTCCGGCGGCCGGCGCCAGGTTCATGTGGATTTACCCGGAGGCTACGCCGGAACATAGCTCAGGCCCGGTCGCCGAGGGGGCGATCCTGCGACTCTTTAGGATAAAGCTAACCTTTACCCGGGCGCCGGCAGGACGGGCGCCGCGCTGGGCGCGCGCAGCTCCGGACGGATGATCTGCCCCCCGGTCTGTCCCATTCGCGCCATCAGGCCGAAAGCCACCAGGGTGACGAGCGCCAACGCCGGCAAACCGGCGGCGGGGAGCGAGCCCCGGCGCGTCTGCCAGACCACGAGGCCTACGCCGATGACAGCGGCGAGGAGCGTCATCACCAGCGCGGGTTTGGAGCCGTCTTCGTGGGCCTCGATGACGTCGTGGGGCACGTCCGGCCGGTCTTCCACCAGCTCTTCGGCCTCCTCACCCGTGACCTGCGCCGCGACTCCGCCGAGCGCCGAGACCATCAGCACGAGCGCAGTGGCGCGGAGAAGGCCACGTTCCCCCCGGTAGAGGAGCGTCAGCCCCAACAGGAGCAATCCGAACAGGGTGCCGATGACCGGCAGGTGGTTGACCAGGAGATGCGCGTAAACGGGGTTCATCGTAGTCCCTAGAGGGCGGGGCGGGGTAAGCCCGCCTTGATGCCGAGCGAGAGGTGGAGCGGGGCGCCAGGGCGCGCGCCATAGGGCCGAAGCGAGCTGAGCACCACGGCGTCGGTGAGGTTTGTGACCGTCAGGTAGCATCGAGCCCGGTCCGTGATCCAGGCGTCGGCAGAGAGGTCGAGCAGCACCGCGCCGGGGAGCTTGGACTCCACGGGGATTTCTCCCTGTCCGGCGACATCGCGCATCGCGCCCCGACCTGTACCGTGGAGCCCGATGCTGGCGCGCCGGCCCTGGAGCACCAACGAGGCCGCGCCCTGATGTACCGGGACGTACGGCAGCGCGTCGCCGACGGCTACCGAGTCCCACTGGGGAAAGGAGGAGGAGAATCCGGTGAGAAACTCGGACTCGGTGAAGGTGTAGGACAAGCCGGGCACGAGCGTCAGGCCCCGAACGAGCGGGAGCTCCAGGTCGACCATGGACTCCAGGCCCCACACCCGGGCTTCACCCCCGCTGAACTGCTGATCGAGGAGCTCGTCGGTGCATCCTCCCGACAAGGTGCATTGACCCGCGAGATTGTCGTAATCGCTGTAGAAACCGACCGCCTCGACACGAAGCCATCCCGGGTCGAGCCGCCCGCCTGCCTCCAGCGTCCACGCCAGCTCGGGGGAGGCCTCCGCGGGTTCGCCCGGAGGCACCGGCGAAAACCCACGATGTAGGCCACTGAAGACCTGCCACCCTGGCTCCTGGCCGACCGAGAGCCCGATGCCGGGCAGCAGGATCGGGCGCCAGATCGGCGCGCTCGAGGTCGGCTCGGCGCCTGGCGTGGCGTCCCGGGCGGACGTCCTGATCTGCTCCAACCGAAGACCCGGCAACACGTGGAAGCGGCCAAGACGAAGATCCTCGTGCATCCACGCCGACAAGGCCAGGGCGTCCGTGTCGCTGTCGAGCGTCGTGCGTACCGTCGGGTCGTTGGGCACCAGGACCCCGGCGTTCATCCACCAGTCTTGCTCGGTGTGGCGGCGTTGCACCTTTTCGCCGTGGACGCGGCCGCCCAGCTCGAGCTGATGGCTCAGACGCTCGCCGCCTCCGCGGTGGCGCGCTACGACCTGGAGGCCGGCCTGGCGATAACGACGGTTGTTCGTGCCCAAGGCCAGCGCTTGGTCGGCACTCACGCTGTCTTCGTCCCCGCGGAGGATCGCGGCGTACACCGCGGCCTGTCCCCCGTCGGGGTTGAGCAGCAGATCGTGGAGGTCGGGCCCGTCCGCGAATGCGTTGAGCTTGGTCCAGGACCGCTGGAGCCCCTGATAGTACAGCGCGCTGTTCAGCTCAAGCTGCCCCGCGTCCACTGCCCAACCCAAGGAGGCCTGTTCACGGTGCCAGTCCATCTGGTCCAGCGCAGAGGCGGCGTAGCGCCGGTAGGGGGTCCGCGCGAAATCTTCGAGTGACAAACCGAGATAGGTCTCGTTGGAGTGTTCCCGGCCGTAGCCGAGCTTGAGGCTGACCTCGCTCCATGGCTCGGGCCCAGGGGCGCCCACCTTCGCCTTGAGCATCAGATCCTGACGTTCAAAGCCCGTGTTTCCGCCACCGTCGAGCTGCTTGAAGCCGTCCGAGCCCAGGTGCGCCGCCTCCAGCAGGAGGCCCCACCGTTCGCCGCCGGCGCTCGCCCAGCCATGGATCTTCTCGGTGGACCAGCTGCCGGCACCGAGGTCGATTTCGGCGCTCGGTTCCTCGGGGATCTCTCGGGTCAGCAGGTTCAACGCCCCGCCGATGGTCTGGGGGCCAAACAGGATCGCGGCGGGGCCCTTGTAGATCTCCACGCCGACCAGGCGGGTCGCGAGCGGAAAGGTGTACGCCGCAGGGGCCGCGTAGGGGGCGGGCGCCAGCGGCAGGCCGTCCTCCATGAGCATGATCCGGGCGCTACGATCGCTGTTCCCGCCGCGCATCCCGATGTTGGGACGGAGCCCGAACCCGTCTTCGTTCCGGGTGTAGACCCCCGGGACCTCCGCCAGCACCTGGTGGATGTCGTCGGACTCCTTCCGCTCCAGCTCCTCCTGGCTGACCTTGTGCGCCGAACCCGCCACGCGGGGAAGGCGGCGAGGGGCGACGACGAGGATCTCGCCGGCGGCCTCGTGTTCATCCTCGGGCTCGGGGTCTGCCGGAGGGCTGTCCTCCGGGGTCGCTGCGTCGCCCGTCGCCGGGAGGGCCAACGTCGCCAGAAGTCCAAGGAGGTAGCCCCGTTTCGGGGCCAGGGTCCGCGCGGCGCCGACGAAGGGGCCTACGAGCGCCGCGTAGAGGTTGTCTTCGTGGTTGCGCGGCGCGTCACCGAGGCCCATTTGGGCAGGTGGCCGGGGCCCGCTCAATCGGAGCGTGCCGAGGAGCCGATCCCAGCAGGCGAGCCAGGTTCCGAAGTTACTTCTTTGATCCTGACGGTCTGCCGAGTGGTGCAGTTGATGTTGCGCGGGGGACAACAACCAGCCCTCGAGCCTCGGCCCAAATCCCAGCCAGACGTGGCTGTGGCGGAGGTTGCCGGTGGCGGCGTTGAAACAGATGCCGAGCGCCTCGACGCCGAGGATGGTCAAAGCGGCTGCTTCGCCGCGGTACAACCAGAAGTGGATACCCGCGAGCGTGCCGGTCACCAGCGCCCCCCGGGCCTGGGAGATCAGCGACTCAACCGGGTGAACCCGGTGAAAGGTGAGGGGGGTGAGGACCTCGGCGGAGTGGTGGACCTGGTGGAACTGCCACAAGACGGGGATACGGTGGAGCAGAAAGTGTATGATGAACCGGCTGAAATCCCATGCGACGAACAAGCAGAGGCCGTAGGCCAGGGTACGGAGCCACTCCGGGCTCGTCGCGGGCGCGGGCCGGCCGAACCAGGCGTCCAAGGCGCGGACCCACAGAGCGGCGAGCGCAGCGCCGCCGCCAAGCTTCGGAAGGAGGCCGATGAACTCCATGAGCACCCGCGCGAGCACCAGCTGGAGGTCCAGGCGGGAAGACCGATGTGCCCAGAGCCCGAGCCCGAGCGCCGCATGGATCAGCGCCGCGATCCCGCGCCCGTGGCGGCGCCGAAGCTCGATCCCGATCGAGATCAGCGCGGCAGACCCGAGGAAAGGCCAGAAGGTGCGCTCACTGGGCCCCGAAAAAGGCGACAGGAGCGCGCCGACGAGGCGCACGAGCCCCTCGATGACCAGCGCTCCGAAGCCCGGCTCAGTCATTGTCTCCCGCGCCCTCCTCGGGGAGTTCGAGCGCGAGCGTCGTAGCGAGGTCTCCTTTCAACAGGTCGGTCACTTTTTTGACCGCTTCGTAGACGGCGGTGGCGGTGGCGAGGTCCTCGGTGGCCGCGCGGTCGATCGGCAGGGTCTGGGCCGCCGCCGCCGTGTCGGCCTCGTCGAGGGCGTCGGTGAACGCGGTCGCCAGCTCGGCGTGGTCCAGGGCGATCAACAGATCGTCAACCCCAGCGCCGTCTCCGCCGCCGTATAGGGCGCGAAAGCCCTGGAGGTTGGCGATGATCCAGCGATCCGAGCCGCCCGCCAACGTGGTCTCGACCTGCTCCAGGCAGCTCGTGGTATCACAGGTCTGGAGACCCAGCGGCTCGCCGAGCTTCTGGTCCTTGGTCGCGAGCTCCAGGTAGAAGAGCGCGTTGAACACGGCGGACAACGCGGCGTCCTGGCTCTCGTACGGCGAGCTGCCGTCTCCGGCGTTAGCCAGGGCGCCGCTGTAGTCGTCGCCGGCCGGATCCCAGCGGAGGTCGAGCGCGAAAAGGTCGGCCTCGATCTTCTCCGCCAACACCGTCGCGAAGGCGGCGCGCTGAGCGTCGACGCCGGCTTCGCCCAGAGCGTCCCAGGTGCCATCGGCGTTGATGTCGACCTGCGAAGGGCAGGTGTTCTCGGCGTCGGGGGCAAAAAGCAAGGTCTCCAGGGCCGAGAGGCCGTAGGCGTTGACGAGGCGCGTCTCAAAGAAATCAGCTTCGTTCCATTCTCCGTACACCGTCTCCTGATCCACCCGACACCGGTTGATCGTCGGCCAGGAGTACACCGCGTCCCGCCGATCTTCGCCGCCGACCGCGGTGAGGGACGAAGCCGCAGGCCCAAGCTGCATCACCTCGAGCTCCTGCCACACCGCCATCAGCGCCATCCACGCATCCTGGGCCTCCGCGCGGGCGGCGCTGGTGTCACCCGAGTCCGCCGCGACCGCGGACCATTCCGCGGTCTTGGCGCTCAGGGTCGCCGCTGCGGGGATCGCGCGCGCGAGCGCCGGCCGCACCACCTTGGGCCCGACGTCCGCGAGCAACGCCGCCAACGCGTCTTCGACCTCTTGGGGGCCCTTGCCCGCGCCCGTCGGATCACAGGCGTAGGCGAGCGCGAGGCCAGCCAGCACGCTGAGAAGGAGCTTCGACCGGCGTTCACCAGCCGTTGTTGCCATCTGCGTCTCCCAGGTTCGCCGGATCGAAATTGAAGGCGGCCCCCACCATATCCCGCGCCGCGACCAGGTTGGCCCGGTAGGTCGTGATCTCGGTCGTGGTCGCGGTGGGGAGCACCGGCGCTATGCCCAGGAGGTCGTGGAGCGCGACGAAGTCCGTGTCGGAGATGGGGGAGCGCGGGTTGAACTGGAAGCTCAGCGCGAAACCCTTGAGCTCGGACCAGTGTTTGGCGTGATCGTCGAAGTTGTAGTCAGCGGTGGCGAAGGTGCCCATGTCGCGGAGCGTGTCGTTGATGTAGTGCACGACCGTCGCGGCGATGGCGGCCTCCCACGCGAAGATCGCCTGGTCTCGGAGGCTCCGGAGCGTCTCCTTCTCGGTGGTGTCGAGGTCGCCGCCCGCGTTGGTGATCAAGGCGCGGCCCTCGACAAAGGCGTTCCACCCGTCTGCGCTCAGGTCGGTTGCGACGACCGCGCCAAGATCCCGTTTCGAGGCGTTGATCGCATGGCCCCAGGTGACCTCGGTGAGGAGGTCGATCATGCCGTCGGCGGGCAGGGTGTCCGCGTAGGGGGTGTCCGCGATGTGCTCGTCCGTCAGGGAGCCGTAGTCGCGCCCGGCGCCGAAGTAGCCAAAACCTTCGTCCCAGGCGTGTTCCAGGGCGGTGTAGGGTTTACCGTCTTCCGCGGCGGCGTTGGAGGCGTTGAGGCCCTTCCCCTCGAGGTCGTCGTCGAGGTAGTCGTCGGCGCCCTGGGAGAAGGTGACGGCGCCGAGCAGGAACTTCTGAAGCAGCTCCTTGAGGTTCCGGCCATCGGCCGTGAGGTGGACCGCGGAGACCGGGACGCCGTCGGGGCCGAGCGGGATCTCGCCGAGGGAGCGGGCGACGGCGGCTTCGTCCAGCTGGTTGAACCAGAGGGTCACGAGGCTCTCGGGGGTGGTGACCGCGGGATCGTCCCACCCGACAAAATCAGCGCTCCAGTCTTCGTGTTGACCTTCGGCGTCATTCCCCGCGATCTTGCCGACCAGGTCCTTGCCTGACGAGACCTCGCCGTAGGTGGCCTGGAGCGGTGCCGGGTCGGTGGCCTTGTTGTGTTCGACCCCCGATGAGGTGTCGGAGTCGAAGCGGAAGTAGAAATCGAGCTCCGCGGTGATCTCTCCCTCGGTCGGGTACCAACCGCCGTCGATCCGCCCGGTCAGGCCGTCGATCTGGCTCTTCAGGTCTTCGATGAGCAGATGGCGGAAGGTCTGGCCGTCGTAGGCGACCGACGATTCGGAGGTATACTGGCTTTGAAACGTGTATTGATCCGGGGTGCCGGTGTGGGTCCCGGTGTCGTCGGTCGGCGCCGTACCGGTGTCGTCGGTCGGCACCGTACCGGTGTCGTCGGTCAGGTCGGGGTTGCTGTCGCCACCACCAGGCACGCTCTCGAGTTTTTCATCCTTGCAGGCGGAAAAGGTGAGGGCGAGCGCAGGAAGCAGGAAGGGCCAGCGTGTAGGAAGGCTCAGGGGCATTACGACTCCATCATGATAATGAAAACGAGTATCATTATCGGAGCGGACCCGCAACCCGGCAGGCGGGGAGCGGCCCCCGGGCGCGTGAGGTTCCTGGCGAAGCCCACAGGGTGGGTTGGCGGAGACACGATGATGGCTTACCGGTGTTTGAGCTGCCGGATCGGTGGGTGATGTCGGATCCCGTGATGCGCGCTATTCCCAGGCTTCTCCGACTTCCATCTTGGCGTCTGGCTGTCGCCAGCACTTTACTGCTGGCCGCCTGCGTCACGGTCCCCTGTGACGGCGATCGCGAGGCCTGCGGCTGCTCCCGTGACGAAGAGTGTGTCGCGGCCGTATGCGCGACCCACCCGGTGGAGAGCGAGGCGGAGTGTCCGCACCCTTCACGCGGCAGCTCTCCCGCCGCCGTTCACGCCGCCATCAGCGCCCGCGCTGCCGGCCGGAGCACCTCGACGCTCGCCTGGGCCAACACCCGGGCCGTCGCCGTCGGGCCCAGGAGGCCCGCAGCTTCAAAGCCGTCTTCCTCGATCATCGCGCCCATGTGGAGGGGCGCCTGCCACGCCGCGGCAACCGCCGCCCTGACCTCAGCCCCACCGGTCCGGAGCGCCCACGCGACGATCCGCCAGGACAGGAGCGCGTGACGCTCCTCGTCGGTGGCGACGCGGGACAAGACCGCCTTCACCTTGGCATCCGTCGCCGCGTCGGCGGCGGCGCGCATCAGGATCGCCGACGCCGTCTCCCCGAGACAACCCTCCCGCGCCGCCTGGGCCGCCACCTCGGCCAGCGAGCGCGGCGCGTGGCTCGACATCGGCATGGGGCCCAGAGGCCGGCGTTGGCCCGAGAGCTTCAACCAGGACGCCGCATGGCGGAGCTCGTCCCGGCTCGCACGTTGTACGTCGGCGAGGAGCCGAGGTGGGGCGCCGTGCTGGAGTAGATCGAGGGTCAAGGCGGCGAAGGCGCCGACCGAGGCGTGCTCCAGCGCCGCTATCCGGATGCGGGCGGCGGCCACCGGGTCGGCCGGCAGATGCGGGGACGGTGCCAACGTACGACCCGCGGCGGTGAGCGGGCGTCCAACCATACATTCGCTGTTGGGGGTACGATCCACCTGGATGGTGTCGTAGCAGCAGCCCGCAGCGTCTGCGACCTGGAAAACGCCGGTTTCAGGTGAAGGAGTCTCCTGTTCGAGCACGGATACCACCGTGTTGTCGCAGTCCCACGGCGCCGAGAGGGCCTCAGGGTCAACCTCCTCCGCGCTCGGGCAGGTGGCTGCCGTATCTTCGACCGACATACAGGCGACCGCCTCCTCCCGGTCGCAGCCGATCGCCGCGAGGAGGGTGAGCAGGAAAGGAGAACGCATCGGGCCTCCGGCGCCGGAGCTTGGGCGCTCCGGCCAATCAACGATAACGGGAAAGCGGCTCACCGGCGCGCGTCAGGGCCCCGGCGCGGAGCCCCAGGCCGAGGAGGAGCAGGAGCGCCGGCGCCGCCGCTCCGGGGTGGCGGCCCTCCGGCGTCGCTCCCCGGGCCAGCACATCGGCGACCAGGGTCCCGCCGGCTACGGTCAACACCCACGGCAGTGGCCCCACCGCCGCGCCCACCGCCGCCGCCCCCGCCGCGGCCGCGGTCCCCCCGAGGAGCGGTCGCCACGGATGACGCTCAGGCGCGGGCGCAGCGAGCAACCCGTCGGCTACGTCGGGTCGGCTGGCTTCTTCGGCCCACCAACCGCCATCGACGCGGGTCAGACGTTGGGGGCCCCCGGTGAGCAAGGTGGTGGCCGGCAGCGTAGTGAGCGCCCCGGCGAGCCCTACCGCCAGCCACGACCAGCGTGGTGACCAGCCGCACGCCGCCAGCGCCAGGAGCCCCCCCTGCTGGCGGAGCCGCGCTTCGGTCCACGCCCCGCCCACCAAGGCGCACACCGGCGCCAACGCGGCCCAGAACGCGGGGATCTGCACGGGATCGCCACGTTCGACCAGGGTGACCAGGCCAAGCAGCACCAGGCCCGCCAGGTGCGCGCCCGCGAGCCCGGCCAGCGCACGACGCGCCAGGAGGCGGAAGAGCACCCCCTTCATGCGGCGTCCCGGGCGGCCCACCAGGCGGCGAGGAGGCCAAATATCAGGAGCAAGGCCGAAGGAAGCGCAGGTCCGATGGCGCCCGCGAGCTGGTCGAGGAGGCGCACGCTGCCCCATAGGCCCAACACGCCGCCGCCTACGACGCCGCCGAGCGGCCATGACGACACCCCGCCGCGCAGCGACGCGAGCACCAGTGGCACGAGGAGTGTAGGGAGTACCGTGCGTTTCCACAAGATCCAGCGCTCGTAGGGGCTGTGGGCGCGGCGCCACAGGTCGGGCGTTCCGCGCTCGGCCGGGGCGATACGCCCCTCCGTACCGGGGAGGCGAATCGGGAGGGACAAACGTTCAAAACTCAGGGAGGTGCTGCGGTCCCACGCCTCGATCCGGCCCGCCTCCAGCTCCATCACCACTCCCGCCGCGGCCGGCCGGAGGGCCCAGCCCTCCGCCTCACCCGCCCGGCCACCATCCGTAAAATAGATACGCTCATCCTGCACCGCCACCGACCACGGCCCGAGCTGCAGGGTCTGCCCCTCGCGCGGCTCCACCGCGGCGACCGTCGCGGCCCGGCTGTCCCGTAGCCCAGCCCGTGCCGCTGGCTCGGCGAGGTGGGTCACGACGCCCGACCCGGCTCCGGCGCACAGCGCAAAAGGGAGGGCCGCTCGGGTCAAGGCGCGTGGGCCGACGCCGAGGCTCTGGAGCGCGAGCCACGCCCCTTCGTCACGAAGCCGCCGCGCCCCTAGCGCCGCGCCCGCGAGCGCCGCCAGCGGCCAGGCCACCGCTCCCGCCGATCCCAATGACGCAAGTGCGAGCTGCACAAACAGCCCCGGCCCCGGGCTCACGCCAGTCGTGACCAGCGCCTGGGCGAGCAGCCCCAGGCCCGCGATCAGGAGCCCGAGCGCCAGGGTCGCACCCGTAGCCGGCCCGAGCGAGGCCCAGACCAGACGCGACAGAAAGGGGGATGATGAGGCGGGCAAGATGAGTTAGCGGGTGAGGCGCATTTTGTACCCTCTTGCCCACGAGCGCGTGCCCGGCCTCTCCGGGTCGGCGTAGTGGCGCTTCGTCGTGGCATCCCCTGCCGCGGCGCGGCGGCGGGCCGGGGGGGTTGGGAGTCAGGCTATGAGTCAGGCTATGGAGTTCAACGTCGGTGACAAAGCGGTCTATCCCGCGCACGGCGTGGGTATCATCCGGGAAGTCATCACCATCGACCTTGATGAGGAAAAGGCAACCTTCTACGTGCTGAAGATCCTGGATAACGGCATGACCGTCCGGGTGCCCGTCGCGAGCGCGCGGGCGAACGGGATGCGGCCGGTGGTGTCCCGGGAGCAGATCGAGAAGGTGTACGAAATCCTCCGCGATCGGGACGTGCCCACGGACAACCAGACGTGGAACCGCCGCTATCGCGACTACATGAGCAAGATCAAGACCGGCGACCCGCTGGAGGTCGCCAAGGTGCTCCGAGATCTCGCGATCCTCCGCGGCGACAAGTCTTTGTCGTTCGGCGAGCGCAAGATGTTCGACCACGCCCGTAGCCTCCTGGTCCAGGAGATCGCCGTGGCGATGGACGTCGACGAGAAGGAGGTCGCTTCGGGCGTCGATGAGCTGTTCGGGGTCGTGGCGACGGGCTGAGCGGCGGTTCCGTGCGGTTCGGGTTCCCCGCGGGCTCAGGGCTCGGCGCCGCCGCCGCCCCGAGTGGTCAGCCGTACCAGGAGGTTGCTCCGGCGCACCAGCTCGTCGGCGCTGCCGCGCAGCACCGTGAGTTTGCCGATCCGGCCCTCCGCAGCGATGTCCTGGGCGACCGCCGCGAGCTGCTCGGCCGCGTTGCCGGTCTTGACCAGCGCGCCCTCGGCCGCGTTCGCCCAGCGCAACGACGCCTCCGAGGGGGTGTCGGCCATCGCCCCGAAGATCAGCCACGCCAGGATCATCCACACGCCTCACCTTGCGGCCCAGCGCCGCCGCCGAGAGGGTAGCATGAGACTCCGAGCCTGGCGCCCCACCGACGACGTCGCCGCCCATATCGCAGCGATCTACGTAGAATACGGGCTGTGTTTTGATCCGAGCTACGAGAACGACCTGTTCGACATCGAAGGCGCCTACGCGGGCGGAGCCTTCTGGGTTGTTGAGGACGAACAAGGGATCCTTGCCACTGCTGCCGTAGTGCCCGATAGCGGGGCGCGGCTGATTCGGCGGATGTACGTCGCCCGCCGCGGGCGTCGTCGCGGGCTCGCGGCCGAGCTCATCGCCGCCTGTGAAGGTTGGGGGAGTTTTTCGCGCACCCATCTTTGGAGTGATGTCCGATTCCGCGCCGCACACGCGCTTTATCTAGGGGCGGGCTTTCGGGGCGGCCATTTCCGGGTGCTGACCGACCCGGACCGGAGCGTAGAGCGTTACTTCTGGCGACCGTCGTCGTGTTGAGCCGCCTCGGCGACCATCTCCCGCTCCTCGCGCCGCTGCCGCGAGGTTTTGCTAGGGTCGCTCTTGGTCTTCTCCTGAGCGCCTGGCTCCTGATGGGGCCTTCGGCGCTGATCCCGGGCAACTTCCCGGGCGATCCGGCACGACCGGAGGTCGCGGTGACCGTCAACCTGCACTGGCAGGTGCACTCGCGTGGATTATCGGGCTATATCGCAGATGATCTGCACGGATACCCCTTCCGGGTGGACCGGGTGGTGCACGACGGTGTGCCCCTCGACGCGCTGACCTCGGCGCCCCTCACCGCCCTCCTTGGCGTACCGATCGGCATGTGGTCCTGGTTGCTCCTCGTGATCTGGGGCCTCGGCCTCGGGGGCGCGTGCTTGTGCGGGCGCTGGTGGGGCACCGAGCGCGCTGCGTGGATCGGGGGCCTCGGGTGGCAGACCAGCGAGGTGGCGCTGCGAGAGATTGGTGAAGGACGGGCTACAACGGCCTTTGCACTCCTGGGCTGGCCCCTCGCGCTCCTCGCCGGGCTGGAGTCGGCGCGGCGACCGGCGGGGCGCTGGGCCGTGGTCGCGGGTCTCCTGGCCGGGCTCGTAGCGCTGGCTTCCTGGGGGCTGGCTCCCCCGGCGATCTTCCTGGCGGTCCTCCCGGGTCTCCTCTTTCCTGGCCGATTTTTGAGGCTCCTTACCTCGTCGGCCGGGTTTGGGGCCGTGGTCGCGGTGCCGGTCGCGTGGGTGTGGAGCGGCAGCGGCGAGCTCCCCAGCCTCTCCATGGATCCCTGGTCCCCGACCCTGCTCTCATTTACCCAGATTCGTCCTGTAGATCTGGCCACGGTACGGCTCTACGGGTGGGACGGGGTGCTGGTACGTACCCTCTGCCGCCCTGGCGTGTGGCTCCTCGTCGTGCTGGGGCTACGAGCGCAGTCCTTACGGACGACCCGGGTGCCGGCGGCCCTGGCGCTCCTCGGCCTCGTAGTCGCGCTCGGGCCCTACCTGCCCGGTCCGGTCGTGCTGCCTTTTGGGCTGAGCCTGGAGCTTCCGGTGTGGTCGCGCTTCTGGTGGGTCGACCGCTGGTCTGCGCTCGTGACCCTGGGTGCTGTTCTGCTCGCGTCCGGCGCTGCGACCCGCCCTGGGCCCCTGGGCGCCCGGATCCCCGCGTGGTTGGGTGCCCGGCTGCCGGTCGGCTTACCGGCGTGGACCGCGAGGGTGCCGTTGGCGCCCGTGGTGGCCCTGGTCTTTGCCGAGGCCTTTGTCTTTTCGCGGGCTTTACCCTGGCCGGTCACCCCGCTCCCGCCCTCCGACGCGGCCAAGGTGCTCGCCGAGCGCCCCGACGTGCCCTTTGTCCTGCTGCCGCTGGGTGAAGGCCGCTTTCGCCCCGATCGCCTGGACCTCATCGACCAGATCTACCACGGTCGCCCCATGGCCAACGGCACCCGGCCCGCCTCCGATCTTCGCGCTCCGGACGCACTGCTTCGCGCGTGGCAGCTGAACGCCGGCCTCCGGGGTCTCGCTGCCTGTGAGACTGGCGAGCCACCCGAGCCCTCGCCGCGCGCCAGCTTTGACCTGGTCCATGCGGGCATCCGCCAGGTCTACCTCGACACCCGGTACGTCGGGAGCGATGTGCCCGGCGCCTACCAGGGCTGCGTGCTCGCCGTGCTCGACGGCTGGACCGAAGAGAAAGAACAACCCCCGTTCCGGCGTTTTCAAGCGCCCTGACTCCCCAGTCGCCGCGGCGGCACCCGCGCGGACCTCACCAGGCGGTGAGCGCCTCGATGACCCGCAGCTCCACACCGTCCCGTTCGCAGGCCACCCCTTCCGCGGCGAGGCTGGACAGGAGCACGGCGTCGAGGCCGCACGGAGCGATTCGGCGAAAGCCGCTGAGGTCGGGCTCGACGTTCAGCGCGAGGCCGTGCCAGGTGACCTGCCGGCGGCACGCCACCCCGACGCTGCCGATCTTGCGGCCGTTGAGCCACACGCCCGCGTTCCGTTCGTCACGTACCGCCACGACCCCCAACGAGGCGCACACCCCGATCATCAGCGCTTCGAGCTGGCGGAGGTGGGCGTTGAGGTCGAGCGGCTCGAGAAGCCGGATCGGGTAGGCCACGACCTGGCCGGGCCCGTGCCACGTGACGTCACCGCCGCGCTCGACCTCGAACACCGGTGTGTCGCCGGGGTCGAGCAGGTTCCGCCGCGCGTCTCGCCTTCGACCGAGCGTGTAGACCGGGTCGTGCTCACACACGAGCGCAGTATCTGGGATCAAGCCCGCGATCCGCGCCTCCACGAGCTCACGTTGGCGGTCCCATGCCGCCGCATAGGCGAGCCGCCCCGCGCGGATCACCTGCATCGGTCGCGCGCGGAGGACCGTAGCGGCGTTTCGTCCAGCTGAGCCATTCTCGATCGTTTATCCCGGAGTGCGCGTGCTCGTCGGCGTTGACCTCTCCCCCCTGAGACCGTAGTCTCTCCCGATGTCCGTGACCGCTTTGAGCGAGCTGATGGGCCGCTGGCGCACGGCGATTGAGGCGCACCCGCTCCCGCTGGTGTTGGGGGATGTGCTCGGCCCGCGTTTGTACAGCCGGGAAGCCGAACGCTGGCGACCGTTCGCGCGTGCGTGGTGTTGGCCCGAGGTGGGCGGCACAGCCGGGCCGGAGGGTGGGCCGTGGATCCGTGCCTTCGAGTGCGGTGACGGCCTGCTGTACACCATCAGCGTGGCCCCGCCGACGTCGATGGGCTCGGAGCAGCTGGCGAGTCTGGCAGGTCCGGACGAGCTGGTGCTGGTCACCGAGGGAGACGGCACGGTCTGCGGCGTCACCCGAGCGGCGGAGGCGGTGCTTGGCGAGGTCATCGGCCGACATCTCCTGACTGTGTTGGCCGTACCGACCTCGTTGTACATCGGCACCGGGGTCGCGACCCTCCAGTGGGTCGGCCGCCGGTGCCTGCGGTGGACGAGCCACGCGGTGACCATAGGTACAACGCTCGTTTTTGTCTTCCGGGCACTCGATTTGACCGAGGTCTATGCCGGCGAGCTGGCGCTGAACCTGAGCGTTCGCCGCACCGAGGTTTTGCGCTCGATCTCCCAGGCGATCGGCGCGGACGCCTCGATGGTCGATGTAGCGCGCCTGGTGGCGGCGCGGCTGGTGCAGCTTTTGCCGCTGCGGCACGTTCGTGTGTCGATGTGGGGCCTTCAACCATCTTATCTTCTGTGCAATCTGGACGGTTTCGTCGTCCAGGTGCCCGAGCGGCCGGTGGTGGCCGATGCGCTCCGTCGTGGGGCGTCGGAGCTGTTGATCGGTGTTGAACGTATGGATATGACGGCACGTGCGGCGGGCATGCGCGCGGCGCTCCTGTTGCCTCTGCGGGTGAGCGGGGAGGTCGAAGGGGCGCTGGAGCTCTACACCGACCTTAAAGAGAGCTTCGACCAGCCTGAGATCGGATTGGCCCAGGCGGTGGCGGCACTCATGAGCACGGCGATGGTGCGGGCGCAGGCCAGCGATCGGCTGGCCCGGCACGCCGAGGCGTTGGAGCGTCGGCTCCGCACCCTCAACGAGGAGATTCACCACACACAACGGGCGCTCGCGCAGGCGGAGCGCCTGTCGCGCATCGGCGAACTGTCGGCTTCGGCGATTCACGAGATGCGCCAGCCCCTGCACGTCATCTCGGGCTACATGGAGCTCATCGAGAGCGAGGCGCTCGACGCCACCGCCCGGGCCCGGGCCTTTGATGTCCTTCGGCGGGCCGTGGAGAGGATGGCGTCCCAGATTGAGGGCCTTCGTGAGGGCTCCGGCGATACCGGTGTCGCGTCGGCGCGCGCGAGGCTGCGCCAGGTGGTGGACCTCGGGCGGGAGCTCACCGCCGGCGCCGGGGGGCCGAGGGTTCGGGTCGAGGTGGATGATCTCGAGGTCGCGGGGGATCAGGGTCAGCTCGAGCAGGTGTTGACGAACCTGCTGGCCAACGCGCTCCAGGCCGGACCCGGGCCGGTGTCGGTGCGGGGCTTCTCCGAGGGTGGCCAGGTGGTCATCGAGGTGGAGGACGAGGGGCGCGGCGTTCCCGACGCGCTCAAAGAACGTATTTTTGAGCCGCTTTTTACGACACGGTCGCGCGGGATGGGTCTCGGGCTCGCGGTGAGTCGGCGGATCGTCGCGCAGCATGGGGGGCGCATCAGCCTGCGTGACGGCCCCCAATGCGGCACGATATTTCGGATCGAGCTCCCCGAACCGGGGGGCTCGCCGCGTCCCGGGCGATAGTCGGGAGAAGCAGCCTTGGGTTCGCAGGAGAGGCGATGGAGTTTGGTGTTGTTCGTGAGGTCACCCCACAGGAGCGCCGGGTCGGCGTGACCCCTGAGGGCGCCCGGGCGCTCGTGGCTGCCGGCCACCTCGTGGTGGTTGAGTCCGGGGCCGGCCTCGGGTCAGGCTTCTCCGACACCGAATACCTGGCGGCGGGCGCGGAGCTGGCCTGGTCGCCGCGGGACGTCGGCAACCGGTGCCGCGCGTTGATCAAGGTCCACGCGCCTCGTTTGGAGGAGCTCGAGCTGATCCGGGACGATCAGATCCTGGTCGGTTTCCTCCATCTCGCCGCGGCAAACAGCACTCTACACGAGCGAATTCGTTCGGTCGGCGTCAGCACGCTCTCGTTGGAGCTGGTCCGAGAAGACCACGACGAGTACCCCATCCTCGAGCCCACGTCCGCTCTCGGCGGCCGCGTCGCGGTGACGCTGGCGGCGTATCACCTCACGATTCGTGGCGGCGGGCCTGGACTTGTGCTGGGTGGCACGGCGGGGGTCCCACCCGCGAACGTCCTGGTGATCGGCGGGGGGACCGCGGGCCTGGCAGCCGCGTCCGAGGCGATGGCGCTGGGCGCCCAGGTCGTGGTGCTGGATCGTGATCCTCGGCGCTTGTTGAGGATTGAGCGGGATCTTGGGCGGGGAGCTGTCACTGCCACTGCGTCTGAGTACCACCTGTCCCGTTACCTGGAGGTCGCCGACGTGGTGATCGGCGCGGTGGCACTCAAAAATGAGCCTACACCGAGGGTCCTGCGGCGCCAGCACATCCGGCTCATGCGTGAAGGCAGCTTGTTCATGGACCTCTCGATCGACTCGGGCGGCTGCAGCGAGACGAGCAGGGCTACGACGATGGACGCCCCGGTCTACGAAGAGGAGGGCGTGCGCCACGTCTGTATCCCCAACCTCGCGAGCGAGGTCAGTCGCACCGCGTCACGGCTTTTGGCGGCATGTCTCTTGCCTTATCTCTTTCTTGTCGCTGAAGGGGTCGAGCCGGCGCTCCGCCGTTCGGAGGCCCTCCGCGGCGCTTGTTCCTATTTTCGCGGCCAGCTCGTCAACCGCTCGCTGGCCCGTTTTGTACGAGGACCGCTGGTGGATCTCGACAGCCTGGTGCCGCGCGAAGGTCAGCTCGTCTGAGCGGGGGGGATGCCTATGTTGTGGTGGATGTTGGCGTGTTTGGGCGCAGACAAGGACGACGACGACGACAACGAGGAGGAGGAGTCCACCGAGAGCGCTCCGACCGGGGAAGACACCGGCTTCCCCGACGATCCCGGCCCGCTCTCCCTGGAGGTGAGTGGCGATTTCAGCGGGACGCTGGACTTCGACAGCCCGACCTGCACCTGGCTCGAGACCGTGCCCAACTTTCGCACCTTCTGGCGCGACAGCACAGGCGGGCACGTATTTGTGCTCATCGCGGAGATCCTGGGCAGTTTTGAGGGTCCCGGCGCCTACGACCAGAGCATGGGCACTGTGCGGGTCAAGCTCCAGGAAGAAGCCGGAGGCCAGAACCGTTACTTCGCGACCGAGGGGGCGGACACCGTCTCGATCGTCGTGACCGGGATCGAGGGCTCCGCGGCGGACGGCGGTCGGGCCTGGGGCCAGTTCGAGGCGTCAGGGCTGGCGGATGGCGGGGTCAGCATCTCGCCGATGCCCGTCCCCATCTGGTGCCCGGAGCTGCTCTGAGGCCTCAGTCGCAGGCGTAGTCGGTCACCGCCAGGCTATCGATGACGTGGGAGTTGGTCTGACTCCCGGTGCCCGCGGTGAAGCCGACATAGCCGTTGAACCCGAAGTTTCCCGACAAATCCTGGTCGATGTAGGTGACCCCGTCGAGCGCTACGGTCACTCGGGGTGCGACCACCGTGACGTCGAGCAGGTGCCAGCCGTTGTCCTCCAGCTCGGGCACGGGAACGGTGAGCTCAGGGTTGTCGACGTCGCCGTCGAAGACAAAGGCGAGATGGTCGTCGCTCGTCGCGTCAAAACCTTCGTTGAAGTAGGTGTCGACCTCGACGGTCCAACCGGGGAGCGCGGGGCCGCCCGTGCAGGAGGCGTCCCCGCCGTAGCCGATGCCACAGCCGGTGCCGCCCAGGAAGGTGCTCATCCGCGCTACGTCGAGCACCGTCAGCGACAGGCCGTCCGCGCCGGTCCCACCGCCGATCGAGAAGTAGAAGCTGATGTATACGTGGGCGGCGTCCACCTCGCGGGTGGTCTCGAAGGCGGTTCCCACCTGGTCGACCGCGACCGCGGTGAGCCTCAGGAACTCATCGGTGGCGTCCCAATACGCGCTGCCTTCGTAGTGCCACGCGGAGATCGACAGGGCGTCGTACGTGTAGGCGCCGTCCTGACAATAATCGACCTCGGCGGAGCCCGTCTGGCCGCAGGAGTCGGTGGCTTCGAGGCGGACGGCTCCCGGGCCAGACGTCCGGTCGACGGCCAGCCAGCTCAGGCTCGTGGAGCCGTCCGGCAGAGCGGGGGCGGTTGAGAGCGCTGTCCCTGAGGCGGACCACAACAGGGCGAGCGTCTCAGCCGGATCGGCGTCATCGGAGACCACGGCTTCAAGCACGGCATCCTCGCCGTCGTCCCAGACCTCCCCGGGAGCCGGGCTCGAGATCACCACCTCCGGCGCGCGGTTGGCGGCGGCGTGGAGCGGCACCTCGATCCGGGCTTCATCTGCGTCGTCGCTCTCCACGGTCAACGTCGCGTCCCCCGCGGTGACGTCGAGCAGGACCACCGTTGCCTCGCCGGGGGCGAGCACCAGAGGAAGGGCAGGGAATGAGGTGCTGAAACCCGAGCCGCTCAAGCGCAGATCGGAGAGGGTGAGGTCTCCGTCCCCGACATTTGAAATATCAATCACCCCGGAGCCGGGCGCACAGAGCCCGGTCAGCGTCAGGGCGGCCGGGCTCACCTCGATTTCGGGGGCGCCGGCGCCGACCGGACCGTCGGGCTGCGGCTTCACCTCGTACTCGGAACAGCCGAGGTATACGAGCCCCAACCACCACTGTCTCATCGGCGCCTCCGTGGTGGCCAGTCGGCCACGACCAGTGGACTAACCGCGCACAGCGGTGATCGCCGCGGCACGGTCCTTCGCGCCGAAAACCGCCGAGCCGGCGACGAGCACATGGGCGCCCGCATCCTCAAAGCGCCGGGCGTTCGAGGGCTTTACGCCCCCGTCCACCTCAATCAGCGTTCCGAGTCCGCGGCGATCGATCGTCTCACGAAGCCGCTCGATCTTCGGGAATACCGCGTCGATCAAGGACTGTCCACCAAAACCGGGGTTCACGCTCATGACCAGCACCAGGTCGAGGTCGTCGAGCACATAGTCGAGCACCGACTCGTGGCTGTGCGGGTTGAGGGCGACCCCCGGGTGGGCGCCGGTGGCACGGATCGCCTGGATGCTCCGGTGGAGCTGGGTGCAGGCCTCCGCGTGCACCGAGATCCAGTCGGCGCCGGCTGCCCGAAAATCCGCGACGTACTTATCGGGTTCGACGATCATCAGGTGGACGTCCAGCGGCAGCGCGGTGGCCCGGCGCGCGGCGGCGACCACCAATGGGCCGATCGTGATGTTGGGCACAAAGCGCCCGTCCATGACGTCGACGTGGATCCAGTCTGCGCTCCCGACGCTGTGAATCTCGCGGGCGAGATCGCCAAAATCGGCGGAGAGTATGCTTGGGGCGACCTTGACGCTCATCGAGGATCCTCCGCGGGCGCCTCGGAGTTCTCCCCGAGCCGCTCGCCTGGCGCAACGCGGGCGCCGTTGTAGAAATCGAGGCCGCTCACTGCTTTGCGACCGGGTAGCTGTACTTCTCGTAGGTGGAGCATTCCGTCCCCGCAGACCACCCGACCACCGGGGAGCAGGGTGCCGGGAGCCAGGCCGGCCGGGGCTCCCGGCAGGACGGAGACCGAGTGGACCTTCAAGAGCTCGCCGCGAAAGCTGGTGAACGCCCCAGGCCAGCCGCGGAGCCCGCGGATCCGCGCGTGGAGCGTCGCGGCCGGGAGCTCAAAATGTAGGCGTCCATCTTCCTTTTGAAGGATACGCGCATACGTGACGCGGGCCTCGTCTTGCGGCGCCACCTTCAGCTCAGACAGCCGCGCGACGGTGTCCACGATGAGGGGTGCGCTCATCGCGGAGAGTCGGCTTGCCAACTGTTCGTGATCCTCTTCAGGCCCGATCTGCGTGCGCGCCTCGGAGAGTATGTCGCCCGTGTCGAGCCCGGCGGCCATCTGCTGGCAGCACACCCCGGTCTCAGTGTCGCCCGAGAGGAGCGCCCACTGGATCGGCGCCGCGCCGCGCCACCGAGGCAAAAGCGAGGCGTGAACGTTGATACAACCCAGACGTGGCCCGGCCAGGACCTCGGGGGTGAGGATCCGCCCGTAGGCGACGACCACGGCAAGATCGAGATGAGATGACGTCATTTCCGTGACGAACTCGCCGCTTCGTACGCGAGTGGGTTGGCTCGTCGGGATCCCGTGTTCGCGGGCCCAGACGATGGTCGGCGGCACCTGGAGCTTGTTTCCCCGCCCCGAAGGCCGGTCGGGCTGGGCGATGACCCGCACGAGCTCGTGGCCGGCTGCGTGGAGCGCAGCGAGCGGGGCGACCGCGAAGTTCGGGGTACCGAGGAAGGCGATGCGCACCGTCAGCTCAGACCCTGGCCTCGTCCCTGTCGCGTTGTTTCTGCCGTTTCGACAGGTAACGACTCCGTTTGAAGAAGGACACGCGGTCGAGGATCACGGTGCCTTCGAGGTGATCCAGCTCGTGCTGCACTACGACTGCGTCGTAGCCCTCAAACCATGCTTCTTCAGGTTTACCTTGTGGATCCTGCCAGCGGAGCTTCGCGCGCCGGGGCCGCTTGACGTCGGAGTTGAATTCCGGCACCGACAAGCAGCCCTCTTCCCAGACGATCGAGTCACGGCTGGTCTCGATGATCACCGGGTTGATCATCGCTACGAAACGGACCTCTTTGTTGCCGTTCTCTTCCTCTTCGCGGCTGTTGTTGCCCGGGTCCGCCACCACGATCCGGCGGAGATCGCCCACCTGAGGCGCGGCCAGGCCGACGCCCGGCGCTGCGTACATGGTCTCTGCCATGTCGGCACAGAAACGGGCGAGCTCAGCACCAAACTCGTCGGCGCGTACCGGCCGGCATTTCTGGGTCAGGAGCGGGTGGGGGACGGTCAGGATCTCCAGGATCGCCATGATCACCTCATAGTCGCAGGCACGTTCGAGTTCACGTAGGAGCCGCTACCAACGGCTGGTGTTGATGCTCCAGGCGCCGGAGCCGCCGTCGAGCGACGCGGTGAGCACGCCGTCCGCGACGCTATAGGAGTCGATACGATGGCTTCCCAACCCCAAACAGGCCGGAGCCGCTTCGTCGGGCGCGAGCCGGCATCCGACGGGTGAGTCGTCGTCACCGCCCTGAATCCAGACCAGGTGGCGGCCGTCCCAACGAAGAGGTAGGTAGAAATAGGGAGAAGAGACGCCGGGCAACGCGCGCGCCGCGGTCCAGCTCCGGCCGTTATCGGTGCTCTCGGTGAGCAGGATCTGGGGCCCGGCGTCGTCGATCGCCAGCGCTGCGAGGCGGAGCACGCCGTCGGCATAGCTCAGTGCCGGGCGTTCAACCCTACGAACCTCCCCGAGCACCTCGGTGAAGGGCAGGCTGGCGCGTGAGGGCCAGACCTCGGTGCCGACCACGTAGACGGAGACCTGTCGATCGTATCGGCTCGTTTCGGTGAGCCCGTGGGCGACCGCGACCAGCAGCTCGCCCTCGGCCTCCACGACGCTCGGGTCGGTGCCGAGGAACAGGGGCGGCCCGGTGGGCGTGCTCCAGCCGGCGCCCGGCGAGTACCGCGTGATTCGGGGGCCGTTGCCCTCATCGCTGCCGGTGGTCGCGACCGTGCGGGTGTTGTCTACGAAAACAACCTCCAAACTGCCATCGGTCAGCTCTCGCATCTGCGGGCTGAAGCCCATGCCGACCTCTTCTAGCGGAAACCCGATCGCGTCCCAGCCAGCGCCCGCGTCCCGCAGACACATCGGCGTCCAAAGCCGCCAATCGGGATCATCTAATGAGAGCTCGCGCCAGCACAACCACCGGCTCTGGCCCGTCGCCACCGCCGGGGCCTCGGCAAAGTGGAGCCCGCTACTGACTACCTCACCGTCCACGACGATCTCGCTCCGTGTCTCGCTATCTTGCCGGAGGCGCCGCGTTGCGAGGAGGCTGCCCGCTTGCGCGACGTCCACCTCACCCGTCGGCTGCCAGGCGGGCACCGCGACGAGCGAGGACATGGTTCGACCCTGGCCCAAGGGCTGCGCCAGCCCGAGCCAGGCCGCGATCGTGGCGCTCAGGTCGAGCTGGGTCCAGGTCTCGTCGACGACGCCCCTGCGACTCACGGCGCCCCCCGCCAGAAACAAGGGTACATCGCGACAGCCCGAGCAACCGTCCCCGTGGTTCTTGAAGCCGCTGTCGCCGGTGTGACGGTGCCGGCCGTGGTCGGCGGTGACCACAAAGAGGAGCTGCTCGACGTATTTGGGATGGTCGCGTCGGAGCCGGGTCCACAGATCGCCGATCAGGCCGTCCACCTCGGTGATCGCGTCGGCGTAGGCCGGACCGTCCTGGTAATGCCCGGCGCGGTCAGTCTGGTGCACGTTCACCACCATCAAACGTGGCGGGCCCGCGTCCAGCTCGGCGTAGATTGCGTCGAATACACTCTGGTCCTCGGGCGCGGGGATCTCGTCGCTGCCCGACTTGGTGACAAAGACGTTCTTACCAGCGAGATCGAGCCCGAGCCCCGGGTACAACCCCGAGGTGAGGGGTGAGACGAGCTCCGTGTTGGCGATGAGCACCCCGTCCTCGGCGCCGACGCCGGTTTGTTGGCGTAACAGCTCAAACAACGTAGGAAAGGGGGAGCGGTAGTAGGCAGGGCCGCGGGAGTTATCCACCGCGACATTGGCGAAGTTGTCGAGGCGCCCGGTGAGGAGCTGGGCGTGAGCCGGCGCGGTGATGGTGATGCCGTGGTTCTGGAGCGTTGGGACCACCACACCCTCAGCTGCGATGTCCTTCCACAGGTGGCGGGCGAAGGCGACGCCTGAGGTGCCGGTGATCGCGGACTTGGTTGACAAGGTACATTCATCGGTACGAAGACCGTCCACGACCAGCACCATGGCGTAGTGCTCCCCGGGCTTCACGTCTTCCTTGCCGCAGCCGCAGATCACGGCCAGCAGGACGGCGGGCATCACGGGGAACAGCGGTGATCTCATGACGAATCCTGCGCTCTTCGCGGGCGCGCCGGCCGGGTCCCTGCCGCACCGATGCTCAGAAGGCAGCCCTACCCCTACCCTCAGCGTGGGGCGCCCCGCAAGGTCGCCGCGTCGCCGAGTGTTCAGATGACCATCGCTTCGTGGCGCAAGAAAGTACGGTTGATCTTGTAACAGGCGCGAGACACCTGCTCCCCGTTCACCTCGATCTCGGCGGGGAGCGCGCTCGCCGCGGCGCCCAATAGCAGCGCCTCGCCTACGAGCGCCGAAAAAGGTCCGAACATCGCACCATGCCCCGAGAAACCCACGAGCCGAAGCAGGTTGGGAACCGCGGGGTCGAGATCCAGGAAGGGGTTGTGATCGGGGGTGGTGGCGTAGAAACCCGAGGTGGTCGCCGTGATGCCGGAGAACTCTCCGATCGCGGGCACGCTCTGGGCGAGCATCGCCCACACCTCATATGGCAGCGCGTCCGGGCCGCTCTTATGGAAAAAGGGAGGATCCACGCGGTCCTGGTCCTCGTAGCTGAACTCCGGCTCGGGCGCTGCGTCGTGGGCAAAACCGCAGAGCAAGGAGCTCGCGTTCTCGGGCCGACAATAGGCCCCTTGTGGCGTGATCAGCAGAGGCATGCCGCGGAAGGTGTCGGCGTCGAGGGCCTGGGAACGCTCGATGAACCAGAGGTAGCGCTTGAGCGGGAAGACCGGCAGCGGCGTGCCGCCCAGGACGGAGCCGCTTCGTAAGGACCATGCGTTGGTGGCGTCCACAAAATAGTCAGCAGAGAAGGTCTCTTTGGGCGTGCTGACCTCGATCAGGCGCCCGTCGGGGCCATGCGCCGAGGCTTCGACCGGAGCGGCTTGGACCAGGCGCGCGCCCGCGCGGACCGCGGCGCCGATCGCCTCCTGATACACGATGTCAGGCCGGAGGAAGCCGTCGGTCGGGCAGAAGGTCCCGCCGAGGAGGGCGAGCGGATCCAGGTACGGAAAGCGCTCGATCAAACGCTCACCTTCGAGGAGCTCCACCTCGCGGAGCCCCGCGGCGTGTTGCATCTTCACACGCGCGCGCGCCGCTTCGAGGCCCTCCGCCAGATCGTAGAGGAACAGGTAGCCATTCTGGACGATTGGCGACACGCCGCCGCC
>CANKTH010000011.1 GCA_947486185.1 Deltaproteobacteria bacterium
CCGGGGTGGCGATCTACCTGATGGTGTTCGTGCTCTGACCTGCGCCGGCGGGCGCTCAGGCCTCGCCGATCTGATCAGCGAGGTCGTCGAAACCGGCAGTCCTTGCGTCCTGGGCGATCTCACGGATTCGGGCCGAGGCCACGCCAGCGGCCGTGCGAGCGAGAAGCCGGGCCGCCAACCATCGGGCGACCAGGGTGGTCTGCGCGTCACCGAGTTGCCGCGCCCGGTTGGACCAGTGCTCCAACGCCTCGGCGACCGGCTCGCCCGATTGCCCCCTCAAGAAGCAAAGTTGAACTTCATTGGTGACCACTCCTTGCTCCCAGCCGCAGCTTCGAGCGAGGTCGCGGCTCTGCTCAAAGGCGGCGAACGCGAGGGCGAGGTTGCCCGCGTGGAGGTGGGCATCGCCGATATTGTGCAGGTTGATCACCTCTCCCTGGCGATAGCCGATCCCCCGACGCAGCTCCAGGGCCCTTTGGAACTCCGCAAGAGCTTCGTGGAAGCGCCCCTCTTGGAAGAACGCGATCCCGAGGTTGTTGACCACCCGGCCCAGCAGGATGCGGTCGCCGCTCGTCTCCGCGAGGGGTAGCGCCAACTCCAGGAGCTCGCGCCCCAGGCGTCGGTCCGCACGCTGGAGTGCTCCCCGAGAGAGTCCCAGCAGCATCCTCGCCGCTAATGCACGGTCTTCGCCCGCGACGCGGCGGCCCTCCTCGTACAGTACGCGGGCGTCGTCGACCCGTCCTTCATCCAGCGCGAGCGTACCCAGCCCCTCGATCGCCGCGACTTCGAGGACCGCTTCGTGGGCGCGCCTCGCCTGGCCCCGCGCCAGCTCCAGGTAGTTCCGCGCGATCGAGGCCTGGCCCCGCGCGAGATGGAGCTGGCCCAGCGTGAGCATGGCGCGGGTCTCGACCTCCGAAAAGCCCGCCTCTCCCGCAATGTCGAGGGCTACCTCCAGGTTCTTCGCTGCGCTCGGTAGGCCGAGGAGGACCGCGACCTCTCCGGCAGCGACGCGTAGAGTCGCCTCCAGGCGATCGTCACGCTGGTCTCGGCTGGCGCTCTCCAACCAGCGCAGCCCCGACGTGTAGCTCTGAAGCGCGCGCTCCAGCAGTTGTGCCCGCCGATCCTGGTCCCCGGCGCGTAACATCGCCCGCGCGGCGTCCCGCGAGCGTCCCGCCGCGTAACAGTGGTGGCCGTATGCCTCGATCACCGTGTCGAGCATCGCCCCGTGGAGACGTTCGAGCCCCTCCGCCGCGAGCCGGTGGTATTCACGCCGCAGCGGCGCGGTGATTGAGCGCCCCACGCACTCCCACACGAGCACCGAGCAGAAACGCCAAGGACTCTCGGGCCCCAACCCCTCGGGCGCGATCAGGCCAGCGCGCTGCAGGCCGTCGAGCGGCGGGAGGTCCGCGTCGGCGGCTGCACGTAGGAGCTCCGGCGAAAAATGAACGCCGACCACCGCGGCCATTTGCAGCACGGCACGTTCGTCTTCGTCAAGCTGATCGATCCGCGCTGCGATGAGGCCGTGCAACGAGTCGGGGAGGCCCGGATCCACCTCGGGATCTCGGAGGCGAACCGTCCGCTCTTCGTACCAGATGCGGCCGGCTCGTTGAAGGGCTCGGAGGATTTCGTCAAGATAGAGCGGATTCCCCTCGGCAGTCCGCTGCACGAGCCGGCTGAGATCGGGCCCGCAGGCCTCCGCATCAAGCAGCTCCGCCGCCAATGCGAGGGTCTGTGCCGAAGTGAGCGGGCCGAGGGGCACTTCCTGAAACTTGCCCTCAAGCTCGGTTGGGCAGCTTCCACGCCATGACACCAGGACAAGCACGGGCTCGGTGGCCGCGGCTTCCACGAGACGCTGGAGGAGGAGGCGCTCCAGGCTGTCGAGGTGCTCGATGTCCTCGAGCAGGATCACGATCGGGCCGTCGGCTGCGAGCCCGCCGACGATGCGCCCCGCCGCCGCAAGCATGTGCTCGCGCGTAGGTTCTCGGCGTTCACCCAGCTCTACCGCGTAGAGTGAGCGTAGCGCCTGGGCCTCCCGCGGGATGAGGCCGAGCTCTGGGAGGCGCGCGAGCCGTTCACGGATGCCATCCGCGCCGGTCTCCGGCCGTATGCCGAGCACGTCCGAGAGGAGAGCTCGAAAGGACGAAAATGGCCGTTCCGGACCGTAGGGCAGCGCCCGAGCCTGGTAGACGGGGATGCTCCAACGTGTGACCAATTCGCGAAACTCACGGTTTAGGCGAGATTTTCCGATTCCAAGCTCGCCGATGAGCGCGATCCGGGCGCCCCGTCCCTCCTTGAGCTCGCCAACCGCGGCGCGGAGGATCTCCCACTCATCTCCGCGTCGGTACCACCGGCCCGCCATCACCCGTCCACCGGCGCGCACGCCGGTCAGCGCAAAGGTGGAACGTGAACCTCGTGAGCCCTTCCGGCGCAGCGCAGAGCCTCCCTCGAAGGCAAACCGGTCGCCGGCGAGCGCGACCACCCGGTCCGAGACGAGCACCGCGCCCGGCTCGGCGGCATAAGCAAGCCGTACGCCGGCTTTTAGCGTGTCCCCCCGTGGGGCGAAGCGCCAGTGGCGGCCCGCGCGGCGCCCGACCGTGATCTCTCCGACGTGGATCCCAATCGAAAACTCGACGTTGATACCGCGGCGCCGAAGCCGAACGGAGAGCCGCTGCAGGTCCTGGGCACACAGGAGGGCCCGATCCACGTCATCCCCGTGCGCGCGAGGCAGTCCGAACACGACCACGAGCGTGTCGTCATCGTACTTTTCAGCGTTGCCATCGAAACGATCGAGGAGCCGCCGCACCATCCTCAAGAGGCGGAAGTGCACCCGGCCCACGACCTCACCGTCCGCGCGCGAAGACAGCTCCGTCAGACCGCTCACCTCCGCGACCAGCACGACCACGGAGCGACGCTCTCCCTGTGCCGGGCCCGGCAGCACCTTGGTGTGTGGCGTGACGCTGGGGGCGGCGTGGTACCGGTCAAGGGGCACGTCCGTGTGCATCGCCTCGAGGTCACGGGCGAGGCCGTCGAGGCCCGACCAGGTCCCTTCCGACGCCAGCTCTTCGGAGAACAGATCGCGCAATACGCCGCCGAGCTCGGCGGTCGTGGTGTGGTGGCCATTCTCGAAGAGCCACGTTCTGAGGTCGTTCTCTGCCGCATCCGCGTTCGGGTACCGATCGTCGGGGTCACGGGCGAGCAGGCGGGCGAGGATCGCTTCGAGACCTGCCGGCGCGTTCTCGATCACCGTGGAGAGCGGGCGGACCGCGGCGGCGAGCACATCGCGGCGCCGGTCATCCGTGTCACCCTCGGCATAAGGCCGGTGCGAGGTCAGCAACTCGAAGAGCAGCACCCCCAGAGAGTAGAGGTCGGAGCGGCCATCCAGGCTCGACCCCGCAGCTTGCTCCGGGGACATATAGGAGAACTTCCCTCCCCCTGCATCGAGCGTGCTGCCTTCTACCTTGGCAATACCGAAGTCAATCAGCTTGACGTCGCCTTCGAACGACACCACGACGTTGTGGGGGCTCACGTCGCGATGCACAATTCGCGGGGCATCCGGACGGCTTCGGACGCTGCTGGGGTCGGAGCGCGAGGGCGTGGGTTCGGGCGGGCCAAGCTCGTTCTCGATGCGCCGCACGTCCGACAGCCCGTGGGCATAGGCGAGGGCGCGCGCGACAGACACGGCGATACCCACGGCGAGGTGAGGTTTCAGTCGCAGGTTGCGCAGGCGGAGCGCACGAAGCACCGGTACGAGATCCCGGCCTTGTACCTGCTCCATGGCGATGTAGTGCTCGTCGCCCACCTTGCCCAGCTCGTAGACCGAGACGATGTTGGGGTGGTTGAGGCTGGCGAGAAGCTTGGCCTCTTGAATGAACAGGTCCACAAAACGGGGGTTGGTCGTCATCGCGGGGAGGATTCGCTTGATGACCAGCCGCTTCTCGAAGCCCTCGACGCCGAACGAACGCGCCAGGAACACCTCCGCCATACCCCCGACCGCGAGCGGTCGGATCAACTGGTAACGGCCAAAGGTGGCTGGGAAGTTCATCGCGCCTATGGGGCTCTGGTGGTCTGGAGTCCGGCAACGCTCGACGCGCGGCCGCGCTCAGGCGGTGCTCCAGAGCCACTGCACCATGAGCGTAGATCGCCACCCCGATTTTGTCACGTGTTCACGGGTTTTCCCTAGTGCCCCGGCGTAGCACTCTGGCCCCTGGGAGCACGACTACCGCGGTTCACGGCGCGACCGACCGACCGCACGGCCCGCGTGCACGAGCGGGGGCGCGGAGCCCAGACTCGTGCACCTCAGGCCGTAACGAGCAGATCAGTGGGTAAGAGGCCGACTTCCGCGAGCACCTCCGCCGTGTGCTCCCCAAGCGTCGGCGGCGGCCGCAGGCATCGCGGCGCCAGGGGAGGCGCGGGGAAGATCCAGTTGCCGATGTGAATACGCCGAGCAGCGGGCTGGGCCAGGGACTGCGGAACCGTCAGCGCGACGCTGCACGGGACCCCCGCCTCCAAGAGCCGGGCCTCCCAAACCGCCGCGTCATCGTCCTCGAGCGCTGCTTCAATCTGAGCGTCCACGTCGTCACGATGGGCGAGGCGCGCCGCCATCGAGCCGAACCATGGCCGATCTTCTAGCATCAACACCTGTTTCAGGCGATCCCAGAGGGGCTCGTTGGCGCAGCAGATCGCGAGCCAGCCGTCTCGGCAACGGTAGAGGTTGTAGGGGCAGATCGACGGATGTCGGTTTCCGGGTTCAGGAGGCTCCTGGCCGACGTTGAGCCACGCTGAGGCGTAGTAGGCGAGTAAGGCGTGTTGTACGTCAAGCATCGAGATGTGGATGCGCTCGCCCTCGCCGGTACAATAACGACGCAGCAGGGCGAAGAGCACCGCCTGAACCGCCGTGAGCGCGCTGGCCAGGTCGGCGATCGACGGGCCGGCCTTACGCGGAGGGTCCCCGGTCAGGCTCGCGATGCCGCCGGCGCTCTGGAGGACGAGATCGTAGCCAGCACGTTCCGCAAATGGTCCAGGTCCAAAGGCGGATATGGATACATGCACAAGGTCAGGTCGGCGCGCCCGGAGCACCTCGTCGTCGAGTCCGAGGCGCGCCATCACCCCGGGCCGGAAGTTCTCGACCAGCACATCTGCGGTCTCCACGAGGCGGAGCAGGGCCGCGCGCCCGGCCGCGGTCTTGAGGTCGAGCACGACGCTCCGCTTGTTCCGGTTGGTACAGGCGAAGTATACGCTCTCACCCGCCTTCCACGGCTGAAAGCGCCGGGTCTCATCGCCTTCGGGCGGCTCGATCTTGATCACGTCAAACCCTTGATCACCAAGGATCATCGTGGCCCACGGGCCGGCGAGCACACGCGTGAGGTCAACCACACGGACACCACGGTTCAACGGCACCTCCCGGCCCCACGGGCGCGGCCAGGCGCCTTAACGCCACCTGCGCGCCGGGATACATTCGGCGCTTCCCCAACAGGAGGGGGACCCTGTGGAAGACCACGAAAAAGCCCGCGACGCCTTCGCCGACGATGAGAGCTACCGCCTGCACTGCCTCCGCCACTCGACCGCGCACGTCATGGCCGAGGCGATCCAGAGAGTGTTTCCCGGCACCCAGTTCGCGATAGGTCCGGCAATTGAGGATGGTTTTTACTACGACGTGGATGTCGGTCACCCGATCCACGAGGCTGACCTGGAGAAGATCGAGGCGGAGATGCGCCTGATCGTGAAGCGCAACTCGCCCTTCGTGCGGACGGAGCTGTCGCGGGAGGACGCCCGGAGCTTGTTCGCGGCGCAGGGGCAGGCCTTCAAGGTGGAGCTCATCGAGAGCTTCACGGATCCGACTGTGGGCACCTACGATCAGGGCGGGTTTGTGGACCTCTGTCGGGGCCCACACGTGCCTCGGACGGGGAACTGTAAACATTTCAAGCTCATGCGTGTTTCGGGCGCGTACTGGCGCGGCAACAGCAAGGGTCCACAGCTTCAGCGCGTCTATGGCACGGTTTGGCCGACGCGGGACGCGTTGGACCAGTACCTTGCCCGCCTTGAAGCCGCGAAAAAGAATGACCACCGTAAGGTCGGCACCGCCATGGGCCTGTTCTTCTTCCATGAGTGGGCCCCGGGAGCTGCATTCTGGTTGCCCAAGGGGGAGGTGCTCTACCACACCCTGTCCGAGGCGATGCGTTCGATGCTGCTCGACGAGGGTTATGTTGCAGTCCGCACGCCGATGCTGTTCGACAAGGCCCTGTGGGAGACGAGCGGTCACTGGTCTCACTTCCAGAGCAACATGTTCTCGTTCGGCCGCCACGAGGAAGGAGCGGAGCAGGAGCACTTCTATGGGTTGAAGCCCATGAACTGCCCTTCGCACATGCTGATCTTCCGATCGAGCAAGCGCTCCTACCGGGAGCTCCCGCTGCGGATCCACGATCAGGGCGTGCTGCACCGGGACGAGCTTCGTGGCGCGCTCGGTGGGCTCACGAGGGTGAGGCAGTTCTGCCAGGATGACGCGCACCTTTTTGTGATGGAGTCCCAGATTGCTGAGGAGGTGACGAAGCTCATCGCTCTGGTGGAGCGTGTGTATGGCGCGCTGAACCTTGGGTTTCGCGCGAAGCTATCCACGCGGCCCGCGGAGCGGCTCGGGGAGGACGCAGTGTGGGATCAGGCCGAAGAGGCGCTCGAAGCCGCGCTACGGGCGAACGACCTGGAGTTCACCGTC
This sequence comes from Deltaproteobacteria bacterium, assembly GCA_947486185.1. Lineage (GTDB taxonomy): Bacteria > Myxococcota_A > UBA796 > UBA796 > SXON01 > CANKTH01. The sequence continues at coordinate 6,707 of CANKTH010000011.1, forward strand.
AACGCAGGTGATGGAGCCTTCTACGGGCCCAAGATCGACTTCGACGTCGTCGACGCGCTCGGTCGGCGTTGGCAATGTGCCACGATCCAACTTGACTACCAGGTTCCGATCCGCTTTGACCTCACGTATGTCGGCGCCGACAACACCGAACACCGCCCCGTGGTCATCCACCGGGCGATTTTCGGCTCGTTCGAGCGCTTCATGGGCATCCTCATCGAGCACTTCGGCGGGCACTTCCCCATGTGGCTGGCCCCCGAACAGGTGCGGGTGCTCACGGTCAGCGAGAAGAGCGCGCCGTGGGGCGAGGCAGTGCGTCATGCGCTCTACGAAGCCGGAATCAGGGTTGAAGCGGACTTCAGCGCTGACAAGATCGGTGCGAAGATCCGCGACGCCCACGCCGCGCGCCCGGTGTACATGGTGGTCGTCGGCGAAAAGGAGCAGGCGACCGCGACGGTGAACGTACGCGGGCGCGACGGTGACGTGGGTGAGCTCTCGCTTGACGCGTTCGTCGCGCGCTGCGTCGCAGAAGCTCGGCGCCCCTTCGGGGGCTGAGGCCCGGAGCGTGTGGACGGCATCCGGTCCCGCGCTCGCCCGCCGATGGGCGGCTGCGGCCGGTTTCGCCGAACTCGGCTCCTAGGCTCCTCGGCGTATCGACGTACGCCTTCGTCCTCTCTCCTGCGCTATCCCGGCGTTGTTCCGGGCTAGCCTGGCGCCCGCGGCTCTCCGCTCAGCTATTCAGAGGCGGCGATGGCTCAACTTCCGGAGAGCGCGCGCCCTCCCCCGCCCAGTTAGAGGGCGGACAGCCGAATGTGGTAGGGATCCGCCGGACCGTCTGGCGGTTCAGTCGCCGCGTTCTGTGATTGATCCACCGCCTCGAGGTAGTAGTCCATACCCCCCGAGCGGTGGGCCGAGCCCGGGATCACGCCGCTCCAAACGGGACTATCCTGACCGGCGGACGTCATCGCCCGCGCCTCGTAGGTTTCGTTCCCGTCCGTCTCGTTCTTGTACCAGAGCTGGACCACGAACAGGCCGCTATCCGCGTCGCTTACCTCCGCGCTCACGGTCACGTCTTCCCCGAAAGGCTGAGTGCCCTCTATCGGAGAGAAAGAGAACACTGGCGGCACGGTGTCGGTAGGGTCGGCGAGCCCGCCCGTGCCGTCCCGCACGGTAGAGGTCGTCTGACCCCCGCAGGCGCTGAGCGCGATCAGCAGCAGGACCCGAAACGATCCGGGCCCTACGATCACTTCCCGCCCGCTCGGACGATCAGGCGATAGGTCTCAAACCGTTGGAGCCCCGCCTGGTACAGCACCCCGGAGATGATCTCGTAGGTGGTGTCTTCATCGGCGATGATCATCACGTTACCATCGAAGGGCGTTCCCCCGTTGCCGGCGAGGGCTTCGATCGCGCGTACACGAGCCTCGAGCGCGACTCCAACCGGCCCGAACGCTGAGCCCGAGCCCTCGCTCACCACGCGTCCGTTTTCGATGTCCAGAATCGGCTTCGCGTCCACCATGATCTTGGACTGCGAGATGTAGACGGCCACTGCCGGCACGATGGCGCTGGTGGACGTTGAGAGCGGAGGCTGAAGGTCCTCGTTGACCGCGACGTTCTCGGGCGCCTCACCGAAACGTTTGATGAGAAACACGAGGATGATGGTCATCATGTCCATCATCGCGGTGAGGTTCAGGCCGCTGATCTCTTCCTTGTGCGCGTGAAGCTTACGCCTCCGCATGAGGACTTCGTCATCGTCGTTGTTCCGCTCGAACTCTTCGGGATCCGTGCTCATTTGAAGCCTACCGCGGCGGCCAGCGTGACCCCCGGAAAGAGCGGACCACGGCTGTCTTCGCGCGCCGCGTCCATCGTCTCCACCACCACGCGGTACGAGATGCTGGACTCGGGGACAATGGTCAGGTTGTCGGACGGTTTGTAGGTCTTCCGGTACTTCCGAAGCTCGGTGGAGAGCTTCTGATAGTCGTAGGCCCCGCCCACCATCGGGATGTCTGTGGCGGGCACTTCGGTACCGCCGCTGCCGAAGACCCCAAAGCCTTTGCTGCTCACGAGTACCGTCATGTTCGGCGGGGCGTTGGGATCGGGCTGGGAGCCTCCACCGGGCACATACCGCGGGGCGAGCACCGGTGATTCACGAAGCTCAACGATGTTCGCCGTGATCACGAGCATGAACATGATCAGATTGACCATGATGTCGAGGTACGGCACCAGGTTCAGGTCAGTTTCGCCGCCGCCGCCGCCAGCCATCTTCGCTCCCTAGAGTTTCGGGTGAGCCGTGCTTGAACTCAGCGCGCCGGAGGCTGCGAGCCGCTCTCGGCAGAGCGGTTGCTCTTCCGCCACTGGGCGTGGATGTTGAGGAAGTGGAACAGCGCGTGCTCCGTCTTCTCCACCATCTTCACCGACTGCGTGTTGATGAAGAGGTGTGCGATGATGCAGATCACCGCGATCATCAGTCCGAAAGCCGTGTTGTTCATCGCCTCGGCGATACCCTTCGCCAGCGCCGCAGCCTTCTGGTCTGCCTGAACCACCGCCACGGCCTTGAAGGCGCCGATCAGCCCGATGATGGTGCCGATCAGGCCGACGAGGGTCGCGATGTTCGCGATCGACCAAAGCCAACTTACGCGGGCCTGGACCAACGGCCGGACCTCGAGCATCGCCTCTTCGACGGCGAGCATCGGGCTCTCGTAGCCGGCGCGCATCAGCTTGAGCAGGTTGCGCGTCGCGCGTGAGAGGGCCGGGGCCGGCACGGTCTGGCAGACCTTTACGGCGGCTTCGAGGTTGCCCGCCTGGAGGTTCTTGTCGACCTGCTGCACGAAGTTTTTGTCGTTGACCGCGTACCGCATAAAGAGCGAGTACATCCGTTCCCCGATCACGGCAAAGGAGAACGCGAGGAAGAGGAGGTTCAACAGCATGAACGGTCCGCCTTCCTGGAAGAACTCTATGACAACATGAAACATGAACTCTCCACCCGAGCGCAGTTAGCCCGGGAGTCTAACAAGGTGTGGGTGACACGTGGGAGGGAACTTGCTCCGACGGTCATCGATTGTCGTCTCCGGGGTACATGCAGCTCGCGGTCCGACGTGAGGGGAACACGCGGAGCATAGCATGTTGGCGCGAGCGGGCTGTTGGTTCGCAACACGTCTCTTGCGGGACCGGTAGGAGGCTGTCGAGGATTCTCGTGCTTTTGGCAACGGCTTTCCGACTGTCAAGGGACTGTGATGCGGCGGGAAGGACGTGGAGGCGCCGGTGGGTGCGCGCGCGGCTGGCACCCGAACTGCGGGATTCAGGACGTGGCGCCGAGGTCGGCTACGAGGTCGTAGGCGGACGCCTTGGTGATCTTGGCATTCACGAACTGGCCGGCCCTTACCCCCGCTGGGGCGGAGAGCAGGTATACCTGCCCGTCGACGTCTGGCGCCTGCGTGGCCATCCGGCCCCGCAGGATCCACTCGCTCTCATCGCTCACGCCATCTACGAGCACCTCGACCGGCACCCCGACCAACTGCTTGAGGCGCTCGCGGCTGACACGCTTCTGGATCGAGAGGATATCTTGTTGCCGGGCCTGTTTGACCGCGTCGGGGAGCTGGCCGTCGAGCTCTGCCGCGGCCGTGCCGTCTTCCTGAAAATAGGTGAAGACCCCGAGGTGATCAAACCGTTGGGCCTGCACAAAGTCGCGGAGCTGCTCGTAGTCGGCGTCCGTCTCGCCGGGGAAGCCGACGATGAAGGTGGTGCGGAGGGCGACGTTGGGCACAGCGGCGCGAATCCGCTCGATCACGCGGGCCTGCCCGTCCGGAGTGACGCCGCGTCGCATCGCCCGGAGCATCCGCGGGCTCGCGTGCTGGAGCGGCATGTCCACGTACGGCACAACCTTCTCTTCTTCGGCGATCGCCCGCAAGACGGCATCTGGAATACCGTGCGGGTACAGATAGTGAAGTCGAATCCAACGGATTCCGTCGACCCGCGCCAGTGCCCGCAACAACGGCCCAAGCCCACTCCCGTCGTGCAGGTCGCGGCCGTAGACGGTCGAATCTTGGGACACGAGGTTGAGCTCGACGACGCCTTGTTCGGCGAGCCGACGTGCCTCGTTGACCAGTGAGGGGATGGTGCGGGAGCGCATGACCCCGCGGAGCTTGGGGATGATACAGAAGGCGCAACGCCGATCACAGCCCTCCGAGATCTTCAGGTACGCCGAGTGGGGCGCCCACGAGTTGACCCGGGGGACGACGTCGTCGGCGAGGTAGAGCGGTGTGTCGATATAGGAGCGTGCCACGCCGTCCTCGCGGCCGAGGAGCACGGCGTCGATCCTATGGTATTCGCCTGTGCCCAAGAAGTGGTCCACCTCCGGGAGCTCCCCTTCTAGCGCGCGCCCGTAACGCTGGACCATGCAGCCGGTGACGACCAGCTTTCGGCAGCTCCCGTCGGATTTGTACCGAGACATCCGCAGTACGGTGTCCACGGACTCTTCCGTTGCCGACTGGATGAACGAGCAGGTGTTGACCACGATCACATCGGCATGTTCGGGGTCATCCACCAGTTCGAATGGGCCCGACTGGAGCTTGCCCACCATGACCTCGGAGTCGACCCGATTCTTGGGGCACCCAAGGCTGATGAGGTGGACCCTCCTGCCAGGCTCGGGTTCGGTTGCTTCCACCATCGGCCTAGGGCCCCCCGGCCTTCACGACCTGCGAGCCGGGCGGCGCGACGAAGGTGAACTCGGAGTCGGCGACGTCAGAATTGAGCCTGACACTGCTGAAGTGCAGCTCGGTGACGTTGTTCATGCTGTCCGTGAGCACGAGGTCCTGGAGCAGGAACTTCTGTTTGCTGAGGGTGAGCTGCAGGGACTTGAAAGCGCTGGGCTGGCGCGCGACCAGGTCCAGCACGTAGTCCGGGCGGGGCCCCTTCTCCTCGGGGAGGAGCGTGACGATGAACATCTCGTCGAGCCGAGAAAGGTCGTCGAGCAGCACGCCCATACCGCCGCCGCCACCGAGGTCGGGTTGCTCAATCACCTGCTTGATCTCGGGGTTGTAGATCCAGAGTGTCTGGCCATCAGTCACAAAAAGACTGGGTTTGGGGTGCGTGAACTCGAAGCGCATCTTCCTCGGGCGCTTGAGCGAGAGCTTACCCCGCTGTTTGTCTTCGGCCTTGGTGATGGCGTCGCGGCGCACCTGCGTGAAGTCCGCCCGGATGCTCTGGACGTCCTTGTAGGCCGCCTTCACGCCGGCCACCACGTCGGCCGCCGCTACCGTCTCAGCCGCGGCGACGCCCGGCGGGTCGAACGACGCCGCCACGATCCCGACGCACCCCACCATCAACGAGGTTCGGAGCACCCACACCGCGAGTCGAGCCCCCGCCGTCCCTGACGTCCTCAAGACCTACTCCGTGACGATGGCGCGTCTATACCAGAACCGCCTTCATGGCAACTCCGACGCCGCCGGTACAACCCGCGATCCTCGGGGCCGATTCCAGGGGTCAGGCGTTGCGGCCGACCAGGACCTCACGCGGCTTGACCCCATCCGCCGGACCGACCACACCTTCGCGCTGCATCAGCTCCATCAGGCGCGCGGCGCGGTTGTAGCCGATCTTCAGCCGCCGCTGGATCATCGAGGTGCTGATCCGGCCGAGCTCAATTGCGATGGAAACGGCGAGATCGTAGGTCTCGTCCATCTCCGAGTCGTCGGACTCCGCGGCCTCGCCGTCGTCGCCCTCTGCCTCGATCGGCGGGCCATACTCAGGGGGACCCTGCGCCTTGAGGAACTCCGCGACGCGGCGCACCTCTTCGTCCGCGAGAAAAGGCGCGTGGATCCGTGTCAGGCCGGAGACACCGGGAGGCAGGAAGAGCAGGTCTCCTTTGCCTAGCAGCGACTCTGCCCCGTTCTGGTCGAGGATCGTGCGGCCGTCGGTCTTGGACCGGACCTGGTAGGCCAGACGAGAGGGCATGTTGGCCTTGATCAAGCCGGTGATGACGTCAACCGAGGGCCGCTGCGTGGCCACGATCAGGTGGATCCCCGCGGCGCGCGCCTTCTGCGCGATCCGCACGATGGACTCCTCCACATCCTTGGAGGCGACCATCATCAGGTCGGCGAGTTCGTCGATGACAACGACGATATAGGGCAGCTTCTTGGGAGTCGGAAGCTCGTCACCCTCCATCCAGTCTCTCGGCGCGTAGACTCGCGCGCGCTCCGGCGTCCACGCCTTCAGCTCCTGGGTGACCTTCTGGTTGTAGCCCTCGATGTTTCGCGTCTGCCAGCGGGCGAGCAGCCGATACCGGTCGTCCATCTCTTTGCAGGCCCACTTCAGCACTGCCGACGCGAGCTTGGGCTCGGTGACGACGGGGTGGAGCAGGTGGGGGATGTCCTGGTAGAGTTCGAACTCAAGCATCTTCGGATCGACCAGGATCAGTCGGAGCTCTTCGGGTGTGCGTGTGTAGAGGAGGGAACAGAGCATCACGTTGATGCCCACGCTTTTGCCCGACCCTGTGGTGCCTCCCACCAAGAGGTGAGGCATCTTGGCCAGGTCGCTGACGTAGGGGCGGCCTTCGGTGTCCTTTCCGAGGATTACCGGGAGGATGTAGGAAGCGCTTCGGAACTCCCCGGCGCCGAATACGTCCCGAGCCCAGACGATCTGCCGTTGCCGGTTGGGGATCTCGATGCCGACCACGCCCCGGCCCGGGATGGGGGCCACGATCCGGACCGAGAGCGCTTCGAGCGCCATCGCGAGGTCGTCGGAGAGCGACGAGATCCGTGAGAGTTTGACGCCCGGTGCAGGTTCATACTCGAACATCGTGATCACCGGGCCCGGCCGGATCGCCACCACCTTGCCGTCGACGCTGTAGGTGCGGAGCTTCGCGGTCACCCGGCGGGCGAGATCCTGGAGGTAGCCCTCGTCGTGACCGGCCACAATGGCGGGATGTTCGTCCATCAAGGACAAGGGAGGGAGCTGGAAGGCGTCGGCCTCACGCACCGCGAGGCCGTCGTCGTTCACGCCGCCGCTCTGCAGGTTGCCCGGGAGCACGGCCGCGCCTCGGGCCCGACGGCCTTTTACGGAAGGAGGTGGCGGAGAATCGTCCGGCAGGGGGATGATCTCGCGGGGCCGAGCGTCCGCGGCGGGTGGTGGCGCGTGCCGCTCGGGCGCCGGGTAGTCGAGGTCGTCCCCTTCGTCCGCCGGCGGCGCTGGGCGTGGGGGCGAAACCTGGGCCGACGCCGGGGCGGGCCGGTGGGACACGGGCGAAGAAATGGAGACTTCGTCCTCATCTTCATCAGAGTCGAGGGGCGTCGGAGCTGGGGCCCGCGGCGGCACGCGCTCGGCGGGGCGCGTCGCCGGACGAGCTGAGGCGACGGCTTCGGGGTCGGTCAGCTCTTCGATCTCCATTGGGCGATAGAGCTCGGACTCGGGCTCAGGCTGCGGCTTCGGCTCGGGCTCCTTCCACAAACACGCCGCGATCGCGGGTCCCCCGCGGAGGCGCGCGTCAGGCGGACGGCCCAGGTCTGGCAGGGTGGCGCGCGCCGAGCGAGCGGCCGTGCCAGGGTCACGGACCGCGTTACCGGCCCGGCCGAGGGTCTGCGTCGGTTCGTATTCCACTTCGACGAGGCTCCTCGCCGAGACCTGAGTAGGGCTGTCCAAATCGTTGGACGGTGGGGGCGCAGGGCGCGCGGACCACACGCCCTGCTGCGCCGCAGGCAGGGACTTCAGGATTGCGGCCGGAATCTCGGGGACTCGATGGCTAGGAGGCCCTCTCCTGGCCGGAGCGTCGTTCGTGATGGCCGGGAGCTCTCGCGAGGCGTTGTTGTCGCGGCTACGGCTCGGCGCGCCGGCGAGGGGAGGCTCGGCCTCTTCTTGGCCTTCATCATTCTCTTCCGCGCCTTCGTCTTCGTCCTCGGTTTCGAGGGCGCTTCGTGTCCACACCACCGCAGCCCCGGCCCGGCCCAGATGCGCGGACGCACGCGCTACGCCCACGCCGGCCGCGCCGATCCGCCGGAGGGTACGAGGCCCATCCTGCTCCACGCGCCGCACCACACCCGCCGCCCACGGTTGCCAGTCGAGCCGGAAAAGCACGGTGACCGCCGAGACCAGCACCGCGCCTACTGCGAGGCTGGCGCCGGCCCCACCGACCTGGGAGCGTAAGGCGGTCGCGACGGCGAGGCCCAAGAGCCCGCCCGCGCGGAAGGGGTCGGGGTGGCCCCCCAGCGCCAGCTCCAGCCCGGCGGCCGTCGCGACGAGCGCGGCGGAGGCCGCGACGAAGGCCAGGACACCGCCGAGAGTGCGCCCTGCCAGCTTGAGCCCGAAGGCAACCCCGAGGAGCACCACGCCCCAAGCGAGATATCCCGCGCCTTGAAACATCAGATCGGCGACGGCTGCTCCTACGCGGCCCGCTGGGTTGTGCACAACCGAGCCGGTCACGAAGAAGGAGGGATCCTCGGCGTCGTAGCCCCAGAGCGCAATCGCGGCGAACACGGAGCCCGCGATGCCTCCGAGGTATGCCAACTGGGAGAGCGCGACGGGTGGGCCCGCCGATTCGGGCGCTGCGCGCTGTTTCCGGGGGGCTGTCGTTCGCCGCGCGGCGAGCGCGGGCCGCTCGACTGGAACAAGGGCGGTTTCACCACCTTCGGGCTCAGGGGGAGAGGGTGCCTTACGGACACGCGCCACGGGTGCTCCAGGAAGATCGGGGTCAGTGGGGTCGGCGCGGAGGCCCGACGCCCGCCCTGGCGCGGCCAGGGGCCTTCATAGTTGAGGTGATGGTAGCGCCTTAGGGTTGACGCGTCACCCAATTCACGCGGAATTTCCCTTCCGGGAAGTATTATCGGTCGAACGGATGCGGATGGTGACGCAAGCCCCGGGGCGCGCACCCCGCTCGAGGGTGGGCGGCACCCCGTCCCGGGTTCGCCTCGGTTCGGCCGTCTCCGCACGCCCCCGCTCGCGCGGCGCTATGGTTCAACCTGTAGAACGCCCGACACCGCCCTCACCCTCTCAGATGGGTGACTCCGGGATCACGATCGTGTCGCTCGGTCGAAGCGAGATGTCCGCCTGTTGGCCGCCGATGATCTGGCGCAGGTTGATCTTCAACTTCTCCTCACCGCGCATGATGTACGCGCCGCTGAGCCGCGCGGAGTCCAGGGGCCCGCCGGCGATGATCACCGCCTGCCGCACCGTCAGCCCGTCATTGTAGGGCACGGCGCCGGGTTTCTGGACTTCTCCCTGAACATATACGCGCTCCACTGGCGGCACGTAGACCTGGTCTCCTGCGACGACCTCGATGTCGGCGCCCGCGTCGCCCCGATTGACCCGCTCGAGGTCGACCCGAGTGTCGGACCAGACCCCCTCGCGCTGCCGACGCACCACGACCACCGGCGACGCTGCGTCGACGAGGCCGCCGGCCATCAGGAGCACCTGGCTGACCCGGGTGTGGGCGCTCTGGAGCGAGTAGGTAGCCGGGGCGTTGACCCCGCCGCTTACGTCGACCCGTTTGCTGGCGAACTCCTCGACCTTGAGGACCACCTGCGGGTTGATCAGGTAACGACCGGCGAGATGTGCGGTGATCGCCTGACCCGCCTGGTCCAACGTCAGGCCTGCCACCGCGAGACTCCCGGCGAGGGGAACCTCGATCATGCCGTTGGCCGCGACACGCACGGACCGACTCATCTCCTCCTCGCCGATCACTTCGAGCGCGATCACGTCCCCCGCGCCGAGCGGGTAGGACAACAGGTCGGCCGCGCCGCCCGTTTGAGCCCAGAGTGAGGAGAGGAGCAGCAACCAAAGCATCGACGTGTACCAAACCCTGTCGCGGGGACGACGATGCTATAGACGCCCGGGGCGCGGGCGGCCATCCCCTAATAGGAGAAGGTAACGCCAAGGTTGGCGGAAAAGTCGTCGTATTGGATCGAGTGGAAGGCGCCCAGGCACGCGTCCCCGCTGCTGACGCCGAAGAAGGGGCCGGCGCACGCCCGTTGAGACCAGGCACCGCCGCCAGTGACGGCGAGGAATTTAAGAACGTCGTAGGTCAGCTGCAGCCGCGCCTTTGGCGTCTCGTCGTTCCGCGTGACCTCACCCACGTAGGCGTCGTGTCGGTAGCTCGCCTCGAGTGTGGTGGTGAGCTTCTGAATGAAGCGACCCTCGTAGCGGACGAAGCCGAAGTTGTAAGCCGAGTAGTTGGTGAAGGTCGCGTCTTGGAAGTCCTTCAGGTAACCCAGCGTCAGGGTGTGACCCCGAAGGGGCGTGTAGACCACCTGGGCGCTGACGAGCAGACCCTCACCGAAACTGGTGAGGTCGGTCTCGTAGCCGCCGCCCGCGTCGTTCGCCGCGTTCGAACCTACGAGAGAGGCTTCGTCGTAGTAGAGCTGCCCATAGCCGAGCTCGGCGCCGACGCCGATCTTCGAGGTGACCTGTCCCCGAAGCCCCCACCGGGTGCGCCAGCCCGCCGAGTCCGGTTTGGCGATGAACTCACCGACCTGGATCGCGGACGTGTTGACGTCGAGCTCGGCGAGGCCGAGCGACTCGATCACGTTCCGGTCCCAACGGGTCCAGACGCCGCTCACGGCGCCCACGAACGCGGTTTTCGGCAAAAAACGCCAGGTTGCGTACATCGACGGACCGTAGGCGATCCTGTCGTTGTAGTTCTCGTTGGTCGTGCTGTTGGCGAGCGCGCCGGGCACATCGTACTGGTCGTAGGCCACCCGCCCGCCGACATCAAGGTCGAGCGCTGAACCCGGTCGCACCGAGATCAGACCTTCCAAATCGTTGGACGTGTGGACGAAGCTGCCGTCTGCCTCGCTCTTGGCGACCGACGCGGGTGTGCTGTCGATGCCGGAGGTGTTGGAGACCTTGAACCCGACGAGTCGATCGCGCAGCCCGACCAGCGAGACGCCGAGGCCAAAGTCCGAGAATCGGTCGAGGTTGGTGATATTGGCGCCGTCGTTGGGCTTGGTGTCGATGAACTTCTTTGCGTAGTAGTCGCCCTGAATGCCCAACTCCAGCCAACGGTTGTCGAGCTCGGCGAGCAGGGAGGGATGGAGCGTCCAGATCGGCGCGCTCACCACCGTCTCCTCGACTCCTGGCACATCGGGGTCATAGTCGCCGGCCGAAAGATAGACGTTGGAACGATACTCGATGCCGGTGGTGACCGAAGGGTGGACGGTGACCGGCCCCAGCTTCACCCCGCCGTCGGGATCGGCGGCAATAGCGGGGCGAACGAGGTACACGGCCACCCCGCCGATCAAGACCGCTCCGACTCGCATTCGTTCAATGAGCATGACGCTGCTTGGACTCCCGCACACCTATGGACACGGCCGGCGCGCCCAAACGCGCCCGCCTTCCAACGTCAATTTGGAGAAGGGTTGGGAGGGTTGCTTTCCTCATCTTCCCATGGATCTTCGATCAGGTCGTCGACATCGACGTCAAGCACCGGCTCAGACATGGAGGCGACCTGAATCCCTTGGTCCGCTCCGCCGTCGCCGACGCAGGCGTCTGCGTCTGAACGGAAGTCGCGGACCTTACCCAGCGCTACGGCGATCCGGCGGAACACCGCGTCCGCCTCGGAGCTTCCACCCACCGCCTTGAGCGCTTTGGCGTCTTGCGCAGCGGCGGAGCCGAGGTTCTCCATGGGCAGGAGCTTGCGGCTGAGGCACTCAGCGACATCCTGCTGCCGCTTGCCCTGGGCCTCCTCGAGGCGTGCCTTGACATGCGTGATGTGACCGTTGATCTCGGCCAATGCGTCATCCGCGAACTTGGCCTTCTCTTCCGGGGTCCGCGTGCCCGCCTGTTCATACTCGGCCGCGCCGCCGGTCTCGGCGGCAAGTCCGGTGCCGGACAGCAGTAGGATTGAAAGAAGGGCCACCATGGATACCTCGCCGTGACAGTACTCTACCCCGGCGTGTGGCCGGAGCGCCACTTGCTAACGCTTACGAACCCGAGACGATCCAGCTATAGCCGTCGATGGTAGCGGTCACTTCTTCAGCGAACCGGAGAGAACGGACCTGGCGGGCGATACACTCGCCGAGGGCGCTGTCGCCGGTGGTGTTCTCCGCCACGCGCACGCCGCCCACTTTGCCGCTTTGAATCGTCCAACCGACCGTAACGCGGCCGTTGAGGTTGGGGTTGACCTTGAGCGCTTGCTCGGTGCACGAGGTCACGGCGGTCTTCTTGGATTTGACGATCTTGGCGATGCCCTCGGCGTCGCCCGGCTCGGCGTCGATATCAGCGGCTCCGTAGTCAACCTTCGGCTTCTTGACCTTCACCGCGAGCGCGCCCGTCTCCGCGCTCCCGCCTCCGGCGCCGCCAATCGCCACGGTCGTGTCGCCGCCACCGGAGCCGGTCCCGCTAGCGAGGCCAATGTTGCCTCCGGTCGCCGCTTCGACGCCACTCACCCCGGACAGCGCGCCAGCCAGCCGCGAAGCGCCCGCGTCCCCCAGGACGTCGCTCGCTTCGCCTTGGCCTTCACCCGCGGTGCCCAGCGCCGCGATCAGCAGGGATCTCCTCGCCAAGGCCGCCTCGGTGGGGGCCTCCGGCTCCTTGGACTCGCTCTTGGCCTCCGTCTCGGCCTTCTCTGGTTCCTTCTCCTTGGGCTTTTCCTCTTCGGGCTCGGCGGTCTCCTCTCCCGCGGTGTTGGGGTCGACCTGAGCGACCTGTTCGACCTTCGGGATCATCAGCTTCTGGGCGCGCGCGAGCAGATCGGCGTCTGACTCTGGGGGGACCTCGATAAACTGGACCACAACCGTGAATACCGCCGCGACGCCCGAGAAGAGGAGGAGGAGCCCAACAAACAGCGGGTCCTCCTCGTCGAAGAACTTGGGCTTGAAGTCTGCCGGCGACATCGGCTTGAGTGGTTCCGGTGGGGCGTCCACGAACTGGAAAAGCACCGACGCGGACGCGATGACAACCTTGCCCCGGACATTCTCGTTGAGAGGCACGATGGTGAGGCCGTTGAGCTGCTTGACTTCGGGTAGCTGACGGAGCTGCTCGATGCCCTTGACCCCGTCGGACCATTGGATCTTGCCGTCTACGCCCTCGGGCACCTGCAGGTAGTACATCCCGCCCCGGTACGCGAAAAGCTCGAGTCGGCTCGGGATGCCCTCACCCTCGACCTCCACCTGGGCGCCGGGAGCGGTGCCCGCCACGACGGTCTCGCCGGCCGTACACACGTGCTCGCGAACGATCTTGTTGTCACGGACGATGCCCACACGCAGCACTCTCTGGGCTGATTTGTGGGTAGTCTGGGCTGCGCTGGTGCTCATGGAACCTCACCCAAGTGGAGCGCACGCGGGAGCGCGTGGCGTACACCGTCAACGCTAATGTACGCCGCGGATTACATCGCGCCAGTCAAGGGGCTGTCATCCCGGCTGAACGGCGACGTCGCTGCTCTGAACCAGGAGGTGGTACTGGGTGAATCCGGCGACGTGCAGGCTCTGCAGTACGTCGGCGACCAGGGTGTACGGGGTTGCTCGGTCGCAGGCCACGGTCAGCGGCTGGTCCGTCCCGCTCGGCAGCGCGGTCTGGAGGGCCTGAACCAGGGGCAGGATGACCCTTCCGTCGCGCGGCACGGTGTCCGGGAGCGCGCCCCGCGACACCGTGGCGACCACGGCGCCGTTGACGCGTAGCTCCCGTGGCCCGACGCTCACGATGAGGGCGGGCCGGGCGGGGGATAGCAGCGTTGAGCTGGCGAGCTGCATGACGCTCGGATCCGGGCTGTCCGGATCGAAGAAGTAGAGGAGAAAGATAAGGATCAGGGTGAACATGTCCATCATGGAGGTGATGTTCACGCCGAGCCCGTGTGTGAAATGGCGGCGTGCTTGCCGCTCTCGACGCCGGGTGCGATGGTCGCCGCCGGTCATGATGGAGTCGGAGTCGCGAGCAGCGGAACGGGGAAAAGGTCACGTTGATCGCTGCCTGATCCGATCGCACGGGTGTGGTCGAGCACACGCACCAGGACCTCGAACGGCACCCACGGCTCCGGCACGATGACGACACGCCGTTCGGTGGGTTGCCGTGCCTTGGCGGCGATCATGGCCTGCGACAGGGCGGCGTAGTCGTAGGTCTCCAGAGCGCAGTCCCCTCGGCACGGGATGCGGGGGTCCGCGTCCGGGGTGCCGCCGACGACGAAACCTTGGGAGGTGATCCGTACGGAGACAACCTTGTCTTCTTGCTCCTGGAACTCGGTGGGGCCGGGCGCCGGCTCAACGGGGAGCACGGGCCCGCCCGCCGGGAGCGCGGACACGGTGGAGAACCGGATGCCCAACAGCAGCATCGGGACGATGTGGACGATCAGGCTCATCACCGGGATGAGATCGAGCTCAAAGCCGACGGGGAGGCGGGGGCGGCGCATCAGTTTCGGAAGGGGATCACCGGGGCGCCACCCCCCTGACCCCGCTCAGGCCTCCGCGCCGCGATCAGCAGGTTGATCACCTTGACCGAGTAGTGCTCGATGTCATCGATCAACGCGTTGGCGCGCGCTGCGATGAGCCCGTGCCCGACCAGCACCGGCACGGCCACGACGAGGCCAAAGAAGGTGGTGTACATCGCAACGGCGATGCCACCCGCGAGCGCTTGGGACCGCCCCTCCACCGTGGAGCTGGACACCGCGTCAAAGGCGAGGATCAGGCCGTCGATCGTGCCGAGGAGCCCAAGTAGCGTGGCGACGTTGGCGATCAGCGGAAGGTAGGCGACCCTCCGCTGGATCAGCGGGCCGACCTCGAGGACCACCTCCTCGACCGCGTCGCGGATTTCGGCATCGGGTCGATCCGCCCGTATCAGCGCAGCCTTCAGCACGCGGGGGAGAAGCGCGCTCGGCTCGGAATTACACAGCCGGACCGCCCCGTCCACGTCGTTCTCCAAGAGGTGCCGCTGCACGCGCTGCACAAAAGCGGATGCGTCGAGCGCCGCGCGGAGGTACACGTAAATCGCGCGTTCAAGCAGGATCGTAGCCCCAAAAATCGCCGCGAGGAGGATGGGGTACATGAAGACCCCTCCTTCCGCGAACTGCCCGATCAACAGCGGCACCCGTACTCCAATCGCCAGCGCTGCGGCGATGGCCCCCGGCGGGGGCGCTCAGAAATTGCGGCTGTTCACAGACTGAATCATTCGAGGAACGAAGCTCTCTTTGAGCTCGAACTCGTACTTTGGCGTGAGATCCTGCTTGGTGAGGATGTACTGGATCTCAGGACGCTGAATCCGTCCCACGATCTGCTCTCCGCCCAACTTGAGGCCGGCGGCCGATGCCTTGGAAGGCGGCCACAAAACCAGCGAAAGCACCACTGCCGACACGAGCTTTTTCATGGACACCTCAGCCCCAGGGGTTTGGAACGCCGCCGTTGGGGTCGACGGGCGGCACAGGTTGGCTTGGGGTGGGCTCGACCGGGGCCGGCTCGGGAGCCGGCGCTGGAGCGGGCTCAGGGGCAGGACTCGGGGTGGGTACGACCGGAGGAGCCGGCGCAGGAGCCGGAGTGGGTTCGACCTCAGGAGCCGGCGCGGGTACGAGTTCAGGAGTCGGAGAGGGAGCCGGCGAGGGTTCGACAAAGCCGGGCGCCGGGGACGGCGCGAGATCGGGGGTGGGGACGGGCGTGATGACGACATCTCCGCCTGGAGGCAGGCTCACGCCCCCCGGCGGGCTGGCCGAGCCCCCCGGGTCTGCGGGGAGCACTCCGCCGTCCGGCCCTGGAACCGGCGGGGTGCCTGCCGCCGCCGCCGCCTCAGCCGCAGCTTTTTCTTCAGCGGCCTTCGCTTCGGCGTCCCGCGCCGCGCGCTCTGCCTCCTTACGACTACGATCCTCGTCGCGCTTCTTCTTATCCGCGATCTTCTTCTGTTCTTTACGGATTGACGCGACCCACTCGTCGAGCTCGGCGGCGGGCCCGCCGCCCGCGCGTCGGTACTTCTCGATCGCGTCGACGGCGGCATCGTATGCCTTCATGTAGTCGCCGTAGAGTACGGCGAGGTTCCGGTGCGGCTCGGGGTTCAGCGGGTCGACGGCCAGCGCCTCCTCGTACACCCGTTTGGCATCTTCGTAGCGTCCGAGGCCGCGAAAGGCGATACCGAGATTGATTCGGGCGCCCGTGTGGTTGGGCGAGAGCGCGACCGCGCGTTCGAGCAAAGGAAGCGCGTCGGCATACGCGCGATTATCCAGGAAATAACTGGCCTGGAACAGCAGCGCGCTGAGCTGGTTGGGATCGAGCTGCAGCGACTTCTCGTAGCTGAGCACGGCGTCGGCGCGTAGGCCGCGGCGGTAGAAGACCTCGCCCATCAACGCGTGGAGATTGGCGCTCGCGTCGGCGCCTGGCACGCTCGCCAGGGCCTTGGTGAGCACGAAAGTGGCCAGGTCCACCTGATTGGTGTCCAGATAGACGTGCGCCAGGTTGTTGTACACGTCCACCGAGTTGGAGTTGATGTACAACGCCGCCTTTGCCTGGGCGATCGCCTCATCGTACCGTTTCAGCTCCCGCAAGGCGGCGATCGCGCCGACCCGGAGGCTCACGTCGTTGGGCGAAGAACGAAGGCCGGTCTGGTAGATTTCAAGCGCTCCCGCGGCGTCCTTGTCCTGCAGCGACATCGAGCCCAGGTTCAACCATGCCTTGACCATCTTCGGGTCAAGCTGGGCGCTCTTCCGCCAGGCTTGACGCGCGTCCGACCGGCGGCCGAGGTGGTAGTAGGAGAGGCCGAGGTTGTAGAACACCACCGCAGAGTTCGGATGGGTGTTGGCCATCGACTCGAGCCGGCCGAGGGCGGTCTGCACGTTGTTCTGGTTCGGTGCCGCCAACAGCGTGGCAACGTCCTCCATCTCGCGTTGAAAGACGTCTTCGGGCCCCGGCGGCGCTCCCACCGTCGGCATGGTTGGCGTCAGGGCGCTCGAGGTGCCGAGGTCGGTGCTAGGCGTGGCGCCCGTGCCGGGATCGGGCTGAGTGACGGGATCCAATCCGGGATCGGTGACGACCGGTTTGGGAGGGCACCCGAGAAGGGTGAGGAGCAGGAGCGTCATCACTTGATCTCCGACTCGGAGAGGGTCGCCGGACCCGCGACCGGCACGACTGACCCCTGAACCATGCCACGGGATTCCTGACGCTCGCTCGGGTATTCGAGCGGGAAACGTTCGTGCAGCGCTTCGAGGGCCTTGCTGTTCCAGGTGCTCCACCGCTTCTCGCTCCGCGCCTTGTCGAGCGAAGCCTGGAGGAACTTCTTGCCATTGTCTTCGGCGGGGAACCGGAGCTTGGTGTCCGTCACCTCGCGGTACTTGGCCTGGAAGTCTTCGTCGAGACCCGGAGGCAGCGGCATGTCATAGACCATGTCTGCGTAGAGGAACTGCGCGGTGCCCTGGTAGTAGAGCGCGGCGGCGGCGGTTTCGTAGTCCTGGTAGAGCTGGATGATCGCGACGGAGCGGTCGAGCAAGGCCGAGAGCTCTGCCTGCTTGGTCTTCGTGATGAGCTCGACGTTCTTGGCTTCGCTGTTGCTGAACTTGATCTTCCGGAAGACCTCGAACTGCGCCTCGAGGTCGCGCAGCGCCGCCTCGGCGGCCATCCCGCGAACCTTCTGGTTGATCGCAGAGCCCTGATAGGTCAGGAACGTCTTCTGAAGCGTAGACCAAGCAGCAGCCGTCCGACGATCGCCCTTCTTTTCATAGAGCTTGGCGATTCGGTACTGCGCCTCGAGGATGTGGTTGGGGTCGGTGTTGGGATAGCGCGCCAGATACCGGGTGTAAAAATCGAGCGCGGCGGAGTCACCTACACGCTCCCACTGCTCCCCGGCCATCCAGTACTTCTGTTCCGCGTCCGAGCGGGTGGAGTAGACCGTCGCGTACTTTTCGAAGCCCCGGGCGGCGCCGGCGGCGTCGCCTGTACCGACCCGCAGGAACGACCCGTTGAACAGGGCTGCCGGCGCGTCGGTGTAGTCGGGGAAGAGGCGCTGTAGGTCCTCGTAGTAGCGGATCGCCTTCTGAAGCTCCAGGATTGAAGCGTAGTTTTCGGCGATGCTGAAGTACAGCGTCTTGGAACGATCGTCGGTGGGGTACTCGTCGATGTACTGCTCGTAGCGCCGGTTGGACTCGTCCGCCTTGCCGGAGAGCTGCAGGTTGTACGCGGCAGAGTAGAGGGCCTCCCGCCGGTAGGTGGAGTCGGGGAACTCCTCGAGGAAGTCCAGGAAACCCTGGGCGGCCGCAGGGCGGTCCCCCTCTTCCACCAGCTTGGTGACGAGGTTGAACTTGGCTGCCTGCTCGACGTCCTTGAACCTGTCGACCTTGGAGCCGTCACCGAGCGGCATGTTGCGGAATCGTTGGGCCGACTCCGCGACCTTCGCGAGGTTGCCCTCGGCCACGTAGCTGTCGACGATGTTGCCGGCGGCGTCGGGGGCGAGTGCGGTCCGGGAATAAAGCGCGAGATACCTTTCGAAGCGGCCACGGGCCTCCTCGAAGCGGTTGTGCGACTGGTACACTTGCGCCGAGATGAACAACATCGCCGGGCGAACCTTGTCGATGTCCGCAGCGACCTCGGCAACCGAGACCTCACGATCGACCAGATCGTCGTAGCTCGCGATCAGGTCGGTGTGGGCTGCTCCGAGTGCGTACTCATCGATCTCTTTCCCCTCCGCCCCGGGTACCTTCTTCTCGACCAAGGCGTCGTCCGGCCGCTTGGTCAGCTCGCCGTAGGTCGACTTGACCAGCTCCTCGCGACACTTCATAGAGAAGAACCTGGCCTGATCACGGAACTTGGACCGATCATTCTTCATGATCTCGCGGTACTCGCGCTCAGCCTCCGGGAAGTCCCCCGCGCTGTAGAGGGCGTAGGCCAGATAGTACTGGTACTCGTCGTACTCTTCCGCAAACGGAACTTTTTGCAGGAACTCCCTGTACTTTTGAGCGGCGTTCCGGTAGTCTTCTGCGTTCTTGGTCTCTTCGGCGGTGAGGAGGGCCTCTGCAGCCACCGACGCGAGCGAGCTCTCGATGAACGTGCGTGCGGTGGCGATCGCCTCCGAGTTGTTCCGGTTGGCTTCGAACCAGGCGCTCCCCGGAGCGTAAGTGGCCGAGAGTTTGGCCTGGGCCTCGGCGGCCCCATCGACGTCCGCCACCGGCAGGCCCTTGTACTCCCGCTCCCGGCCGTTTCGGACCACGCGTATGGTCTGACCGGCGAGGATCTGCGCGATATTGCTTTGATACACCGGATTTTCCGGATGCAACGGCCACGTTGTCTGCAAGAACTCGTAGGTGGCGATCGCCTCAACGAAGCTGGCCTGCTCCACCAGGGTGTCCGCGAGCCGGGCGATGACCTCGTGGACCCACTTGCGCTCATCCGGCGTATTAAGGCTGTTAAAAGCGCCGATCTTCCGAAGATGCTCCTCTGCGATCTTGATAGGCGGCTTGCCGAGCCGGCTGCCCTGATCCGCGTAGGAGATCGCCAGGTAGACGATCGCCTCGGCGCGGGTCGGGGACGGACGCCCGGTGTCAGCGACCATCAGGTCGCTGTAGTTGAGCTCCTTGACCATGTAGGCGAAGGCCTGATCATACTGGCTAAGCTTGTAGTAGGACCAGCCGAGCTTATAGATCGCCTTTTCGTAGTTGTTGCCGGTTGGTCCGTCTTTTTCAACCGTTTGATAGTACTCGATCGCCTTTCGGGTGTAGAGCCCGCGGTCTTCCTTGGGCCCCAGGAGCTCGAAGTAGTACTCGCCGAGGAGAAACAGGGACTCGTGCGCGACTCGTGTGCCGGGAAAGCGGCGAACAACCTCTTCATTCAGGTCGCGTGCCGCAACGGCGTCGTGCTGTTTGGAGGACTCCTGCCGCAGGCACCAGCCCAGGTAGTAATAGGCGTTCTCGATACGTTCGTAGTCGGGATATCGTTGGATGACGTCCCGGTAGAGCTGAACGGAGCGCGCGTAGTCCTTCATCGGCTGCTCGCCGACCTCCAACTCAGGATTTTGCTCCAACATCTCCTGCTTTTCGAGGTACTCGCTGTTGCGAGTCGCGTACAGAAGCTCCGCCTCTTCGTACTCGAAATCGGCGAGCCGATAGAGCATCTCGGGCGTGTCGGGCGCGGCCGGATATTTGACCAGGAACTGTTCAAGCCGCGCGATCGCCATCTTCCGAAGCGCGGTCTCCTGCTGATCGAGGTTGATCGCCGCTCGCGTGTAGGAGTCCTGGATCTTGGTCCGCTCTTCCTCGAGCTGAAGCTCCAGCGCCGCACGAACATCGGCGCGTAGCTCGGTTGAGCGCGCCTCGTAACGGTCGAGGGTGTCCTTGTAGGCCTGCCACTCGGCGGCGTAAGGCGAGTCGGCGGCCTGGGCCGGGGGCGCACCCAGGGCGAACAGCAGCGGAAGCCGCAGCATCTTACTGCTCCAATCCGGCGAGGAGGATGCGGTAGCGCAGATCGAGCTCGGTCAGCACGTCGGCCTGCGCGGCCATCAACTGTTTCAGGTCCTGGTTGACCGCGAGTTTTCTCGCCCAGTACACGTCCACCACACCACGGTCGCCTTCACGTACCGTTCGCGCCAGGTCGCTCCTGACCTCGCGCATGCCGTCGGCCACCACGGTCGCGGAGAAGGACTCGATGTTCGCGGAGTCGGCGAGGATCTCGGCACGGAGCGTGGAGATCAACGCGGTCTGGTCGGAGAGTCGTTGTTTGACCGCTGCGATTTCGCGCGCCTCGGACCCGTCGAGCACAGACTCAGCCTTGTTGGCTTCCGCGTCGACCGCTTCGAGCAGAGCCCAGAGCGCGTCCATCCGGGAGAACCATCCGGGGGCGCCGGAGTCGGTGATGAGGCGCCGGTAAGGCACGAGCCGCGCGTGGAGGGCTGCGTAGCTGCTGGCGATCGCGGCCTCAGCATTACCTGTACCTTTGGTGGAGAGCTCAACCGGTGCCAGCAGGCTCCGTCGGGTGCCGTCGGCCTGGACCTCGGCGAGGGACCGGTTGGCCGCTATGAGCTGGGTCTGCAGGCGCTTGAGCTCCGAGCTGACCAGCGCGCTGTCTTCAGCGGAGAGTTGTGTGCTTCGGAGCCGGGCGGCAAGCGTGTCCGTCTGATCCTGAAGCTCGGCGATCACCCTTTGGATCCGCGCTGCCCGCTGTTGCACCTCGCGGATCTGGGCGTCATGGGCAGCCAGCCGGTCGGCGCTGTCCTGGCTGCGGGAGCCACCCCCCACAGCGGCCTCGACCACCTGCTGGCGCTCGCTCTGGATCGCGAGCACATC
The DNA here is from genome assembly GCA_947486185.1 of Deltaproteobacteria bacterium. Classification (GTDB taxonomy): domain Bacteria; phylum Myxococcota_A; class UBA796; order UBA796; family SXON01; genus CANKTH01. The sequence continues at coordinate 27,855 of CANKTH010000011.1, forward strand.
CGGCCTGCTCGCGGTCGGTAGACGACGTGCGATGTAGCCGGCCTCCGTGTCGAGCAGCTGGTTACGAATGGACAGGCTCTCCGCCCGGATCAGCTTGATCTGGCCGCGCGCAGTCGAGAAGGTGCCCAGGGTTTCACCCGAGTTGGCCAGCGCCGTGCGGACCTCACCGACCATCCGTTCGGCGTCGAGCAGACCTTGCTTCTCTTCTTGTAACGAGTCGAAGGCCTCCACGGCGCGCCCGACCTCCTCGCGGCCGCGGATCTCGTCCACGACGGCGCGCGGCAGTCCCGCGACAGTGGCCGCCGTGTCGTTACTCGCCTCCGACAAGAACTGTTGCATGTCGCTGGTGGAGCTCGTGAGCTTGGTGATCTGCGAGACCACCGGGCCGTAGTCGTTCACCACCTGGTCGAAGGCGGCGCGCGCGTCGTCGTGACGCTCGGACTTCATCAGCAGCTTGCCCTGCACGATGCGAAGGGGGGCGGCGCGGCGATGATCAGGAAATTGGAGGAGAAAGGTGTCGATCTGCGAAAGCGCGACACCGAGATCGTCCTGTTTGACGGCAGCCCAGATGGACTGGTAGAGCTGCTCGGCGAAAAAGGGGCTGTCGGCGGCCAGTCGGCTGTTATAGGCGTTCGACGTGATGTAGTCGCCGGCCTCAAGGTAGAGGGCGCCCAGGTTGAGCAGCGCCTGATCGAACACGGCCTGGGTAGCCGCGTCCGTGGGGGCGGCGGCTTCGACCTTGAGGAACTCGGCGATCGCCCGATCCCGGTCTCCCGTTTCGAGCGCCATGACCGCAATGAAGTAGCGCGCGCGGCTGTACCACGGGCTGCCGGCTGGCACGCTCTCGAAGGTGGAGAGGGCGCGCTCCCGTTCGCCGCGGAGCCGGAAGGACTTGGCGAGGGTGTAGACGATGAGGTCCGTGGTGCGGACCCGACCCGTCACGATGTAGCTGTTGTAGTAGCTGTCAAAACGCTGGGTTTCGCCGAGGAGTGCGTGGACCTCGAGCAGGCGTCGCACCGCGTCGGAGAAGAAGGGATGTCCGGGGCCCGCGTCGGCAATCAGCTTGAACACATCGGCCGCGGTGCGGAGGTTGCCGATCTCAAAGAGGCAATCGCCGAGATACCACTGCGAGTCCTGCTGCAACGCCTGGGTGCGTAAGGAACGCGCTTGAACGAGGATGTAGAAGGCGCTCGCCGCCGCCTCATACTCGCGCATCAGGTAGAGGTAGACGGCCTCTTCGTAACGGTCGCGCGCCTCATCCGAGCCGATGAGGTTGGGGCGCTCGGAGAAGTTGAGCGTGAGGCGCTGCGCGGTGATGCTCAGCTCTCCGACTTCTCGCTCCATGAGGAGAAGCTGGTCCTCGATCTTCTCTTTCGCGTAGGCCGGACCGGCCAGCGCGAGGCTGAGAAGGAATACGCTCGCCCGCAGCTTGCGAGCTCTAAACAAGCTCATTCGGAGATCCGCTCGCATTTGAGCTCGAAGTCGACCTTCGCCCGCTCTTCGAAAGACGCCGCCCCACTGCCGCGATCGTTGATGATCGCCCGGACCGTGCACTGCTTGCCGACCTCGACATCAAAGGAGTAGCTGCTCCGAACGTCCACCTCGTAGTCCTGAGCGTAGCGGAACACGCCAAAGCCGGTTGGTCGAAGCTTGAAGTCGACCGATACGGTGTGGTTGCCCGGCGGCACGGAACCGTCGTGGATCTTGAACTCCTTGGAGTCCGAGAGCGCGCCGCTGTTGTCGACCTTGCTGAACCGGGCCTGCCCGTCGATCAAGTAGGTGATCGCCTGCATCTTGAACGCCTGACCGAGGCGGTTGACGTGCCAGACCGTGACCCGCGCGCCCGCGCTGGAGCCCTGCTCCACGATCTCTTTCAGGAGCTGCAGCGTAGCCTTCGACTGGAAGACCTGTTCTTTCAGGCCGTCCACCCGCTGCTCGACCGCGAGGAGGTCCTTGTTGTAGTTGGTCGCGGCAGGGGCCGCGCCGTCCTCGGCTCGCGCAACGCTGCCTCCGAGGCCGCAAATCACCAGCGCCACCAACCAGAACGCGCCTGCCCACCTGCTTCGCAGCATCCGACTACTCCCTCGTGCCGCCCCGCGTAACGGGATCTGCGGCCAGCGTCCCTGCTATAGCCCTTCATACCCAGCCCGCGCAACGAAGCGCGGACGGACAACCCGCTAGCGGGCTGCCGGGCGCCGCGCTCGGCTCGGACTCATGGATTGACGGGCTCCTCACCGTCCACGACGCTGCCGGTGCTCCCTGCGAGCGTCAGCACGAGGCGATCATGCGCTTTCCTCGCCCGACTCACGGCGCCATCGATGTCGTTGACCAGGAAGGAGAACGCGAAGGTCCGCCCGTCGCTCGCTTCGACATAACCCGAGAGGCAGTGCACCCCTGTCAACGAGCCGGTCTTCCCCCGAACGCGGCCTTCAAGGGCAGGATCGCGGAACCGAGACCAGAGCGTGCCATCTCGCCCGCCCACCGCGAGCGAGGTGACAAACTCGGGTCCGTTGGCGGGATCATTCCACATATCGACCAGCATGGCCGTGAGTTGGGAAGGACGAAGGCCGGTCCCGCGAGACAGCCCGCTGCCGTTCAGCGCGCTCCAACTGCCCGCCGGGATCCCCAGTTCGGCGAAGTAGGCGTCGACCTCTTGGAGGCCCTTGGCCGTACTGCCGGGTAGTCCCTGGCGTTCAGCGCCGACACTTCGGAGGATTTGCTCTGCCATGAAGTTGTTGGACTGTTTGTTCATTGCGGCGAGGATCGTCGCGAGGGGCTCGGACTCCTGCTTGTAAAGGAGCTCGACGTCCGCGCTCGGGGTTGTACCCGGGCGGAGCTTACCTTTGACCTTGATGCCGTGCTGTGCCAGGAGCGCGGGAAAGGCGCCGATGTAGTTCCCCAGCGGGTCGGCGAGGGCGCGGTAGGTGTAGTCGGGCTCGGCGTCGGCGGGAATGGAGCCCGTGAGCTTGAAGGTGGTCACCATGGTCTCGGGCTCGACCGTCCGTTCCACCTTGAGCGTACGCCGAGATTTCGCGCGGCCGGTGTTCAGATGGTTCTCGATGACCACCGCCGCCGTGGGTGTGTCGAGCTCGGCTACCGCCGCCTGCCCGGGCGCGCCGGGGCGCACCATGATCGCGGCGATGTTGTAGTTGAGGGAGAGCGCACCGAGTGGGGCGAAATAGGTTGGCCCATCCTCGATGTCTTCCTGCTTGCCCCAGCCGGGCACGAGCGCGGAGTCGGCGAAATACCCGGCGTCAAAGACGATATCTCCGCGTACCTCGTGGATACCGTGCAGCTTGAGGTCCATCACAAGGCGCCAGAGGCGCTCGATCACCATCGTGGGATCGCCCTGTCCCTTGATGTAGACGTTGCCCTTGAGCACGCCATCGGGCTCCAGGGTGCCGTCGTAGAGCACCCAGGTTGGAAAACGATATTCCGCGCCGAGGGTGCGGAGGGCGACCGCGGCGGTGACCATCTTCATGGTGCTCGCCGGGATGAGCGGGCGATCATCGCCCCACGAGTAGACCCGTTCGCCGGTGACGGCGTCCGCAACGTGGATGCCAACCACGGCCTTGCTGTAGATTGCGTCCGCCGCGAGGCTGTCCAGCGCTGCCACCAGGGCCTCGGGCGGACCAGGCTCTGTGGCCCCGGCTGCCGCGGCTGTGGGCGGCAGTGTTCCCGCCGGATTTGGGCCCTCAACCGGCGAGGGCTCGTCGGTCGGCGCGTTTCGCAGCTCGTCGGGCGCGGCCGAAGCGGGCAACGCCAGCGAGGTGACCCCAAAGAGGAAGGCGCCGAGCAGCGCGCCCAGCCGAACTCCGCGCGAGGGAGCGGCCGCCACCGACCCCAGTCTACGGTCAACGGGGGGACCGCCGGCGTCGTTCTGGGGACGGGTATCCGAGGTTCTCGGGCTGAAGCGAGGCATCGAGGCTCCAGGGGCTCACCCCGGGTGTCCGGGACGGGCAGATGCGGGGCGGGAGTTGCGGGCGCGGACAAAGACGATGGCAAAGATGATACTGCCTGAGCGCTCTTGACAAGGCAAGAGCTGGCATCGAAATCGTTGAGGGAATTTCGCGGGCGCTGGCCGGTGTGATCCGGATACGCTGACCCGCCTATGACCTTCGCCCTCGCGTCGCTTTTTCTCCCGCTCGCGGTCGCCCAGGATCTCGAGCGGCCTGATCTGCCCTTTCGGAGCATCGCCGGCGAAGACGGCGCGCATGTCCTGTACGAGAACGTCGCGCTCCTGAACTTTGATCGCGACCCGATGACGGGTTTCTATTTCCAGTCTACCGGGGTCGAGGGGCTGAACGCCGCGACGCTGGCGCTGACCGGTGCCGGAGTAGGTGCGGGATTCAGCGTGCGGGTCCTGCCCGATGACCGGGTGTGGTCCACCATCAGCTCGGGCGCCTCCATACGGCTCGACGATTCGCTCACCTTCGGGACGGGCATACATTGGCAGATTCCGGGGGGCGCAGACAACAATTTCGTGTCCTGGGATCTAGGACTCGGTTGGCGGCCCGTACCCTTTCTCGGGCTGGGTGCCACGGCGCTGAACCTCGGGAATCCCGCACCGGGACTTGGGGTGTACTCCTACTACGGCGGCGGCCTCGCGCTCCGGCCGGCGGGTGACCGGCTGGTGCTCGGCGCCGACTATTTTTACTCCACCCCGCCCGACCTTGCGGCCCAGCACGACCTCGTGGGGTCCCTGAAAGTGAGGCCCATACGCGGCGTCTGGCTCCGCGGTTTTGTGGAGGCGGACCTCCTTGGCGCCCAGGTGGCCGAGTACGGCGGCTCGGTGGAGCTCCGACTGACGGATGTCGGATTCGGGGTGCACGGAAGCGCCGCGACGGCGGGCGGCGACCCGGGTGTGGGCGCGTATGCGGTCAGCGTACGCGGAGACGATCACCTGATTTCACCGGGACGCACGCTCGCCAGCTTCGAGCTCGGCGAGCCGCTACCTTACCAGCCACGATCGGGGCTCTTCTCCCGGCCTTCGGAGTCCTACCTCTCTTTCCTCCGCCGCATCCACGACGCCGCCGAAGATCCGCTGGTGAAGGGTCTCATCTTCCGCGTGCGCGACGTGCCCTACAGCTACGCACAGATCGAGGAGCTGCGGGGAGTAGTGGCGTTGGCCCGGAATAACCGTAAGCCTGTCGTCGCGATCCTCGGGGACGGCGCGTCCACGCGCGCGTACTTTTTCGCCGCGGCGTGTGACCGGGTGTACCTCCACCCGGCGGGCACCCTCGATCTGGTCGGAGTGGGTGCGGAGCTCCAGTTCTTCAAGGGCACCCTCGACCTCATCGGCGTCGAAGCTCAGTATGCCAAGCGCGCCGAGTACAAGTCGGCGCCTGAGCGGACCACTGAGACCGGCTCCACCGGGCCCGCGCGGGAAGAGCTCGAGGCGCTGCTTGACGACACCTACGCCGCTCTGGTCGAGGCCGTGGGGCGGGGCCGAGGCCGGAGCGACGACGAGGTCAAGGCGCTGATCGACGGGTCGCCCTACACCGCGAAGGAGGCGCTGGACAAGGGCCTGGTGGATGGGCTGGTCTACCCGGACGCGATTGAGAGCGTGCTCAAAGAGGCCTTCAAGCGTGGGTTTTCGATCGAGGAGGAGTACGGGCTCGATCGGGATACCAGCGGCTGGGAGCCGCAGCGCGCGATCGCCACGGTCATCGTCGATGGGGCGATTACCGGCGGGAGTTCCAATCCGGGCGGGCTTTTTGGAGGTAGTTCCACGGGAAGCGATACCGTGGTCGAGCAGTTGGAGCGCGCGGCCAGCGCGCGGGCGGTCAAGGCGGTGGTGCTTCGGGTGGACAGTCCCGGTGGCTCCTCGTTTGCGTCCGACGAGATCTGGCGCGCGGTGGAGAGGGTCAAAGAAGAGGGGAAACCGGTCATCGTGAGCATGGGGGGCTACGCCGCGTCGGGGGGCTACTACGTTTCCGCGGGCGCCGACCAGATCTTCGCGCTCCCTACGACCGTGACGGGCTCCATCGGGGTGTACGGCGGGAAGTTCAATGTGGCCCAGCTTTTTGACTCCTTGCAGGTGCACACGGAGTGGTACCAGCGCGGGCGCAACGCGAGCATGTATTCTCTGGCGCGGCCCTTCGACGAGGTCGAATACGCTGCTCTGGACCACTTGATTGCTGAGACCTACTCACAGTTCAAGACGCGCGTCGGCGATGGTCGCGGTATGGCGCCCGACGACGTCGAGCTCATCGCGCGCGGTCGGGTCTGGAGCGGTGTCGACGCCCAAGGCAAGGGCCTTGTCGACACGATGGGCGGCTTTTTCGACGCGGTGGACGCGGCCCGTGCCGCTGCAGGCATGGGCGCGCGAGCACCGTACACCCTGGTCACTTTCGATTCCTGGGGGCCGCCGGGCACCGTGCCGGCGGTAGTGATTCGGATGTTCCAGCCCAAGCTGAAGGTGCCGGAGGCCCTCGCCGACCTCGAAGCGTTGTCGCGGCTCCAGGGCGAACGCAGTTTTGCGCTCATGCCGTACCGGCTGGAGCTTTTTTGAGCGGCGCCCGGGTCCTGGTCGTCGACGACGATCGGGCGGTCCGGAACGCGCTGATGGTCAACCTGTCCAAGGCCGGGTACGAGGTCACGCTCGTCGCTTCGGCTGAGGAGGCCCTCGACGTTTTACGCCGGTCTCCCTTCGATCTTTTGATTACCGACGTCAAGATGCCGGGCAAGAGCGGGGTCGAGCTGCTGCAGGTGACAAGAGTTCATTGGCCTGACACCCGTGTGGTCGTCATGACCGGCTTCGGCTCGGTGCGTGACGCTGTCGCGGCGATGCAGGCTGGCGCGGTGGACTACCTCATCAAGCCGGTGGAGCGCGACGAGCTGTTGCTGGTCTTCTCTCGGGCGCTCCAGACCCGGGCCATGCAGCGGGAGCTTCAGCAGCTCCGGCGAGAAGTGGACGAGAAGTACGGATTTCACGACATCATCGGCGCCGCGCCGGCGATGCGTGAGGTCTACGCCCAGGTTCAGGCGGTCGCGGACTCATCGGCGTTGGTCCTGGTTCAGGGCGAGACGGGCACCGGCAAAGACCTGATCGCCCACGCGATCCACTACCGAAGCCGGCGCTCCCACGGTCCGATCGTCGTGGTCAATTGCGGTGCCTTGCCGGAAAATCTGTTAGAATCCGAGCTTTTTGGTCACGAGCGCGGCTCGTTCACCGGTGCGGTGAGGCAGCACCAGGGCAAGTTCGAGCAGGCCGACGGCGGTACGCTCTTCCTCGACGAGATCGGCGAAATTCCAGCCACAACCCAGGTGAAGTTGTTGCGGGTTTTGGAGGGAGGCACCTTCACCCGGGTCGGCGGTGAGCATCCGGTCTCCGTCGACGTGCGGGTGGTCGCCGCGACCAACCGGGATCTTCGGGAGGAGGTCAAACGAGGGGCTTTCCGAGCCGACCTCTACTACCGGCTGAATGTGTTCGCGATCCGGCTCCCCCCGCTGCGGGACCGACGGGACGATATCCCCGTGTTGGCCGGTCATTTTGTCAAGAAGTTCGCGGCGCGCCACGGTAGGCCCTGCACCCATCTGGCCGCTGGCGCTCTCGCGAGCTTGCTGAGCTACTCGTGGCCGGGAAACGTGCGGGAGCTGGAGCACGTGATGGAGCGGGCGGTGATCCTCGGGAATACGCCCGAGATCGCCGCGGTGCAGATGCCGGACGGCGGGATCGAGCTGCCGGAGGACGCGCGTCCGCGCCTCGACGATGTGGGGCCTGGCGGCCTGCCCGACGCCCTGGACAGCTACGAGCGCGCCCTGATCACCGAGGCGCTCCAGGAGGCAGGCGGGGTCCAGGCGCGCGCGGCCCGCCGTTTGGGGATATCCCGAAGCAACCTGAACTATCGGATCAATCGCCTCGCGATTACGCTGCAGGAGATCCGTTTCAGCTAGGGCGGCTAGCCCGCCTTGGCGCGCCGTCCGCCGCGGCCGAGCTCCGTGGCGATCCGGTCCAGGATCCCGTTGACGAATGCCCGCGACTCGGCGGCGCCAAACAGTTTGGCCAGCTCGATCGCCTCGTTGATGCTCACTGACGGCGGGATGTCGCGTCGCTGGGTCAGCTCCCAGGTGCCAATCCTCAGGATGTTTCGGTCTACCGCCGGCATCCGTGCGAGACGCCAGTTGACGCTGGCCGCCTCGACCTGGCTGTCGATGACCGTCAGGCTGTTGGTGACGCCGGTGACGACCTCGGCGGCGAAGCTATGCTCTTCGGCGGTGGGCGGCTCGGTGGGGGTGTCGCTGGTGAGCGTGGTCTGCCACACCCCCTCAAGCGCTTCCCCGGCGGCCATGCCGCCCACGTCGACCGCATAGAGCGCGGCCAGGGCGACCTCGCGGGCCCGCCGTCGGCTGGACATCAGGGCACCAGCTGTTTGAGGAGGTTGACCAGCTCGATCGCCGCCGCCGCGGCTTCCGCGCCTTTGTTGCCCATCTTCGTCCCTGCGCGCTCGACGGCCTGCTCGATGGTGTCTGTGGTGAGTACACCGAAGATCACCGGTATACCTGTCTGGATTGAGCTCGCTGCGACTCCCTTGGCGACCTCGCCCGCGACGTAGTCGAAATGGGGCGTGTTGCCGCGGATCACTGCGCCGAGCGCGAGGATCGCGTCAAAACGACCGGTCGCGGCAGTACGTTGGCACACGAGCGGGATCTCGTACGCTCCAGGGACGCGAATCACGGTGATCTGCGCCGGATCCACCCCGTGTCGTCTCAGGGTGTCGACCGCGCCGTCAATCAGCCGGCCGGTGATGAATTCGTTGAACCGCGCCGCGACGATGGCGTAGCGCCCACCACGGTCGATCAGATCGCCCTCAATCACCGCGCTCATGCCTGCTCCTGGCTCAAGCCGATCAGGTGGCCCAGCTCCTCTCGACCCGACAGAAAGGCCTCGCGATCAGGGTGCACCTCGACCGCGAGCGGCAGCCGTTCCACGACGCGAAGACCATAACCCTCCAACCCGACGATCTTGCGAGGGTTGTTGGTCAGCAGCCGGATCTCGCGCACTCCGAGCTCTCGCAGGATCTGGGCTCCAATGCCCAGCTCGCGGAGCGGATCACCCACCACCTTGGCCCCGGTGCCGGGGGCGAGGTGTTCGCGAAGCCGGTTGAGGAGATCGTCTGGGGTGCCGCCATCGAGGTGCAAGTACAGCATCACGCCCCGGCCTTCGGCCGCGATGCGCTCCAATCCGGCGCGGATCTGTGCGCTCGAATCGGAGGACAACGCCCGGAACACATCGGCGGCGATACAGGCGGTCTGTACGCGTACCAGCGCCGGCCCGACCGACAGGTCTCCCCGCCAGAGCGCGAGGTGCGTGCCGCCGCCGTTGCTGCCGCGGAAGACTCGGGCCTGGAAGGTCCCGTGTTCTTCGGTGTGGATCTCCGTGTCGATCACGGTCTGCACCAGGCGCTCGTTCCGCAGCCGCCACCGGACGATGTCGGCGACCGTCACGATGTGGATTTGATGCAAGGCCCCAAAACGTTCAAGATCCGAGCGGCGGGCCATGGTGCCATCGTCGTTCATGATCTCGCAGATGACGCCGGAGGGGTTGAGACCGGCGAGACGCGCAAGATCTACGGAACCCTCGGTCTGCCCGGTACGAACGAGCACCCCGCCGTTACGCGCCCTGAGCGGGAACACGTGGCCTGGGGTCACGAGGTCTGCAGTGGTCGTCGCCGGGTCGATGGCGACCCGCGTGGTATGCGCCCGATCCGCGGCAGAGATGCCCGTGCTCACGCCGCTCCGCGCCTCGATGGAGACGGTGAACGCGGTGGCGTAGGGCGAGGTGTTCTGGGCTGCCATCATCGGGAGACGGAGCTGCTGCACCCGCTCCTCGGTGAGCGTGAGGCAGATAAGCCCTCGGCCATGACGGGCCATGAAGTTGATGGCTTCCGGAGTGACCATTTCGGCCGCCATCGCGAGGTCGCCTTCGTTCTCGCGGTCCTCGTCGTCGACGAGGATGACCATCTTGCCAGCTTGAATATCGGCAATTGCGGCCGCTACCCGCCGCTCAGGGTCGGGAGACATCACCTCGAAGTCCATTTATCCTCCTTCACGAAGCCCAATTCGCCCAGTCGTTCGACGGAGAGTCCGGTGAGCGGGCCAGCGAGCTGCCGCTCGACGTATCTGGCGATCACATCGACCTCCAGGTTTACCCGACTACCGGATCGTAAGTGTGCCAGATGGGTCAGCTTCATGGTGTGCGGAATGATGCCGACCGAGAAAACCGAACCATCTACCTCGTTGACCGTGAGGCTGACACCGTCCACCGTGATCGAGCCCTTCTCTACGAGGTAACGGCCGAGGTGGGGGGGCGCGGCGATGTCGATCCGGAGCCAGTCCCTGCCGTCTCCGACCCGCAGCACCTCGCCGACGGCGTCAACATGGCCCTGAACGAGGTGTCCGCCCAGCCGGTCACCGACACGAAGCGCACGTTCAAGGTGGAGGGTGTCCCCGGCGCGCTTGTCGCCGAGCGTCGTACGACGAAGCGTCTCTTCGCCGGCGGTGACGGTGTAGTTGCCGCGATCATCAGAGCGCTCGACCGTAAGACACACACCGTCGTGCGCGATCGACTCGCCCAGCACGAGGTCGGTGAAAGTAGCGACGAGCTGGAGCTCGCGGCCAGTGCCCACGGCGCGGGTGGCACGAAGCGTGCCGGACGTCTCAACCAGCCCGGTGAACATCGACGGCTCCTGGCTCGTAAAGTACAGGGTCAAGAAGGATTTCGTCGCGGGTGGACTCAAGGGAGAGGTGCAGATCATCCCCCAGCGGTACCGCGGCGCGGAGGCGGAAGCTCGGCGCGCCGGCGAGCGAGAAGCCGGGCCCGCCGACGACCGGCGCCCCGCCGGCGAGCACACGGGGGCTGACAAAGAGCTCCATCTGATCGACGTAGGCACCCGCGAGGAGCGAGCGATGGACCTCGCCCCCGCCCTCCGCGAGCACCCGGTGTTGGCCCGCGGCGACCAGGACCCGCAAGACCGCGTCGAGATCGAGGCCCCGGGGCGCATCCGGCACCCGGAACACCGGTGCAGGCAGCGCCCGCTCAGGCGCGGACGCCGAGCAGAACAGGAATACAGGACGATTTGCCTCAAATAACTTAGCGTTTTCCGGTATCCGGAGTTGCGAGTCCAGCACCGCTACGGCGGCATCCCGGCCGCCGGGAGACCGCGTCGTCAACGCGGGATCGTCGGCGAGCACGGTGCGGATTCCGACGAGGATCGCGTCGTGCTGGTCGCGGAGTTGGTGCCCGACCTCCCGAGCGGCCGGCCCGGTGACCCAGCGCGCGCCGCCGTCCGCTGCGGCGATACGGCCGTCGAGGCTCTGGGCCGCCTTCACGGTCACTGTAGGCAGGCCATGCCGGATCGCGCGAATGAAGCCAAGGTTTTGCCTGCGGCACTCGCGCTCGCGGACCCCCACAGCCACCTGGAGTCCGGCCTCCTGGAGGATGCGGATGCCACGGCCCGCGACCAGCGGGAAAGGGTCGATCGTGCCCACCACCACCGCGCCGAGACCGCTCTTGAGGATTGCATCGGTACACGGCGGTGTTCTGCCGTGATGGCAGCACGGTTCGAACGTGACGTACATCGTGGCCTGCCGGAGATCTACACCGGCCGGGACGCGGCGTAGGGCGTCCACCTCAGCGTGATCCTGGCCCGGTGGACGGGTGTGGCCCTCCGCGACGACCTGGCCATCGACCACGATCACGGCGCCCACCATTGGGTTGGGGGCGGTTCGGCCGGCGGCGCGGCGCGCCATCTCCAAGGCCATGCCCATGAACCTGTCGCGGCCCGGGTCGGCCTGCCGGGTGCTCACGGATCTTCTAGGAGAGGGCGTAGCACCTCGAGAAAGTCAGCCGGCTGCCCCATCGCGCGATATACGCTAGCGAACCGGATGTAGGCCACGTGGTCGAGCACCCGGAGCTCCTCCAGTGCGAGCCCACCGATCTCGGCGCTGGCCACCTCCCGCTCCGTGCGACGGGCCAGGGCGCCTTCGACACGGTCGACGGCGGCCTCGAGCACCTCCTCCGAGACCGGCCGTTTTCGGCAGGCGAGGCGCATTCCTTCCAAGAGCTTTTCGCGGTTGAAGGGCTCCCGACGTGCGTCCTTTTTCAGCACGAGCGGAAGGCGGTGCTCGATCCGCTCGAACGTCGTGAAACGATGCCCACAGCCCTCACAGACCCGCCGACGCCGGACCGAGCCCACCGAGCCGCGGGTGTCCACCACACGCGAGTCGGGATGCTGGCAGGCGGGGCAATTCACGAGGGTAGACGCTCCCGATCAAGCCCAGGCACCGGGAAGCCCGCGCACAGGTCCCGAACCTCGGCCGCGATGCGCGCGAGGTGCTCGGGATCGTCCCGATGGTCGAGGGCCTCCGCGATCCAGTCGGCGATTCGGCTGACCTCGGCCGGTCCCATGCCCCGGGTGGTCAGCGCCGGCGTGCCGAGGCGTACGCCGCTGGTGACGAAGGGGCTGCGTTTTTCATTGGGGACGGTGTTCTTGTTGACGGTGATCCCCGCGCGGCCGAGCGCCTCCTCCGCGTCCTTCCCGGAGTAGGGCCGTGACGAGAGATCGAGGAGCATCAGGTGGTTGTCGGTGCCGCCGGACACGAGATCGAAACCATGCTCGAGGAGCCGGTGCGCGAGCACCTGCGCGTTCTCCAATACAGCAGCCGCGTAGGTGCGGAACTCCGGGCGAAGCGCCTCACCGAAGGCGACCGCCTTCGCCGCGATGACGTGCATGAGCGGACCACCCTGACTCCCTGGGAAGACCGCGCTGTTGAGGCCCTTCATCAGCTCTGCGCGCGCCATCGCGATGCCACCGCGGGGGCCCCGGAGGGTCTTGTGGGTGGTGGTGGTGACGTAGTCGCAGTGGGGGAACGGTGAAGGATGAAGGCCGGTGACCACGAGGCCGGCGACATGCGCGACGTCGGCGAGCAGGAGCGCCCCCACCTCGTCGGCGATGCTGCGGAACGCCGCGAAGTCCCAGGTCCGGGGATAGGCGCTCGCCCCGGTGACGATGATCCGCGGCTGCTCGCGCCGCGCCATTTCGCGGACGCTGTCAAGATCGATAAAGCCGCGGCTATCGACTCGATAATGTACGGCCCGGTAGAGCTTGCCGCTGGAGTTCGCGGCCGAGCCGTGGGTAAGGTGGCCGCCGTTCGACAGGTCCAGGCCAAGCAGGGTCTCTCCCGGCTTTAAGGCAGCGAGATACACCGCACCGTTCGCCTGGGCGCCCGAGTGGGGCTGTACGTTGACGCCCGGCGCGCCGAACAAGGTCATCGCCCGCCGGCGGGCGACGTCCTCGACCAGGTCGACAAATTCACAGCCGCCGTAGTAGCGTTTCCCAGGCAAGCCCTCGGCATACTTGTTGGTGAGGACCGAGCCTGCCGCCTCGAGCACGGCGGTCGAGACGTAGTTCTCCGAGGCGATCAGCTCCAGGTGGTCCCTTTGGCGCCGAGTCTCCTGTTCGACGATCGCCCAGACCTCCGGATCGGCGGCCGCCAGGTTGGGAGTCATGACCTGGCCGCCTTGGCGCCGTCGAGCGCGTTGATCTTGCTGACGCGGCCCTGGTGTCGGCCTCCGGCGAATGGCGTGGTCCGAAAGAGATCGAGGATGTCGCCGGCAAGACCCGCGCCCACCACGCGTTCGCCGAGGCAGAGCACGTTGGCGTCGTTGTGCTCTCGAGTGGAGCGTGCGGTGAAGGTGTCGGCGACGACCGCGGCGCGCACGCCCGGCACGCGATTCGCGGTCATGGCCATCCCCTGGCCCGTTCCGCAACAGAGGAGGCCAAAGTCTGCCTCTCCCGCCGCGACCCCGCGTGCGACCGCCAGCGCGAAGTCCGGATAGTCACAGGAGGCGGCGGAGTCGGTGCCGACATCAACCACGTCGACCGACTGGGCGCGTAGCCGCTCGATGAGCTGGCGTTTGAGGCTAAGCCCTGCGTGATCCGACCCGACGAGGAACTTCATCAACCCTCCTCAAAGCGACGAAAGGCCAGCGTGGCGTTGGCGCCGCCGAAGCCAAATGCGTTGGACAAGGCGGCCCGCGGCCGTGCAAGCCGGGCCCCCTCCACGACATAGTCGAGGTCACACGCCGGGTCCGGGGTGCGGTAGTTGGCGGTTGGCGGTACGATGCCGCTGTGGAGGGCCAGCACCGTCGCGACCGCCTCGACCCCACCGGCGGCGCCGAGGAGGTGGCCGGTGACGCTCTTGGTGCTCGACACCGCGAGTCGGGCGGCGTGTGCACCGAACACCGTCTTGATCGCTTCGGTCTCGGCCGAGTCGTTGTACGGAGTTGAGGTGCCGTGCGCGTTGATGTAGTCGATATCCTCGGGTGTAAGCCCGGAACCGGCGAGCGCCATCCGCATACATCGGACCGCACCTGCGCCGCCGGGAGCGGGCGCCGTGTCGTGGTGGGCGTCGTTGGTCAAACCATAACCCACGATCTCGGCGAAGATCTGCGCGCCCCGGGCCCTGGCGTGCTCAAGCGCTTCGAGGATGAGCACGCCGGCGCCCTCGCCCATGACGAACCCGTCGCGGTCGGCGTCGAAGGGGCGCGACGCGGTAGTCGGGTCGTCGTTACGACGGGACAGCGCTTTCATCACCAGGAAGCCCGCTACGGCGACCGCGCTGAGCGCGGCCTCTGAGCCGCCAGCGATGATGACGTCGGCGTCGCCGGCCCGGATGGCGCGCGCGGCTTCCCCGATCATGTGATTTCCGGTGGCGCAGGCTGTGGAGACACAGAGGCTCGGGCCCTGGGCGCCGACCGCCATAGCGACGTGCCCGGCGGCCATATTGGTGAGCGCGCGCGGGATGAAGAAGGGCGACATGCCCTTGTAGCCCTCCCGATCAAAAACGCGGGTTCCCTCTTCCACTTCCCCGAGTCCGCCGATACCAGTACCCAGGTAGACGCCCAGGCGAGGGTTGGGTGGGCCGCCAACCGTCAGGCCAGCGTGCTGCATAGCCTCGTACGCGGCTACCGCGGCGAACTGCGTAAAACGGTCCATCCGTCGGGCGGTTTTTCGGCCGAGCCGTTGCTCGGCGTCGAACTGACGCACCTCGGCAGCAATACGTACCGGCAAGGCCGATGCGTCGAATCGGGTGATGGTGGAGACCCCGGAACGGCCGGCACACATCGCGGCCCAAGTGGCCCCGACGTCCAGACCGCAGGGGGTGACGGCTCCCAGGCCGGTCACCACCACGCGCCGCGACATCTTACGCAGCCGGGTTGAGAGCGCGGTCGATGTAGTTGATCGCGTCCTCGACGGTCTCGATCTTCTCGGCATCCTCATCGGGAATGTCAATGTTGAACGCCTTCTCGATGGCCATCACCAGCTCCACGATGTCGAGGGAGTCGGCGCCGAGATCGTCGACGAAGGACGCGTCATCGCGGACCTCGCCGCGGATGTCCAACGAATCGATGATGAGCTCTTTGGCCTTTGTGCTGATCTCTGTGCGATCCATGAGGAAAACTCCGAAGGGTCTTCCGACCAGACGGGCAGCGGGTGAGGCCCCGATGCCCGCGCCGGGCGGCGGGGCAGATCAGGTCTGGGCGGTGTCGCCGCCGGTGTCGGCGTCGGCGAATAGCTTGTGGCCCTTGTACGTGCCGCAAGAAGGGCACACGTGGTGAGACAACCGGGAGGCGCCGCAAGCGGGGCAGGTGCCGACCG
Organism: Deltaproteobacteria bacterium; assembly: GCA_947486185.1. Lineage (GTDB taxonomy): Bacteria > Myxococcota_A > UBA796 > UBA796 > SXON01 > CANKTH01. Next base: position 43,520 of record CANKTH010000011.1, read on the forward strand.
CCTGCGTCGAGATGATCCGGTCGTTTGCGCGCCGCTTGTCACGGGCGCTGCGGGAGACGCGTTTTTTCGGAACAGCCATGGAGTACTCCTGTCTTCGGCTAACGGCCGGGTTTACTTCTGAATCTTCAAAGACGCAAGCGCCGCGAAGGCGCCCGATTGGGGGGCATCGGCATCGGAGACGGGCCCGGCCAGCGCCGCCCAACGGGCGAGACACGCCGCATCTTCGTCGGTCGATCCATCCGCGCAGCGGGGCTGCGCGGGCGTTTCGAGCGCGAAGAACTCGCGAACGACGTCGCGCAGGTCGAGGGCCACGCCGTCATATTCTCCAAATTCCTCAACCCGACCGGACAGGGCCGGAGGCACCTCGGGCTCGGTGTCGTCGTCTTCGCCCTTCTCTGGCACCGCGGCCAGCGGCGAGTACAAACACGCGAAGGGCCCCGCGAGCGCGAGGGACAGCGGGGCGAGGCACCGGACACACGGCAGCGTCACTGTCGCGGCCAGCTCCCCGTGGACGAAAATCTGCTTGTCGTGGCGCTCGAGGTGGATCCGTCCCGTCAGGCCCTGCACCGGGCCACCCGCTCCCTCGGCGGCGCACGCCAGCGCCCACGCGTCCGGAGTGATCTCCAGACCGCGTGGTCCCAGCGTGTCAAGTCGAATCAGGGGGAGCGACACCGGCGTCCGCGAAAGCGGCGGCGTCTATCGATCGGGCCCCGAATCGTCAAGCCGTTGCCTCCGATCACCAGGGCGTAAGATCCGGGTGCAGGCAACGGCGTTCGCAGGACCGGATGTGCCCCCGGTGCGCGGCGAGGCGGGCCCAATCGGCCGAGATATCCCCATTCCACGGCGTCATGTCCGCGTGAAAGGGGCAACTCCGCAGCGCGCCCTGCGCGGTGAGCTCGATCTGGAGCGTCCCGAGCGGGCAGGATGCGCCGTCTCTTCCCCGACGCCTCGGATTCCCGGGGGCGTCCCCCGAGGCGGGCTCCCGCAAACTCGCGAGCACCGCCTCCGGCGTCCGATGGAACGGGGGCCGGTCAACCGCCGCAACATCGAGGAGCACCCACTGGGACTCCTCCACCGCGGGGCCTCGAAAAGGCGGCGTGAGCTCGACCGCGTCGGCGCCGGCGTCCCGCATGGTTCGGAGAACCGCAGGTACGACGTCGGCGGTTTCGGGGCTGATCGGGACCTCGGCGATGACCGTGGGATACTGAGCGCGCCGCTCCTCCTTGGCGCGTCGCAGCGCCGCGAGGGCCTGGTGCACTTCGGCTTCTGTGTCGCCGCAGGCCGCCTCCTGGCGGGGGCCGGCCACCGCCACGCGGAGCTCACGGAGCCCGCTGTCGACGAGCAACTCCGCGCGGTCGGCCAGGCCGCGGGCGTTGGTCCGGAGCCGAACGGGGCACTCCAGCCGCCACGCGAAACGGACGGTATCGGCAACTCGTGGGTTGTCGGCGCGCCCGACCACCCGGACCGGCAGGGCGCCCCCCCACATCACGGCGGCAACAATGAACCGATGAACCTCGGCTTGAGGGAGGATCCCCGGCCCGGGATCCGGCCCCGGCGCATTCAGATCGTCGAGGCGGATGAGGAGCCGCGCCGGGTGGGCGCTGCCGCCCAGCCGGGCGCGCCGCGCGCGCAGCTCCGCGCGAAGCCGGATCAACGAGGACTCAAGGGCCTTCATGTGGGGTGCGCCATCCGGGGGTTGAACCATCCTTGAGTCTGGGCCTTTCCAGCGAGCCAGCGGGGCGCTAGCAGGGGGCGATGTCCAGGTTCCTGCCTCTTATCGCCGTGTGGGCTGCCTGCGAGGTCGGCGCGACGGATGCGGCGGCGGTCGCGTACCACGACGCGATAAAACCAGTGTTTGAACAAAACCGGTCCCTGTCCGGGCAGCTGCTGACCGTGGCTCTCGCGATGGGGGAGGACCCGGGGGCGGCGGAGGCGGCGCGGGGACGCCTCAGGAGCGGCTACCTGGTGGCCGCCCGTGACGTGGCCAGCTCGGCTTCGGTGTTGACGGTGCCCGACAGCTGGCGTGGCCCTCACGAGGCGCTCGTGGGCGCTTGGCAGGCCCGAGCCTCCGGATACGACTCGCTCACGGCGGCGGCGGATGCGGGGGATGCGGCGGCGTGGGCGGCCGCGCTGGCGTCGCTGGAGCGGGCGCGTGAGGCCGAGGCCGCGGCGGTTGTGGTGATCGAGACCAGGCTCGCGGCGGACGGGCTGGTGCTGAACCCCTGGGGGGCGGCCGGTCCTTGACGGGCCGGAGGGCACCGTGCTAAACGTGCGCCGTTGTGGACGGGTCGCGACTTCGGTCGTGATCGATGGGGCGTGGTGTAATTGGCAACACGTCAGGTTCTGACCCTGAAGAGTCTAGGTTCGAAACCTAGCGCCCCAACCACCTCCTTGACGGGCACACGTGCTTCAGCTAAATGCGCCCGGCTTGAGATAGGGTCCCATCGTCTAGCGGTCTAGGACACTGCCCTCTCACGGCAGGAACACGGGTTCGAGTCCCGTTGGGACTACCAATAAGCCCCATCCAAACTACCGTTTGGGTGGGGCTTTCTCGTTGAGGCCTTCAACCCGGATCCGCGGCACGAACCGCTCGAACTCCCGCTGGTTCAGGGTGACGAGCACCGCGCCCTTGGAGGCCGAAACCCAAATCGCTTGCGTGATCCTCGGTCATACAATACGACCGGGGGATGATACGGTCCACGGACGCGCAGCGGGCCGAGCACGTCGGCGTCTCCCGGGCCGGGCACCCCACTCTCCTTAGGGCCCCGCTGCTCCTGGGCCTCCTGTTCCCCATGCCTGATGCGTGGGCGGGACCCGGTGACGCGCTGGTCGTCGAGCTGATGTACCGCTACGGCGACCCGCCCGACCACGGCGGGCCCTCCCTCATCGGCGCCGCGCACAGCTGTTACTCCTTCTATCAGCCCAGCGTGAGCGCGCTGGCGACCAACGCGGAGCGGCTCGGCGTCACCTACACGTTCGAGCCTACCGGCGAGCTGGGGGGCTCGGCGCTCCTGGTGCTCAACGACTGGCTCGGCTTCGAGGCGAAGTACGCGAGGCTCACCGTCGGTGACGAGGTCGTGACCGAGACCTACTCCTTCGGGCGTGTGGATCCTGAGGCCTCCGACGAGGCGTATCTGCCGACCAAGGACCTGCCGTTCGGCTACATGGTCGGCGTCCTGTTCAAGGTGGCCCCAAAGCTCCGCCTCTCTACGACCTACCACTCCTGGCTGTACGGGGGGCTGGTGGAGGGCACCGATGGAGGGGACGCGACGTTCGCCTCGCGTTTCCACCTGGCGCGCATACGGCTCTCCCCCGTGGTCGGCGATGAGCTGGGTGCCGGCTACACCGAGCTCAACCTGGTGAGCTACAGCCTGCCCGGCGCCCCGGGAGAGGAAGGGGGCATGTTGCTGGAGAACGCGCAGCTGAGCTCCACGGTGGACCTGTTCGCCCGGTACCGCATCCCGATCCGCTCCAACTCCAACATCAACGGTCGTCAGAGCAGCCGGACCCGCTACCTCCCCGCCGCGTTCTACGGTCGGGTGGGCGCCGCCGTCGGGGCCACACGGGTCACCGGCCCGGTCGAGGACTGGGGCGGCTCGATTGGGATGGAGGCCGGGATGGGTCATCTCCTGGGTGGAGACAGGTTCAACCTTGGCTTCTATGCCGGAACTCGGGCATTCACCTCGCTGGGGCTTCAGGTGGACCTGGAGGCATTCATCAACGTGCGGCTGTGAGTACGGGTCGCCGCGGGCTGCGCGGTAGGAACGAGAGGTACGCAAGCGTCCGGTCCTCCCAGACTACGTATTCGCCGAGCCGGTCGTGGACTGGAGCGCCCCCCGACGCTCGCGCCCCATGCGAACGAGTACCGCCAATAAGCGCAGGTTCAACGCTGATACACCTCCCTCACCATCTCCCTCACCCCCTCCCCGTTCTCCCTCAACCAGTTCCGAAATCGTCCCGTTGGGACTACCACTGAAAGGCCCTTCTGAACGCGAGTTTGGAAGGGCCTTTCTCGTTGACGGTAGCGTGCGCCCTAACGGGACGGCAGAACTCCTTCGGTGGCGCGACAATACGGGGGCCTTCCCGGGGCGGACCAGTCGCGAGCTGGGGTTGGATCAGGTTAGATCGCCGCTGTGCCCTCCCCCCTCGCGCTCCTCGACCACCGCGTCATCGTAGGCTTCCACGGCTGTGACCAGGCAATTGCTGATCGTGTGCTGGTCACCGGTGAGCCGATGAAGCCGAGCAGCAACCAGTGGGACTGGCTCGGCGAGGGGATCTACTTCTGGGAGCAGAACCCCGAGCGGGCCTGGGCGTTCGCGGAAGAACAGCATGCCCGCGGCAAGGTGAAGCGACCCTCCGTCATCGGCGCGTTCATCCACCTCGGCCGCTGCTTCGACCTCACCCGAAGCGCCGCCACCGGCGCGCTGGCGGGCGCCTACGATGATTTGCTCCCTCGACTCGCCACCATCGGGGCGCCGGTGCCGGTCAACCGCCCCAGCCGCAGCGGAGGGGACGATCTGCTCCTCCGGGAGTTGGACTGCGCGGTCCTCAACTTCTACCTCCGCGACGCGGACAGGACGCTCGGAGGCGGTGACAAGTTCTACCAGACCGTCCGCGGCGTTTTCGTCGAGGGGGTTCCAGCGTTCCCTGGCGCGTCTATCTTCACGAAGACGCACACCCAGGTCGCGGTGCGCGACCCCGCGGTAATCGTCGGCTACTTCCGCCCCTCGCGCTATACTTCTTCTGGAGTCTGAGATGAACCAGCCCACGAACCCCTACGCCGACCCCCAGATCGCCGCGGACTCGGCCGCGGTGCGTGCGCGCTGGGCGTCCCTGACCGCCGAGGAGCAGACGGCCTTCCTCGTCGAGATCGGCATCCTCACGCCCGACCTCCAACTCCACCCCCGCTACGGTGGCCCCACGCCGAGCGCTGACGCCCAGGCGAAGTAGCCGACCCGGGTCCGCGCAGAAGCGCAGCTTCATCGCGCATACCCCGCTCTCACCATCTCCCTCACACCCTCCCCGTTCTCCCTCAACCAGTTCCGAAATCGTCCCGTTAGGTCTACTTCAAGCGGATACGCCCCTCCAGACTGCGCTTTGGAAGGGCGTTCGCTTTTTTGCTCAAGCGTCTCCGTTTCCAGCCGGGGAATTCGGGCGCCCGGTCGGCCGGGCGGACCGCCGCGCGATCTCGGGCGGGCCAGTCCCTCGACGGTTCGGGTTGGGCCTCGCGCGAGCCGCCCTTGGGAACCTCGACCCCATCGTCGTCGAGGCCTGGCGCTGCGGGCTGCTGCGCGCAGCGGGCCGGCCCCGTCGCGTTCTACGCCGACGGTGAGCCCCCGAGACTGCGCTGTCCGTGCCTCCTGAGGTCGGTCGGAAGACGACGGAGTCGACCGGGGCCTACACCCTGGAAATGGCGGCCGCTGACGCCGCGGCGCGCACCGAGCGGGACGGTGCCGTTCATCCGCGGTGGAGCCTGCCGCGCCGGTACCTGATGGCGTGCCACCGTCAACCTGACCGGCGGACTGTCGGCCGTTCGTCGGCATCTTCCGGAATAACCAAGGTTTGATGTATGGCACGGCCCTTGCGTCGCCTCGGTACCTCCCGAGCGCCCGATGCGACAGCACGCCCACCTCCGCCCCGCCGGCCAGTCTGCCCTTTGCCCCGCGGCGATCACGCCCGCGAAGGACGGGGTGGAGGCACAGGTCATTGCAGCCTTACAAGGCCGTTTTGGCAATCGGCAAGTGCTCGCATGCCTCGCCGCTTCCGGCCCAGCCCCTCGCCCGGAGCCCGCGGCGGCAGATGGCGCTTTCGCGGGGGCAGGCGGGCTCCCCGATCGCGACGCCAACGACGCCCCGGCCGCCGAGGACGGCCCCTTCAGCTGGATGATCGGTGACGCGGTCGCGCTCGGCCTCGCCGGCATCGTGGTCGAGGATTCGCTGACCACGGGCTCCAACCAGGCGGTGATCGCCCGGATGCGCGCCGGGCAGGGCCGCGGGCCTTCCGTCTTCGCTCGTGACTCCGGGGTCCCGCTGCCAGAGGGTGTTCGCACCCGAGTCGAGCAGGTTTTTGGAGGGGCGCTCGGACAGGTGTGGGGGCAGTCCGGTGATGCTTCCCCGCGTGACGCCGCCGATGGGGGAAGAGTGGGGGCGCCTCCGAACCACACGGGCGCCTCGCCCACCTCGGCGGATGTCAGCGCCTTCGCAGCTCCCGACCTTCGCTCGCCGAGACGCGCCGTGCCGTAGCGCGCACGCTCGGCCTGAGCTGGACGTGGGGGCGTCCCATGGGGGCAGGTCCGCCGGTGTTGGCAACTGCGCCGACCGCGCGGCGCCAGCGACCCCCGCGACCCCTTCTCCGTCGAAGACGCATGGACCTACGTACAGAAAGGGATGGACGCCAAGCGCGTGGTGACCGCGCTGATCGTCCTGCTCGCGACGGGCTGCCCGCCCGACTGGAGGTCAGGGCCCGGGTGGCGGGCCGTCACGCGGAGAGACCGCCGCAAGAGGGGCCGAGGAGGTTTCAACCGGGATCTACCAGCGGGGGCCAGCCGAGCGGAGGCAGCGCCTCCTCGAGGTACGCGCCGAGGCTGAGCAACAGCCCTTCGGAGCCGGGGGGGCCTGAGAGCTGCACACCTATCGGGACCCCAAGTGTCGGGTGGAGCCCGGCGGGCACCGAGAGCGCGGGGCGGCCGGTGACGTTGAAGGGCGCGGTGAAGGCACCTAAAGTCGCTGCGGTGCGGAAGCAGCGCTCCCCGTCTTCCACCGGGAGGAAACCGACGGGTGGCGGCGGGACGGCCACGGTCGGTGTCAACAATACGTCGGAGGCATCGGCCCACTCTCCCCATCGCCGCGTCATCTCCCGCTGCCGCTCTTGCCCCAGTCCAGAAGGAAGCTTTACCGCGGACTCCCGTAGCCAGCGCGTAGCGGGCTCAGCGCGCGAGGGCCGCAGGAGAGGCAGACTCGCCATCATCCCCTGCCAGATAGGTAGGAAACTGTCGAGATCGCCTTCGGGCGCCTGCCGCTCCTCCACCGAGTGGCCCCCATGCTCCAGCAGCCCGGCCACCCGATAGAGCGCGGCGAGCACCTCGGGATCGGTGGGCCCTACGACCGTTTGGGTGAGCATCCAGACGCGACGCGGTCCCGGGGGCATGAGGACCGTAGGCGGACGGCGACTCATCCAATCGAAGAGCGCCGCGGCATCCGCCACCTTTCGGGTGAGGGCACCGCAGGTGAAGAGGATCTCCTTTTCGGGCAGACCGAAAGCGTTGGGGATCGAGCCGCGCGTCGCCTTCAGGCCCACGAGCCCGCAAAAGGAGGAGGGGATCCGGATCGAGCCACCCCCGTCACTGCCATGAGCCACCGGCAGCATTCCCGCTGCGACGGCCGCCGCGCTGCCGCCCGACGATCCTCCAGCTGTGCGGCTCAGATCCCAGGGGTTGCGTGTCGGTGGGCGGCCGCGCGGCTCGGTGATCGGGAGGGCGCCCAGCTCCGAGGTCGCCAGCTTGCCGATCAGCACAAACCCCGCCGCCCGGAGGCGCGAGACGGTGCGATCATCCACCGGAGACCATACCGGCCCCAAGGCGCCGCCGCCGAAATCGGTCCGGCGAAAGCGCACGAGGTTGAGGTCCTTGACGCCGATTGGCACGCCGTGGAAGGGCGGCCGCTCCCCACGCGACTGGTCGCGAGCGCGGGAGTCCCGCAGCGCGTCATCGGGCCAGACCTGGGTGAAGGCGCCGATCTGACCGTCGAGACGGGCGATACGTTCGAGGAAAAACCGTGTTACTTCCTCAGATGAGAGCTTGCGCTCGCGGATCGCGGCGGCGAGGGCGAGCGGACCCATGTCCTGGAGGCGCATGATGGGGGTGTAGCCTGTCTTCGACCCGCGGGCGGCGGCTAAGGGCAGCACGGGTCAGATTCGGCCGCTTACGCCTCTTTCTATAGCACCCGGGCGCCCCCGGGCACTGTGGGGGGAGCGCTCAGCGCTGCGGCGACCACTCCGTCCACCAGCCGTCGTACGCCCGCGTCGTCCAGTTGCGGGAGCATGCCGCTACGCACCGACGCCGGCCCAGGGCACCATACGAGCCCCGTCGAGAGGAACAGGTCCAACGCCGCGAGGTGCCCGTCGCGGGCGAAGCTCCGACCCAGAAGCAGCCGCGCGAACGCGGCGTCACCGCCAGCAGGCAGCGCCAGCCAGTCGCTTAGCGGCACCGTGGGGATCGGACGCCCGGCGCGGTTGAGGCCGGCGACCAGGTCGGCCAGATCGATGTTTCGTGGCTGCACCGGGTGGATGATGCCGGGCGTGCCGTCGAGCAACGCCGATACGACGCTCGCGGCGACCGCATCGACCGTGGTCAGGTTCAGCGCGAGCGGCTGCGCAGAGTCCGGCAGGCCCCCCAACTGAACCACCCCGCGTAAGAAACGCGAGAGGCTGTCCGATCGGCGCCGGCCCGGCGTGCAGAGGTAGGCTGGCCGATAGACGGTCGCGCGCAAGCCGGCATGTACAGCGAGGCACACGGCCCGTTCTGCCGCCCATTTGCTCTGGGCGTACCCGCCGATCAGGCGGCCGGTCGGCAAGCCGTCCCCTTCGTGGACGACCCGAGGCGACGGATCGAGCGACGCAAACACGCCCAGCGAGCTCAGGTGGTGGAGGTGTTTGGCGCGACCGTGCGCGCAGAGCTCGATCAGGGTCCGGGTGCCCGTGACGTTGGTGGGCCAGAGCGCGTCCACTGGCGAAAAGAGGTGCATCTCGGCACCAAGATGGAGCACCACGCCCACCTCGTCCGCGAGGTGGCGCCAGTGCTCAGGGGCCAGGCCCAATCGGGGCCGCCCGAGATCGCCGATGAGCTGCGCCGCCTCGATGTGGGGATCATGACGTCGTAGCAGGCAGATTGGCGTGATGCCCGCGGCGATGAGCTGGGTCAGCACCGCCCCGCCCAACGCGCCGGTCGCGCCGGTGAGTAGGAGTCGCCCACCCCTTGTATAGGTTGGAAAGGCGCGTGGCCCCGGCCCGAGCCGTTGGTCGAGCCAGTCCGTGTGGATCGGGGCCGCCGGGGTCAACGACGCCCGTACCGTAGGCGCGGTGGCCACGCGCTCGGGCACGAGGGCGATACCATCGGCCTCAGCGCGGGCGAGCACTTCGATGACGGCGACCGAGTCCCGGCCCAGCGCGGCGAGGTCGGCGTCGGGGTCCACCGGGATGTTCAGGACCTCGGTCCAGTGGAACGATACGCGCTCAGCGGTGAGGTCGGGCTCCCCGGGCTCCCCGGGCTCCCCGGGCTCCCCGGGCTCCCCGGGCCGACCGGGGCGTCCAGGACGAGACCCCGCGGCGCTATGTTGGACTTTACCCGCCGCTCCTTCCGGTAGCGCGCCCGTGATTCGCACCCGACGCGGGATCATCCAGACTGGCAGTCGTGTCTCCAAAGCGGACCGAAGGTCGGCACCGCCGCCGTCGGCTTCGACCTCAGCCTCCAGCGGCCCGCCCGGAGTGGGCTGGGTGACCGCCGCGCGTCTCACACCCGGGAGCGCGGTGAGCGCGAGCTCCACCTCCTCCGGCGCCACCAGCTGCCCGTACACCTTGACGATGCGATCGATGCGCCCGAGAAAGGGGAACCGAGGCGCGTTGAGAACCCGATCCCGGGTCAGGAACCAGCGTTCTCCTTCCCAGGTCACGAAGCGCGCCGCCGTTGCGGCCGGCTCGTCGAGGTAGCCCAGCGCGAGAGCCTCGCCGGCGATGGTGAGCTCGCCGGGGGCGCCGGCGGGAACGGGACGCCCACCCTCATCCCGCACCACATAACGGATACCCCGCAGCGGATCCCCGAGCTCTGGCCTCGTCCAATCGTCAGGGTCCACGCGGATCAGACTGGTGCACACCGTTGCTTCTGTAGGCCCATAGACGTTCACCAAGCGAAGCTGCCGGGCCCAGGCTCGGGCGGCGGGTATCGCACAGCTCTCGCCGCCAATCACCACCGTCGTCAGGGCGCCGGGAGCCTGACGGGGGTCGATCCGGGCGAGCAGCGCTGGGGGCAGGTCCGCGTGAGTGATCCTGGCGTTCGCGAGCCACACGAGGGCTCCTGATGCCGAACGGAGGACCGCTGGCGGAGCGGGCACCAGGGTCGCGCCCGCAGCGAGCGTGGTGAACACGTCGGAGACGCTGGCGTCGAAGCCCGGAGAGAGCACCCAGGCGGCGCGGCTGTCTGGATACAGGGAGAAGGCCGATACCTGTCCGGCCATAAGGCCCGGTAGACCGCGATGCGCTACCCGGACCCCTCGCGGCGCCCCAGTGGAGCCCGAGGTGAAGAAGACATACGCTTCGTCATCGGGGTGAGGTTCTTGCCTGGGCCCGTCCCCGACACCTGTGTCAGGTACGCCCAACTCAAGTTCTTGGCCCACCCGCGGGCCGACCGTGAGCCACGCGCCCGATCGCGCGAAGACGGAGCGCTTACGTACGGTGGGCCACGCCGGATCCACGGGCACGAAGGATGCGCCTACCCGCCAGATCGCCAGAACGGCGATGACCCAGCCGGCCGAACGGGGCAGGTGGACCACCACACGCTGCCCCGGGCCGACCCCCGCGCACTGCAGGTCGCGGGCGAGCCTCGCGGCGCGGGCCTCGCGCGCCTCTGCGGTGACAAGCCGGCCATCCTCCTCGATCCCACCGACGAGCGTCACGGCGCGTACACCTGCTGAAGCACCAGGGCGGAGAGCGCGAGCATCAGGACCGGATCCGCCGCGGTACGGGCGTCACCCTCCAGCGAGGCCGCGTCCGTCGCAAACGCGAGAAGGCTGCTCCGATCGAGGAAAGGTGGGAGAGGAAGGTCGTTGAGGAGCTCCCGCACCCGCCGGTCGATGCGAAGAGGCGGCGCCATGAAGGGCTGTTTGGGTCGGAGGCGCACGCCCTCGGGCAGGCGCCCTCGGAGCGCCTCGCGCAGCACGTATTTCTCGATCCCATCGTGGATTTTCGCCGAATCGGGTAGAGAATTCGCGATCGCCACGACCCGGCGATCCAGGAATGGGACCCGACCCTCCACCCCGTGGGCGAGGTCCTGGGCGTCACTCAGGGTTGGCAAGATATAGCCGGAGAGGCAGAGCTCGGTCCACAAGTGAGCGGCCTGACGAAGCCGCGAGTGCGCGGCGACAGGCGCGAGCGCAGGGGGGCGCGGCGCGGGGCCGGAGCTCGGAGTCAGAAGCAGTGCAGCAGCGAGTGGTCCTACGGAGCGCCGTCGGCGAAGCTCGGGCGTCAGGATAGCGGCGGCGCGCTCGCCGAGCGCCGCCTTCGCCACGATGAAGGTCGGAAGAAAGCCAAGCGCCGACCGGATCGAAGAGAGATCCGGCGGCCTCCCCCAGGGCAGGTGGATGCCCATCGCCGATGGGGTGAGGCGCGCCGGGTCGGGCAGGGCGGACGCGGCTCCCTCGAGGTCGGCCCGTAGGTGGGCGTAGCCAAAAAAGAGCTCATCCGCGCCTTCTCCGCTCAAGAGGCCGCGCACACCCCCCGCTCGAACCTCACGAGCGAGGAGCCACCGGGCCGACGCGTGCTGGTTGATCACCAGGGCTCCTCCCGCGGCGATCGCGGCGGGGAGAGCATCCAACAGTTGGTCCTGGTCAAACGAGAGCACCGTGTGGTCCAAGTCGAGCGCGTCGGCCGTCAGGCGCGCGGCCTCTCGTTCGTTCCACGCCGGAGTATCATCAAAAGCAATGGTAAAGGCACGAAGTCGCGATACGTGTGGTCGAGCCAGCGCGGCCACCGCCGCGGAGTCCAGTCCCCCCGAGAGAAGGCAGCCGATAGGCGCGTCGCCGCGCAGACGGTCGACCACCGCGGCGGACAGGCTCTGCAACAGGTCGGTTTCCGACGGCTCTTTCGCGACCGGGAGCGTCCAGCGGTGCTGATGTTGGCCCGCAGTGTCCGCGAGGAGCAGCGTTCCGGGGGGCAGGGCGTGAACCCCCGCGAACAAGCTCTGCCCCGGGAGCAGGTATTGAAAGGTGAATGCTTGGGCGACAGCGTCAAGATCCCAGGTTGGCTGCACCCCCGCAGCGAACAGGGCGGCGAAGGTCGAGGCGAATACGAGCGCCCCTCCGCGCTCGGCCCAGAGCAGGGGCCGCACGCCGGAGGGGTCCCGGGCGGCTAGCAGGCGTTGTCGGCGGACATCCCACAACAGGATCGCGAACTCGCCGTTGAGTCGACTCAGGAAGGCGTCTCCCTCTTCTTCGTAGAGGTGGACCACGAGATCGCTGTCGCTGTCGCCCCGGAGGCGGTGGCCGCGGGCCTCCAGGCCCTCGCGGAGCGCGGCATCGCCGTAGATCTCCCCGTTCACGACCGCCACGACGGATGCATCTTCGTTGAAGACGGGCTGTGTCGCTGACTTGCCAACCATCGCCAGTCGGGTGTGGCCGAGCAGGACCGGGCCGCCCGCCCAGGCGGCGGTACCGTCGGGCCCTCGAGGCGCGAGGGCCTGTAGCGCGGCGAAGAGCGGGGCCCGGTCGGGTACCCCGCGGCGATCCAGGATGGCGACGACGCCACACATCTCAGGCCGTGGGGTCCAGGAAGGACTTTTGAGACTCTGAGGCGGAGAACGCGCGCGCCCAGTCCCGCAGCGGCCAGCTCGCGCCGATAAGTGGATCGAGGTCGAGTTGGCCACCCGCGATCATTCGGACCGCCTCGTCAAAACAGCCGTATACGGCGCCGCCGATACGTGCACCGCGCTCGCGGAGGAGCTCGGCGGAGAAGCGCCGGGCGCCGCTCAGCCGGCTTTGGAGCACCAACACGCCGCGGGGGACGAGCCGCGAGAGCAGCGGGTCGAGATCGTGCATCAAGCCGTCCGTATCGATGATCGATGCCCAGCGGTCGCCTGACGGAGCGCCGTGGCAGTGGGCGTCGTGGCCCCGGGCGTGAAGGATCCGGGTGGTGAGCTGGGCGATGCGGCCCACGCCGAGCACGAGCACAGGTCCCCCAGGATTTACCTGTTGGATCGCGCCGAGCGCCGCGGCGACGGGCTCGGTGTAAGCCGCCCAGGAGGAGGGGATGCCGTCGGGGACCTCGACCAGTTGATCGACAGGAAGAACCAGTTCTTCGGCGAACGCCCCATCCAGGCCCACGCCCAGCATCCGCCCATCTGCCGCTATCGGGTTGGCCGAGACGCGGACTCCCCGCCAGCGCGCCGGCACGCCCCCGCCGACCTCATCGATCCGGCCGACGAACTCGTGGCCCAACGTACGGCCGCGCTGTACCGGGATCAGGCCCCGTGCGACGGCGACATCGGTACGGCAGACCCCCGCGAGCTCAACCTGAACCCGCACCTGCCGAATTCCGGGCCGCCGGCAGCGTTGGGAGCACACCTGGACACCAGAACCGTCACGGACGAGGGCGAACATTGGCGGAGTGTAGCGTCCTGGGCGCCCCCTGACGCGAGCCGCTTGGGGCGCCCAAGAGCCAGGTCCGGTTTCAATCGCCCGTAGTGTCCTGCTCAAAGGCGCTGATGCAGCTGGAAACGCCCCAGCTCTCGACGTAGTCCGCGCACCAGTCCGCGTTGACCAGGTCGGAGGCGCACTGGCCGACGGCGCTTTCCCGCCACGAGTAGCCCGCCCGGTCCAACTGTCCGGCATAGCCGTCCTGACACTCCCCCACGCCCTCGGGCCACTGGTCGCTGAAACGCGTGGAGCACTCCTGGGCCATCGGGCAGTAATTATCGGCAAAAAACTGGAAGAACTCCATCTCGGTGTCGAAGGAGTACTCGCCGGTCGTGCCGGTGTCGTCGGTGGGGTCAGTCTCGGTCGTACCCGCGGAGCACTCGAGGCCGATGAGCGCGGTGAGGTACTCGGTGACCGTGTCATCGTAACCTTGGAGCGCCTCGCTGCAGGTGATGTCGTGGTAGACCTCCTCCAGGTTGTCGCAGATCTCGGGATCGACGCTGAAAGGGAGGACGATCTCTCCGCTCACGCTGTCAATCTGGACGACAATGACGAGGTAGGTGTCGCTGTCGTCAAAGCTGATGATGACCTCGACCTCGGTGTAGTCCACGGCGCCGAAATAGGCGAACTGAAGTGCCCCCGACCCACCCGGGCTGATCAGGAGCGGCTCGGGATCTGGGATCAGGTGTTGAATCTGGATCGGCGAGTCGTTGGGGTCGGGAGGCGGCCCCTCGCGCTCCTCCACCTCGAAGCCGCCGAAGTCCAGGCCCGCGAGCAGCGCCGCCGCCGGGGTCGTGTCTTCGTCGTCATCGTCATCGTCATCGTCCTTCTCATCGGCGCAGCCCAAGAGGAGCAACAGGGGGAGGACTGGGAGCCAGGAGGACAGGAGCTTCATGGGGCCTCGGTCCGCAAACATGCACCGTTGGCGAGGGTGGCGCAAGCCGGGGCCTGGGCCGCCGGCTGGGACGGCCGCACACCGGAGCGACCACGGGCAAGCGCCGCCGCTCGCGTGCGGGGGGCGAGGCTGGCCGGTCCGCGCCCAGATCACCGCTTCTCGAGCGCCGCGAGCACCACGCGGCTGCCGATCTTCGGATCGGCCCGGCGCTCCGTGGCGGCCATGAACTTGCCCATGAAGAAACCCAACATCCCCTTGTTGCCGGCGTCGTAGCGAGCGCGCTCCTGGGGGAACCGCGCTACCACCTCGGCGGCGATCCGACGGAGGGCCTCCTCGTCGCTCACCATCGAGAGTCCCTGGGCCTCGGCCTCGGCTTCGGGCGAAACGCCGGTGTTTGCCGCGTTCTCCAAGAGGGCCTTCACCGCGTCCCGGTTCACCGCACCTGCGTCGAGCAGTCGCTGAGCCTCGACCAGATGTCGCGGGGCCAGTTGCCCGAGCTGACCGATATTGTTTCGGCGTTGTACCTCACCTTGAACCCAAGAGGACATCGCGCGAGGCTGCCCACCGGCGGCGACGGCTTCCAAAAACCAACGCTCAAGGTCAGGGTCCCCGGTGATGACGCCGATATCGTAGTCACCGAGACCGTATCGGTCTCGCCACTCCTGTCGTGCCGCGACATCACGTGCCGCGAGCCAGAGGTCGAGAGGCACGCCGGGCAGCGCCGCGCGGGCTTCGGCCACCTCGTCGGGCGCGACCACGAGGGGCGGGAGATCGGGTTCGGGGAAATAACGGTAGTCCGCGCTCCCCTCCTTCTTACGTAGGCTCACGGTCTTGGAGCCGTCCCACGTCCGCGTCTCTTGTATGATCCGTTGTCCGGCGTCCAGGAGGTCGATCTGTCGCTCGATCTCAAAACGGATCGCGCGGGCCACGAACCGGAAGGAGTTGACGTTCTTCACCTCCACCTTGGTGCCCCAGGGCGTTCCGGGGCGATGCACCGAGACGTTGACGTCGCAACGAAGATGGCCCTTCTCCATGTCGCCGACGCAGATGCCTCCCTCGACCAGGACCCGGTGGAGGGTGCGCATGGCCAGCTCGGCATGTTCTGGACTTCGAAGGTCGGCTTCGCTGACGATCTCGATCAGTGGGGTGCCGGCTCTATTCCAGTCCACCACCGTGCTTCGGTCGCCGTGGAGCATCCGCCCGGCGTCCTCTTCGAGGTGGATACGGGTGAGCTTGAGTGGGCCAAGCTCCGTGTGGATGACCCCGCCCGTACACAGCGGTCGGTCGTACTGTGAGATCTGGTAGCCCTTCGGAAGATCGGGGTAGAAGTAGTGCTTACGGGAAAAGATGCTCTCCGGGTGTAGGGTGGCACCGAGCGCGAGGCCGGCGCGCAGCCCGAGGCTCACCGCGGCGCGGTTCAACATCGGGAGCGTGCCTGGATGCCCCATACACACCGGGCAGATCGTTGCGTTGGGGGCGCCCTCGTTCTGGACCGGGCAGGTACAGAACATCTTGCTTCGTGTCCGGAGCTGTACGTGGCACTCCAGCCCGATGATCGCCTCATATCCCGCGGTGGTCACTCACTTCACCTTGGTCCCGGGCGCGACGTCCACCAGCGGACGGAGGATCGACGCCGACTCTCCGGCAGCGAGCAGCATACCGTGGGATACGATGCCCCGGAGCTTACGCGGCTCGAGGTTGGCGAGCACGACCACGGACTGGCCCACGAGCGCGTCCGGCTCGTAATAAGGTGCGATCCCGGCGACGATCGTGCGGGGCGCCGCCTCACCGATGTCCACCTGGAGCACGAGCAGGCGGTCGGCCTTTGGCACCCGGGCGGCGGTGAGCACGCGCCCGATACGCATGTCCATCTGGGAAAAATGGTCGTAGTTGATCAGCGCGGGCGCGGCCTCGGCGGGCGGCGGAGCGCCCTGGCCCTCGGGGGTAGCGGGCGTGGCAGGGGGGCTGTCGGTGGGGGTCACGGGGGGCTCCGGTGTAGGATCTGCTTTGTTTGCTTTCTTTTTTGAGGGCTTGGCGGTGTCGGCGGGCCCGTCGGCCATCGCCAGGCGGAGGCTCTCCTGCACCGCCGCGGGCAGCTCGGCGAGGCGCGGGAACAGCGGCTCACCGACCTCCACCGACGCGCCTTCGGGCAGCCGGTCGAAGGCGGGGGAGAGGTCGGGCTCGGTGGCGCCGAGACGACGGAGCAGGAGCGCCGCACGCGTCGGCATCACGGGGGTCAGGTAGCTCGCGGCGATTCGGCACACTTCGAGGGAGTTTCGCAGCACCGTCCGGAGCCGGTCCACGTTGCCCTGTTTGTTCAGCGTCCACGGGGCCTCGGTGTCGATGTACTTGTTTCCTGCGCGTACGAGCTCCCAGAGGGCCTCGATCGCCTGGCGCGGCTGGAGCTTGTCCATCGCCGTCCCGAAGCCCGACGAGGCCGTGACCGCGAGGGCCGCGAGGGCGGGATCGGTGCCTTCGGCCGGTCCGCTGGCGGGAACGCGGCCGCCGAGCCAGTTGGTGGTCATGGAGAGCGCACGGTGCGCGAGGTTGCCCAGGTCGTTGGCGAGATCGGAGTTGTGGCGAAGCAGAAAGGCGTCGTGGCTGAACTCCCCGTCGAGCCCGAGCGGGATCTCCTTGAGCAGGAAGTAGCGGACGGCGTCTGCCCCATAAGCGTCGACCAACAGATCGGGGTGGACGACATTGCCGATAGACTTGCTCATCTTTCGGCCTTCAACAAGCCACCAACCGTGCGCGTAGACCTGGCGAGGAGGCTCAATCCCCTGAGCCAACAGCATGGTGAACCAATAGACGGTATGGAAGGTCAGGATGTCCTTACCAACGAGGTGGACATCCGCGGGCCACCAACGCGAGAACTGCGCTTCATCCCTCAGGTAGCCGATGCCGCTCAGGTAATTGGTGAGCGCGTCGAACCAGACATAGGCGACATAGTCCGGGTCAAAAGGTAACGAGATCCCCCAGGACATACGCGCGCGGGGTCGGGAGATACACAGGTCGTTGATCGGCTTCTTGAGGAAGCCGAGCACCTCGTTGCGCCGAAACTCCGGCTGGATCGCGGCGGGGTGGGCCTCCAGCCACTCCAAGAGGCGGCCCTGCCACGCGCTCATGCGGAAGAAGTAGTTCCGTTCGGTGACCCACTCCACCGGGCCGCCGCTGTCTGGGCACCGACCGTCCACCAGCTCACCCTCGGTCCAGAATCTCTCGGCAGACGTGGAATACCACCCGGCATAATCAGCCGTATAGATCTCGCCCGCCTCCCACAGGCGTTGGAGGCAGCCGCGCACCACCTCCTGGTGCCGCGGCTCGGTAGTGCGGATGAAATCATCAGGTAGAACATCGAGTCGCGCCCACAGCGCGCGGAACTCGTCGGCGATGCGATCGCAGTGTTCGATTGGGGTGAGCCCACGCGCCTCGGCCGCGCGCATGACCTTCTGCCCGTGCTCGTCGGTGCCCGTGAGGAAGAACACGTCGCGCCCACGCAGGCGGTGCCAGCGCGAGATCGTGTCTGCCACGATGGTCGTGTAGGCGTGCCCGATGTGAGGGCTGGCGTTGGCGTAGTAGATCGGCGTCGTGACGTAGAAGCGGGGGCGCATGCGGGTCTGCCTCCTCGCGTCGGGGCCGGGCTTCGCCCACGAACCTCGGCCGCTTGGCGTCGGCGGTCTAGCACGCCGGAGACGATTCCGCGACGCTGTCTCGCGGGTCAGGCCTCTGTTATCATCCAGTGATGCTCCTCCTCCTCGCCCTCGCCTGCACCGACGCCGACAAGCATCCTCCGGCGTCGCTCCACCAGATGAGCCTCCGCCTCTTGCAGGATTTCGATCTGCCAGAAGCCGAAGAGCAGGCCCGTGAGATGGCCGCGTGGTTGGACGGGCAGATCGACGAGGCGCCGGACGGCTGGTACCTGGAAAACCTCGCACAAACCGATGTTTCGGACTACGAGCACTCACCGAACGCCGACTGGGCTGAGGTGCTGGGCGCTGGGGTCCCCGCGCTCGTCGGCGGCACCACCGCGGCCTACGCCCAGGCCAGCACCGAGGCCGATCAGAGTTTTGCGGATCCGCGCACGTACATCAAGTGGAGCCGGGACATCACTGCGGGTAGTCGCGACGGCTTCCTGTCCGATCGGGAGCCGATGTCGACGTGGAATCAGATCGAGAAGTCGGGACCGTTCGGAATCGTGATCCCCTATGGGATGTACAAGGATTTTCGCTGGGTGAACGACATGTTCATCGCCCGGAGCGTCGTGCCGGAGGAGGGCTGGGCCGACGATGGGGAGAACGGAATCATCGTAGGTTTTACGATCGAGATCTGGTTTGACCGCGGGGACGCGGTGGTCTGGTACAACGCGAGCTGGACCGAGATCGCGACCATCATCGGCGACGCCTTCCCGCTCGACGCGCAGCTCAAGGCCTTCATCGACGGGACCCACGACTACTTCGAGGGGACCGAGGCCCACGTTCTCGGGGAAGACTGAGCGTCAGCACCCACCGCGGGCGAGCCCCCAGCGTGTCCGGCTGACCCACGGCTCCCACCCGGGGGGAACGTCCGGCACCGCCGTCCGGTCCGCGCGCGCCGCGGCCGCCGCCGCCAGCGCGAGCCCGAGGCGAAGGCGCCACACCATCGGCTCGCGGCCCAGTCCGGCGAGCGCTTCGCGTGCGTGACGGACGCTTCCCGCCCGATCTCCCCACACCGCCAGCGCCCACGCCCAAGCGGCGTCGACAGCGGGGTCCTCCACCGAGAGCCGTCGAAGCCGATCGATCACGGTCGCGGCGGAGGCACGGTCTGCCCGTAGACAAAGCACTGCAAAAGCGCGGAATCCCGCAGCCCGCGCGCGGTCATTCGGCTGGCCCGCGGAGCGGGCGAGCGCCCCGGCGTCCGAGAACATCGTGTCTGCCGCCGCGACTTCTCCGTGGTCCAGGAGCAGCATGCCGTAGACCATCCGCGTAGAATAAGCAGCGTTCAAGCTGCTTCCGGCCTCACCCAGCTGGACCGCCTCTGCGGCGAGGCTCAGCGCTCCCGGCGCGTCGCACGCACCCAGAACCTCGGCTTCCATCGCCCCCACCCACGGATCTCGCGCTGCTCCACCGCGCGGCACAGCCCGCGCGCGCGCCAGGCTCGCCGCCGCCGCGTCGAGGTCGCCGGTGAACCACGCCACCCGTGCCAGGCCCAGCTCGGCACGAAGCGCGTCGTCGGGCCCACCGGAGGGCGCGGATCGTGCCGTTTGGAACGCTGCTGACGCCTCGACCACCTCGCCGCACAGGAGTCGGAGCTCCCCGAGGGCAGACCAGCGGGCCGCCGTGCCCGCGTCTCCCTGGATCTCGGTTTCCAAACGCTGTTTCGCCTGGTCCGGCGCGGGCGTAGCCCGGAGCTCGGCGAGCAGCGGATCGCCCAGCAGGCTCCGCCTCAGGTGCTCCCGTACTTCCGCGGGGACCTCCTGGAGTAGAGGGGCTCGCAGAGCATCGGCCGCCAACGCCCAACGCCCAGCGCCGAGCCGGCGGGCGTGCCCACCCGTCTCGAGCTCCTCGATCGTCTCGCTCGCAGGGACCGCCTGGCCCGTGAGCAGCGGGAGGAGGTGGTGTTCGTCCACCGCCTCGTCCGCTGCCGCCAGCGCGGTCGCCGCAAGACGCGCGGGCTCGGACAGGGTCGCGAGACAGCGGCTCGGCACGGAAGGCGCGCGGCCCGCACGGACGGCCCGGCTCCACGCGACGAGCAGGCCGACGACGCCGCCGCTCCACCGCCAAGCTTCTACCGGATCAAGTGTCGGACCGCCCGGGAGGCCGCGAATGGTTCGCCGCACGTCGGACAACGAGAGAGGCTTGAGCTCGAGCGTGAGCATTCCTGGCCGTTCATCGCCACCCACCTGGATCAACAGCTCGCCGGGCCCGGGGGCCTGCCGCGCGTCGTCGTCCCATCGCGCCCGGAGCCCGCGCCGGCCGGCCGCCTCCAAGCCCAGGCGGGCGACCCACCCGCGACCCGACCCCGGCGCGCCCGTGATCCTGAGCCACACCGCGTCGCCCGCGTCGGCGCGCTCCACCGCCGCCGCGACCGCGCTGCTGGCGTCCTCCCGGCCGGCGATCGACTCGCCCGCGTCGGGGTCGCCCCCGAGCGCGTCGCGCGCCGCGCCCATGTCCGGAAAACGTTGCCGGGGATCGGGAGCGAGCAAGCGGCTCACCCAACGATCGAGGGTGTCCGGCACCGTCGGATCCCGCCGCGCGGGTGAGACTCCTGAAGGAGCTTCGCCGACCAACAGCAGGAACACCAAGGCGCCAAGTCCGAACTGGTCGCTCCGTGGGTCGACGGTCCCGCCACGTCGTTGCTCGGGCGCGGCCCAGGCGGGGGTCCAGGCACGAGCCACCTGCGCCCCGTCGTCTTCGGCCGCGATCCCGAAGTCGATGAGCACGGGCTGGCCGAGCGTGTTGATCCTGACATTGGAAGGTTTGAGGTCCCGGTGCACCACGCCGCGCTGGTGGAGCCAGGCCAGGCTGTCGGCGAGTCGGCGGCCCAGGCGCCGCGCCCAGATCTGGCGTTCCCCGGGCGGCCGCCGCTGAAGGCGCTCCGCCCAAGAATTGAGGTCCATCCCATCGATCCAGCGAGTCGCCAGCCAACTCCGGCCCTCGTGCTGACCCTCGGCCACAAAGGTCGCGATCCGTCCCTCAGCCCCGGCGCTGAGGCGTCTCAGCATCCGAGCCTCGGGCCGGGATCCCCCTCCGTGAAGGTACCACTTCACCGCAGCTGCTCCGCCCGCGTCGTCCACACCCAGCCAGACCTCGGCTTCTCCGCCACGCCCCAACGCACGTTCGACCCGCCACGGGCCGATCCGGGTGGGTGGGCTCAACCGCCGCTCCTGCGACGAGACCTCAAGCCGATCCGAGATGCAGACGTGCTACCAACGCTTCACGCCACTCCTCTGGCATGGGCATCGCCCGGAGCAGGGTGCGGCACTCCTTCTGCAGCCGCGCCCGCTCGGAGAGCTCCTGCGCCTGTGTGAGGGTCAGCGCGATGCCCTCCAGGGCCGGCGCCCGTAGGCCACGCACGCGGGCGAGGTGCGCCGCAGATTGGGCGAGACCGATAGCTTCGCTACGTTCACCCAAGGACATTCGTGCGCGCGAGAGGTCGAGGGCGAGCTGGACCCGGCGGAGGACCGGGAGTCGGACCAGCGCGGCCTCTGCGGCACGAAGCGGGGGTTCGGGGTCCTCGCCCCGAGACGCGCGCAGGACCGCTTGCCACGCGAGCGTCGCGAGGGAGGCCGGGTCGGTGTTGCCGAGGATCGGCAACGCCGCCGCTTCGTCCAACTGTTGCAGCGCCGCGGCTGCTTCGCCCTCCTCGAGGAGGAGCTGCGCCAGCTCGAACCGGAGGCCCTTGAGCTCCACCACCGCGCCCATCGCGTCGGCGAGGGCGACCGCAGACTCCAGGTGGGTCCGCGCCTCCTCTCTCGCGCCGACCAGCACGCACACCGCGCCGACCACGCGGAGCACCGCGGCTTCGCCAGGGCGGCAGCCCATTTCACGGGCGACACGTAGTGCTTCGGTCGAGACCTCGCTCGCGAGCGTCAGCTCGCCTTGGAGCAGGGCCACTTCGGCCGTCAGCGCCTGGGTGTGAATCCACAAGGCCCGGGTCGGCGAGTTCTTGGAGCAGGCCGTTGCCTCTGCGAGGGTGGGCACCGCGCTCGCCAGCTCGCCGCGTAACAGTTGGCAGCGCGCCTGCGCGAGCAGCAGCTCGGTGCGCCCGCGTGAGGAGCCCGCCGCGGAGGCGATCAAGAGCCCCTCCTGGGTGAGGGACTCGGCGGTGGTGAGGTCCAGGCAGGTACAGGCAACCTGCGCAAGCGCAGCGAGGGCGCGCTGTATGGTGTCGCGATCGTGGTGCTCACGCGCCTCGGACAGGCCGCTCCGCGCGTAGCCCTCGGCGCGCTCCAGCTCACCCGACATATGCAGGAGCGAAGAGGTCAACACCTCGGCTCGTGCACGCGCAGGGTCGTCCGCGCCCCGCTCCGCGAGCTGAATCGCTGCTTCCAACATCTCGCGCGCTTCGCTCCACTCGCCACGCAACAGGAGCGCCTCGCCGCGCGCCGCCGCCCAGACGCGGCGTACTTCCTGAAACTCCGCCGCTGGGAGATCGACGCGTGCGGTGTCTTCCACACGCTCCGCCCGGGTGGACACCTCGACCGCCTCCATCACCAATCCGCGAGCGAGGGCACCCGCCGCTGCCGAGGCGAGGTAGTGGTAAGCTTTGCCGGCCTCCCCGGCGCGTGCGTAGTGTTCGCCAACCTGCTCGGCCGCGGCCGGGGCATGGCCAAACCGGGTCTCGAGCACCTCGGCGATTCGTCGATGGAGATCGGCGCGATGATCGCCGTCAAGTTCGCGGTAGACCGCGTCCCCAAGCTTCGGATGGGTCAGGTCGAGAAAGACCTGTTCGCCCAACGTACGCTCCTTGAGGATCTGGCGGCTCTCGAGGTCCTCGATCGCGCTTGCGCCGACGTCTTCGTCGAGATCCAATACTTCGAGCAGCGTGTCGAGCTCCATCTCCCGCCCGTTGACCGCCACCGCCTCCAGGACCGCGGTTTCATCGGGGCCCAAGCCGGCGATACGCTCGCGCACCACGGCGCGCACCCCGACAGGGATCTCCATGTGCCCGGATCCCAACTCGTCCATGTCGGCGACGATGCGCCAGTAGTTGCCGGCGCGGACCAGGAGACCGCGGCTGACCAGGCTCTGAACGTACAGAGTGATGAAGAGGGGGTTCCCCTCGGTTTCTTTGAAGAGCCGCTCGGCGAGCACGGTCCCCGCGCCCGCCCGACGGGGCTCGGGCCGGTCCGCTCGCGCCCGTGGCGTGCCGATCAGCGCCGCCACCGCCTCATCCAGGGCGTTCCGGCTTAGGGGCTGCAGGAACAGCCGCTCAGGGGGCTGAGGCAGCCCGGTGCCGTCGCGGAGCGAGCTCAGTCGGGAGGAGCTGTGATCGGGTCGAAGCGCGCCTATGACGAGGACCGCGAGGTGCGCGAGGCGGCGCAGCAGCACGGAGAGGCCGTCCAGGGTGGCCGCCTGGGCCCGATGGAGGTCGTCGAGGAGCAGGACCACCGGCCCCTCTTCGGTGAGCGCTTCAATGGTGTCGGCGAGCACCTGGTAGAGCGGGTCACGCGCCGCACCCAGGCCTCCTTCGTTGAACAGGGTGACGGCGGCTTCGATACGGTCCTGGTCTGACGGGCTGGCCGCAGGAAGGAGCGCGTGTGCCAGCCTGAGTAGCGGGCCTATCGGACCGTCCAAGGCAAGCACTGCCTCCCGACACACGCAAAAGCCCACCGCGCGCGCGTGCTCGGTCGCGACATCGAGCAGTCGGGACTTTCCCAGTCCTTCGGCTCCCTCGATGAGCACCACCCCGCCTTCTCCGCGACCAAGCGCCCCGATACGGTCGCGGAGCTTCTCCTCCTCCAGGCTGCGGCCAAGGAGCGGGAGGGTGAGGCCTGGCGCGGGCGGGTCGTCTTCCTGGTGGCCCTGCTCGAGGCGGTACAGGATCTCCTGCGCCGAACGGAAACGGTCTTTGGGGAGTTTTTGGAGAAGGCGCCCGGTGATGTCGTTGAGGTGGGGCGGCACGTGTGAGTCGAGGTCGGCGGGGGCCGGCGCAGAATGCGTCCGGTGAAGCTCCATATAGCCCGCGAGATCTTTGGCTACGAAGGGACGCCTCCCGGTGAGCATCGCGAAGAGGATCACGCCCAGGCTGTAGAGGTCGGAGCGGTGATCGATCGGCGTGCCCGCGATCTGTTCGGGGCTGGAGTAGGCCCACGTGCCCACCAGCGTCGTGGACACCAACGAGTCCCCGCCGGGGTCGAGGTCCTTGACGATGCCAAAGTCCGTGAGCTTGCAGACGCCCTTCTGGTCGATCAGCACGTTTGACGGCTTGAGATCCCGATGAATGAAGCCGCAGCGGTGCACGTAGGACAGCGCACGACAGAGGTCGATGAGGATCTCTTCGCACCGGCGCCAACGTTGAAGGGGCGAGAGGTGCTTGAACCCCTGTATGGTTTGGTGGAGATCGGTGCCTTCGATGAACTCCATCGCGATGTAGGGATGGCCGTGGATGTCGCCGTAAGCCGCGACTCGGATCACGTTGGGGTGCCGTAGCCGTGACAGCGCGCGGAACTCACGTTTGAAGCGCTGGAGCCCGGTGCCCATCCGGTTGGTCTTCAGCACCTTGACGGCGACCGGCGCCCCGCCCGGGTCGGCCGCGAGCATGACGTTGGCCATACCGCCACGACCGATTATCCGGCGGTAGAGGTAGGGACCGATACGGTCCCCCGGGTGGATCAGGAGGCCGCCGATGTCAAGGACGGGCTCGGCCGACGACTCCGGGGATGGGGCGTTGGGATTGGACGGTGACGACACCTACAAACACTAACTCGAACCGGGGCGGGGGACCCGCCGGGGGCATGAGGTGGCGCGGGCCCCGGTCGATCTTGACCTTTCGTACGGCGCGGCGAGCCGGAGTACGGCCTGCGAGATAGCCGCTGCGCCCAATGCCCTTCCCGCCTGCCCATCCCGCCTTGCTCGCTGCGCTCTCTGACCACGGCTACCTCGAGCCTACGGCGGTTCAAGCTGCAGTTCTCGCCCCGGAGGCCGCCGGTCGTGACCTCCTGGTCTCCTCCCGGACCGGGTCGGGCAAGACCGTCGCCTTCGGCCTCACCATCGCGCCCGACGTGCTCATCGAGGGCCGGCTCGAGGGTCCCCGTGCCCTGGTCGTCGCGCCGACTCGCGAGCTCGCGATGCAGGTGCAGCGTGAGCTTTATTGGCTGTTCGCCGGGGCGGGCGCGCGGGTCATCGCGTGCGTTGGCGGCATGGACGCGCGCCGTGAGCAGCAGCTTCTCCGCCAGGGGCCGCACATCGTGGTGGGTACGCCCGGCCGCCTTTGCGATCACCTGGATCGGGGTGCGCTTGACCTCTCCGGCCTCAAGACCCTCGTGCTGGACGAGGGAGACGAGATGTTGGACCTCGGCTTTCGCGAAGAGTTGGAGCGCCTGCTGGGCGCTACCCCCTCCGACCGCCGGACGCTCCTCTTCTCCGCCACCCTGCCCGACACCATCGTCGCCTTGGCGCGCACGTGGCAGAATGATCCGCTTCGGATCGCCGCTACGGCTCCGAACGAGGCTCACGCGGACATCTCCTGGCGCGCGGTGTTGGTGAATCCGCGGCAGGTGTGGAACGCAGTGGTCAACATCCTTCGTTACGAAGAATCCCCGGGCGCTCTGGTTTTTTGCACGACGCGAGAGTCGGTGAACCACCTCTACGCCAACCTCCTCGAGCGCGGTTTTCAGGTGGTCGCGCTGTCGGGCGAGCTCACCCAGGCGGAACGAAACCGCGCGTTACAAGCGCTTCGGGACCGGAAAGCGCGGGTCTGTGTGGCGACGGACGTGGCGGCGCGTGGGCTTGACCTGCCCGATCTGGGCCTGGTCGTGCACGCCGATCCGCCGCGGGACCCGGCGACGCTGCTGCATCGGAGCGGTCGCACCGGCCGGGCGGGGAAGAAGGGTACGGCCGTGGTCGTCGTGCCCGCCACCCGACGTCGTGCGGTGGAGCGAGTGTTCCAGGAGGCGCGTGTCGACGCCCGCTGGTCGCCGCCGCCGCCCGCCGACGCGATCCGGGCCAAGGACGAGGCGCGGCTTCACGCGGAGATCCTGGCGTCTACCGCAGAGAGTCTGGAGGAGGACGTCGCGCTCGCCCGTAGGCTCCTGGCGGAGCGCGAGCCCGAGGCGCTGGTCGCCGCGTTGGTTCGTTCGGCCCGCTCGAGCCTGCCGGCGCCAGAGGAGCTCGAGGCCCTGCCGCCGCCGGAACAGCCGAAAGATGGCGGAGTCTGGTTCCGGATCAACGTAGGCAGGGACCGTAACGCCGACCCGCGGTGGCTTGTGCCCATGTTGTGTCGGCGTGGCGGGATCCGCCGCGAAGATATTGGGCGATTCAGGGTTTTTGCGTTGGAGACCCGTGTCGAGATCGCGCCGAGCGCCGCCGACCGGTTCGCGGAGGCGGTGCGTCGCCCCGACCGTAACGATCCGGGTGTCCGGGTGGAGCGGGCGGAGCCGCGGCGTTGAGGGTGGCGGCGTGCTGATGACGATGGAGTTGCCGGAGATCTTGCGCTGCCCGAGCCCGTCGCGGTGGTTGGAGCTCTGCCTCACCGACCTCGACACGCTGCTCCTCGATCATGCCCACTGCGAAAAAAAGGCCGCCAGTACCGTGCTGACCTTCAGTTTTCGGGCGGCGGAGCACGAGCTCGCGGGAGTGCTCTCCCGGCTCGCGCGCGAGGAGCTCAGCCACTTCGAGATGGTGCTCCGCGAGCTCGAGCGCCGAGGGCAACGGTTTCGGCCGCTTGAGCCTTCGGCTTACGCCGGTCGGCTGGCCGCGTTGACCCGCCGGCGCCCGCTCCCTGAGGCGATGGTAGACAGTTTTGTGGTCGCCGCGTTGATCGAAGCACGATCTTGCGAGCGGCTCGGGCTTCTGGCCAACGCCGTGGACGACCCGGAGCTGGTGGGTCTCTACCAAAGCCTGCACGCCGCTGAGGAGCGTCATCACACGCTGATGTTGGAGCTAGGTGCTCGATTTGGTCCGATCGATGATGCGCTCGGGCGGCTGGGTGAGGCCGAAGCGAAGCTCATCACCGCAGGAGAGCCCTGGGTCCGAATGCACGCCTGAGCGGGCGGCGCCCCGACCCGGCGCTCCGGAGGCACTGCCCGAGCGGCGAACGCGCTCCTCCGTTCAGCCGGGCGGGCTCCACGCGCGGACAGCTTCCCAGATCTGCAAGAAATGTTCGGCAGAACGGTCATAGGGGCCGAGATCCATGCCATCGGCCTCCAGGTCGCGCCAGAGGGCGGGGAGCAGCCCTGGGTGGGCCAGGCCGCGAGCCCTCAGCTCGGGATCGGCCGAGGGCGATGGGCGATTATGATTGGTCCAACCGTTCCAATCGGAAGACCATCCAAAGGAGAGCCGAGTGCGGCCGGCCTCGTCCAGCGCCTCCCAGGGGGCGCCCGTGATCACCTCCGCGTTCGCGCGGAGAAAAGCATCCAGGGTCTCGGCGTGAAATTTGAACGCCTCGCGCGTGCCCCAGCGGATTCCCTCCGGGATCGCCAGCGTTGGGCGGATCGGCTCCAGCACTCCCCCGTTGAGCGGCGTCGAAAAGCTCCCGCCAAGCTTATAAATCTCCAGGACCTGCGCTTCGCTGAAGGCGCGCTCGGAGTCCTGAATCGGCGCGAACATGCCGTGTGTGACCACCGGAGGGATCTTCTGGGCGCGGCAGACCTCCAACGCGTCGACAACCGAGTGCGGCGACATGTGGCTGAGATCGAGGAGGATCCCCGCTTCGGCGAGCTCGACGATGGCGGCTCTCCCGCGCTCGGTCAGCCCGGTCTGGCGCTCAGGGTGGAAGCGACGACGCCGTACGCCGCTGGGGTTCAACCACGGGCCGATCGGGTCGGGGTTGATGGCACTTGTACCT
Source organism: Deltaproteobacteria bacterium (assembly GCA_947486185.1). Classification (GTDB taxonomy): domain Bacteria; phylum Myxococcota_A; class UBA796; order UBA796; family SXON01; genus CANKTH01. Next base: position 71,297 of record CANKTH010000011.1, read on the forward strand.
AATGAATCGTCGA
>CANKTH010000012.1 GCA_947486185.1 Deltaproteobacteria bacterium
CCGGTAGTGGTTGCGGCCCGCATCGCCACCGCGCGCCCGCCCCTCGGCGATGTGGAGCACGGTGGAGTCCGCCGCTCGCAGGATCGGGTCGCGCAGGTGCGACCTCCCCGTCGGGATCCGCAGCGCCACGCACGCGCGCGAGACCTCCACCCGTCGACCCGCCACCGCGCCTCCGAGCGAGCGGGTATCTCGCTCGAGCCGTCTCCACGTTAGGAAGCTCCATGCTCGCGCCTACCCCACCCGACAAGCTCTGCGATCAGGAGGGTCGGCCCTACTTCGTCTGGGAGGCGGACTTGACGCTGGACGGGCTGCGTGTGCTCCTCGAGAGCCCCGACGAAGACCTCCGCCTCTATTGGACAGGGGTGGTCCTCCGTCAAGCCAAGCCGGACGACGCGCTGGTGTTGCTCGGCCGCGAGGCCGTGCGGCTCGCGGTGCCCCGGCTGGCCGGGCGGCTCGGCCGGATGGAGCCGTTCTGGACGTGGCTGGTCGGCCGGTGGAACGAGCGTGGTGGTGCGCGTGGTTGATCGCCTCACGGGGCTTCAACGCCGCGTCCTTGAAGTGCTGGCTGGCCTGGGATGGACGCTCACGGGCGGCGGGGCGCTGGCCGGTTACCACCTCGGCCATCGCGCCACCCGAGACCTCGACCTGTTCTGGCATGGTCGGCCGGCGCTCGAGCACCTCCCCGCCGAGGTCGAGCGCCGCCTCAGGGCGGCGGGACTGGACGTGGATGCGCTCCAGACGGCGCCGGCGTTCCGGCGATTGCGGGTGAGCGACGGACAGGAGGTGCTGCCGATAGACCTGGTGGCCGATCCGGTGCCGGTGATCGAGGCCCCCGTAGAGGCAGCGCCCGGCGTCTTCGTAGACACGCCCCAGGAGATCCTCACCAACAAGCTCACCGCCTTGTTGTCTCGCTGGGCCGTTCGCGACCTGGTCGACGTTCGGGCGCTCGTCGAAGCGGGCTCGGATCTCGACCGGGCGATCCGTGACGCGCCCCGGAAGGACGGCGGCTTCTCGCCCGCGTTGCTCGCGTGGGTGCTCTCCGGCGTCCCGGATGTGGGTCTCGACGCAGAGCTGTCTGCGTTCAAGTTCAGGTTGATTGAGCGGATGGCGCCCCCGTGAGGATTCACACGGCCGTTGGTTCGGATCCGACGAAGCTCCTTTTCAGAGCGCGGGCAGAACCGACGCTCCCAGGCGCAGAGTGAGCGGAGACCGGCCTTAAACGCCAGAATCTCCCTCACGGCCGTACCGGCTCACTCACCCTCGCCCGACGCTGACGAGCCCCAGCGCTACCGCCTTCTGACACTCGAAAATCTCGCGTCGGGCGCCAACAGGCGGGACGTCGACTCACCCACCCCGACCGCGCGCGCGGCGAGAGGGACGGCGCCGGTGCGATAGGATACGCCCCGACCACGATGTCATCGCACCTCCCGTACCCGATAGGTTGGTTTGCCCTCGCGCTCGAGACCGAGCTAAGGGCCGGTCACGTGCTCTCGCGCCGGATCGGCGAGCAAGACCTCGTGCTCTTCCGGGACCCGGCCGGCGGATCGGTGGCCTTGGACGCCTACTGCCCGCACCTCGGCGCCCACATGGGGCACGGCGGAACCGTGAAAGAGGGCGTCCTGACGTGCCCCTTTCATGGCTTTGGTTTCGACCACACGGGGAGCTGCGTCGCTACCGGTTATGGCACCCGTCCTCCGAAACAGGCCCGCGTTCGCGCCTACCCCACGGCGAGCTCAGGCGGCTGGGGAGCGTCCGATCCTCGCGGAGGGCGACGGGCCGTTGGGGCGATATCGGGCCTGGTGTCGCCAGTTTTACGCAGAAGCCGAGGCCTGAGGGAGCTCCCCGCTGGCTGGGGTCGGGTGCGGGAATGGGCCTGCGGGCGAAAGCTCGCCGAGACCCTTGGTCAATCGCCGCGGATCGCGGCCAGGAGCGCTTCACGCCGCGCGGTGTAGGGCACGGTGTCGCCCGCGGCCTCGATGATACGGAGCCGACGTCCTTCCGGGAAGATCGCCACGATGTAGCGATAGTCCACCGGGCCGACGGGGGCCGTCAGCTCAATCCACGCCCCCGGCGTAGCCCCGCGGGTCAGCTCGCCCTCGTCCACGAGCTGGTACCCGGCCGAGAGCATGCGGTTCTTGAGCGCCTCTCTCCAGAAGGTGAGGTCTGCCTTGGGTTTGTGCCGCTCACTCCGCTCCCGATAGACCACGCCGTCTGGGCTGGCCGCCCGCCACGCGTGTTTGGATCGGTAAGGCGCAAACCCCGCCGGCAACACGCCAGATGGGCCGGCGCCCCGCCGCACGCCCCAACGCAGGTCGTTCAAGAGGTCGGTGAGGTTGACGGTGTTGATCCAGGCAAAAGAAGAGCTCCCGTCCGTGATGGGCGCGGTGCGGTCCTGGAACTGGAAGGAGACGTCGAGCCGCGCGAAGGCCACCTGGTTCTCCAAGAAGCGGATCCGGCCGCGAAGCTCCTCGATCGTCGTGACCAGCCGCAGCACCTCTCGCTCGACCGTGAGCACCGCCTGGGCGTCAGCCTGTCCGAGGAGCGCCTGGTACCTGCCGAGCATCACCTCGCGCGCGCCAAGCCGCGCTCGGAGCTCAGACAGCTCGGCGCCATGGTCCGTACGCGACCAGCTCCGGTCCGCCACCACCCCGAGCGTCACCGCGTGAGCCACCAGGCTGTCGATCGCCGCGGACGGCACCCGGAGCACCACCGACGTTTCGCTCCGCTCGGAGAACCAACCGCCGAGGCTTCGCGCCTGGGCGACCAGCGCGTCAGCCGCCGGCTCTCGGATCGCCACCTTGAGCACGAGGGAGGCTGAGATCACCGAGGTGGCTTGCGGAGAAGTCTCGGGGGATGCTTCGGTGGTGGCCGCTGGGTTGACGGGGGTCGCGGGCGGGGCGACCGGCGAACGAGCCGCCGGACCGGCCGCGAGGGCGTGCAGGCACAGGAGCAGGAGAGGCGCGAACATCAGCCGTTCCCCCCGCCGACGGCCGCCTGGATCGCGGAGCTGTAACGCTCCACCTGGGCGGGGCTCGGGTAGAAGACCTCGAGCACCTCCAGCCACGCGCCATCGACCCGTACGGCGACGTCGTAACGATAGCCCGCCGGGTCGAGGTCGGAGAAGCTGAGGCCACGGTAGGGGCCGAGCACCACGGGCGCGGTGCCGCCGAAACCCGCCGTCAGCCGGGCGTCGAGCGCGTCGACCCAGAAGGCCGCGTCTCCCTTGGGCTCGTTCCGGATCCGGGAGGTACGAAGCACCACACCATCCGCGGTCTCCGCCGAGAACGGCCCCTTCAGGGTGACCGGCACAATGCCCTCGGGCAGTGGGAGCACCACCCGACGACCTGAGCTCTCGAGGGTGCGGGTGAAGGGCGAGAGCCAACGGATCCAGCCCATTCCAGCCAGATCTTCATCGGCCGGGAGCGTGGTGTCGTGCCGTCGCGGATCGACGTCCACCGAGATGCGCGAGAACGCGGCGAGCCCCGCGAGCAGGCGAACCTGGGCGCCGAGCTGGTCGATCTCCTCTTCCACGCGCTGAAGTTGAGCCAGGATCGCCAGCTTGTCGCTCTCGGTCTTGGCCTGGGCGAGCAGCACCATCAGGCGATCGCGCGTAGCGGTGGAAACCGCGAGGCGCAGGTCGATGGCGGCGTAGGCCTCGGTGACGTCTTCGGCGGCCACCGACTTCCGGAGCACTTCGCCCAGCTTCAACACCGAGGCAAAAGTCGCCTCAAAAGCGGCGACCGGCACGCGGACCGTGACATGGGTGCCGGCCTGCTGCTCCACAAAGCCGCCCGCCGTGACCGCCTGGGCGCTCACCGTCGCGACGACCTCCTCGGGGCGGTCCGCCCGAAGCGCGACGTAGCCGTTGTAGTGGACCATTCGCTCGGGGGCGGTCGACGGCGCAGTCGTAGACGACGGCGCGGCGGACGGCTCCGTAGCGGGCGACGCCTCGGACGGCTCGCTCGGAGCGGAGGCCGACCTGGCCCGCGCCGCGGGCGCGAAGTCATCGGCCGCCTCCACCTCATACGCAGGGGAGGGGGACTCGTAGGCGCCACCGGTCGATCCGGACGACCAGAGGTCAGCCGACATCGGCGGCACGGACTTCATGCAGCCGCAGACGAGCGCCAGCAACACGAGGAGGAAGAGTCGGAGCATTCGGATCATCGCGCGACGACCTACGCCGGAGTCGGTCAACGCGCCAGCCCAGACCCGGAGTGCCCGGCGAAAGCTACCGGCCTCGCCGTCAGGGCAACGCGGGTGCGTTCGGCCAGGTGCGCAGCCCGGGGCCGCCCGGATCGTCCTCGGTCACGTTGGTGCTACAGCGGAGCAGGCCGACCAGGGTCTCGATGTCGTCCCGCGCCGGGTCGATCTCGGCCTCCATCGTGGGCTCGGCGTAGAGCGCGAAGTTGCCCGCGTGATCGACGACATAGGCCCCGTAGTCTCGGAGCGCCCTCAAGACCGCGAGCCCTGCGGGGGTGGTGACCAGCGACTCATCGACGTCCGGGGGAAGCGCGATGTGTTGCCCGATCGGGATCGGACCCAGCATCGAAGACTCGCGGGTGGTCGAGAGCGTCGCCGCCGGCCAGGTGTAGGTCGGCGAGAGCGTGTCGAGCGGCAGCGAAACGGCCAGCGCGTGCCAGATGCCGGTCTCGGTCTCCCCGTTACGCATCAAACCCGCAAACGCGCTGCCTCCGTAGATCCGCACCCCACCAGAGCCCACGCCGGTGCCGTAGAGATCTACCGTCGCCTCTGAGGAGACTGTCCACCCTGCCGACTCCCAGTGTGCCTCCCAGAGCTCAGTCACGAGGGTGCCGGCCGGGTCGACGAGGTGCAGGTGGGCGTCGCCCTCGGGCCAGGCCGGTAACGAAGGGGTCGCGGTCGTCGGCGACCGGACCGACGTGACGACGCTGCCCTCCTCCGTGATGTCGACCCACGGGTCGCGGGCGTCGGCGAGGTAGACCGGGTGACTCCACTCCTCCGCGTTGATCCACGCGTCGGCCTCGGTGCTGCGGAGCGCGAGGGTACATGGATCGGTCACGTCTTCGAGCGTGAGCCCGTCGCCTACTGAGGTGTTCCACGCCGAGTCGGCTGAGAAGGGCCAGAGCCAGGCCACCCTCTCGGTCGGGAAAGGAGGCACCCAGGTGCGATCGGCGCTGTCGTCCACGATCCCGTCACAATCGTCGTCGATGAGGTTCCACCGTTCGAGCGCTCCCGGGTAGACCAGCGGCTCCGTGTCGTCACAGTCATCTCCCGACCGGACATAGCCCGCGGGCCCCGTACATTGTGTCGGGCCGTCGACCGGGGACCCGGCACCGTCGGCATCTGCGTCCAGATGCCAGGTCGGGGCGTCGACCGCGGTGTCGGGGTCGATCCGACCGTCACAGTCTTCGTCCCGACCGTCGCAGGTCTCGGCCGCGGTCGGTGAGACATCGGGCGATGTATCATCACAGTCGAGGAAATTTGCCGAGTATCCGGAAGGCTGGCCACACGCGGCGTAGGTGCTGCTGGGGACTCCGGCGCCATCCCGGTCGGCGTCGAGGTACCACGTGGTCGCGTCTACCGCCTCGTCTTCGTCGACCCGGCCATCGCAGTTGTTGTCGTAACCGTCACAACGTTCGTCCGCCTCGGGTGAGACCTCACGGTCTGTATCATCACAATCCAAGGCACTGGCTAAATATCCGGCAGGCTGGGTACAAGACGGCGTGGCGTTTGTATCGGTCCCGTGCCCGTCCCGGTCGGCGTCGTCGCAGTCGTCCCCCACCGGCGCCACGCCTGGGTCGGCATCGCAGGCGTAGAGCGGCTCGGAGGGGTCACCGTGTCCGTCCGCGTCGGCGTCGACGTAGACGGTGCCAGGCACGCACGGGGCCGCCGAGTCCTTGACGGACCCACACGCCAGCAGCAGGAAGAGGGCGATGACCATAGGCGGCCCGTATGTCGTAGCAGGGAGCTGCGCCAGAAGCCTCAGGATGCGACCGTTTCAAGCTCTGGTTTGGTTGGATACGGACCCGCTGGGTCCCATCGCTGAGCGTCTCGATCACCTCGACCTCGATGTTCTTGCGGAGCCGGGCTAGCAGGTGACGATTGCTGCCGTGGCTTGCGACATCATGGGCCAGTTTCTAGCTGTAGAATCCACGATCGACCAAAGTGAGGCTGTCGTCGGGCAGTCTGGCGATCAGCGGCTCGGCCAGCGCGATCTCTGCCTTCTCGAAGGCACCGAACTCGAGGTGCCCGGCAACGTCAGGCCGAGATGCGTCACCACGTCGTCGATCGACCGATCGCGGAACAGAGCCATCCCCAGCACCAGCCAGACCGCTTGCTCGGCCGGGAACTTACGGCGTCGAATCGACGCAGTTCCTGTGGCGGCACGAGCCTCGTCGATCCATGACATCTCAAGCGAAGCCTGGAACCGGGCGATGCCCTGGGGACCGAGCTGTTCAGTGGCCGCTACGGCCGCTGCCAAGGACGACATCTTTGCACCGCGGGATGCGCCGATCTATCGCCCGTGATCGTCGAAAACAAACATTCTACGCCGACTCAGTAGAACCTGAGGTTCGAGGATCACTATTCGCCAAGTGACCGGCATTGCGGTTAGGCTGCCCCATGTGGTGGCTCCTCGTCTCGTGCACCGCCGGCGACGTAGCCATCACCCTGAGGTCGCCCCGCTCGCCCGGGCCTCCTGACACCCTGGTGGGCGATTGTGCCGGACGGTGGGAGGCAGGCCTCCGGATCAACGAGCTCGTGCCCGGGAACGTCGACGGCGTCCGTGACGAAGGTGACACCACGAGTGACTGGTTGGAGCTCCATCATTCGGGGGAGTCCCCTCAATCGCTCGCCGGGTGGTCGCTCGAGACCGAAGACGGGGCGTGGTCCCTCCCGAATGTTTCGCTGGCCCCTGGCGGCCTCTTGAGCGTCTTCGCGTCGGGGAAGTACGGTGAACCTGGGTTCGTGCAGACCGAGGTGCTCCATGCCTCGTTCGCGCTCTCGGCTGTCGAGGACCGGCTTCGCCTGATGGCCCCGGACGGCTGCGTCGTCGATGAGGCGATTTGGACCGATGCTCCCGCCGACTGGTCGCTCGGGCGTCACGTGGACCGTCCTTCCCGCTGGGAGTGGTTCGCCGAGCCGACCTTCGGTATGCTGAATACCACGGCTTCGCGGTCGGAGATCTCCGCCCGCCCGTGGGTCGATCCGGCGGGTGGGGTCTATAGCGGGGAGGTCCGGGCCGGCACCGACGGGCGCCGCGCGGTGCTTCGCTACAGCCTGGACAGCCGAGAGCCACAGCAAGACGATCCCGCGTGGCCGGGCAGCCTTCAGGTCGCGCCGGACGCACTCCCGGTGGTCCTGCGAATACGCGCCTTTGAGGAGGGACGTTGGCCCGGGCCGGTGGTCACCGCGACCTATTTCTCTCCCACCGCCCTGGCGGCCGGGCTGGACGTCGTCAGCCTCGTCTCCGCGCCTGGCGGCCTGTTTTCGGAGGAGACCGGCATCTGGGCCTACGGCGAGAGCTACGAGCGCTCTTATCCATATTTCGATGCGAACTTCTGGGAGGACTGGGAGCGGCCGGTCCACATGACCTATACCCGGGCCGACGGGGACACCCTGCTCCGGCAGGACGCGGGTCTACGGATTCATGGTGGATATAGCCGCGCTTTTGATCAGCGAGGGCTCCGCCTTCTCGCGCGCGACGCCTGGCTCGACGACACCTTCTCTGCGGCGCTCTTTCCGAGAGACGAGCTTGATTCGTATCACAGCCTCGTGCTCCACAATGGCGGGGACTGGTGCTCGACCCACCTCATGGACGCCAGCTCCGATCTGCTGCTCCGCGACGCCCAGGGCCAGCGGCATCACCCTGCTGATTTCCAGGCCTGGACGCCGGTGATGGTCTACCTCAACGGGGCGTTCTGGGGCATGTACCAGCTCCGGGAGCGGATGGACGAGCACTGGCTGGCCGACCACCACGACGCCGGCCCGGTAGACCAGGTCGAGCTCGGCTGGACGCACGCGCCGCACTGGGAGCTGGAGCAGGGGGACTGGGAGGCTTTCAACCGGCTCAACGACTACGTCGCCGCCTACGATCTCGGGGACAGCGGGGCGTGGGCAGGCTTCGAGGCCCAGGTCGATGTGGTGAACCTCGCCAGCCTCGCCGCGGTGCAGGCGTGGTATAACAACTCCGATTTTGGCACGAATAACCTTAGATTGTGGCGAGATCGTGACGGGGGACCCTGGCGGTGGATGCTCTATGACCTGGGCCACGGCTGGCCCGCGGTTGAGTCCGACCAGCTTGGCGCCGTGATCGCCTACCGGGGTGACGGAATGCCCTTCGGGGCCGCCCTCGAAAACCCGACGTTTCGATGGCTGTTTGCCGCGGTGTTGGCCGACTACCTCAACAGCTCCTTGTCGCCCGAGATCGCCCGGGCGCGGATCGATCAGATGGCGGCGGCGGTGCAGCCGGGTATGACCGCGCAGCTCGACCGCTGGTGTAGCGGGACGTCGCTCGGCACCTGGGCCGCGACCGTGGAGTATGCAAGGGATTATGCGGAGAACCGTGGGGGCGTGCTGCGGGAGCAGGCGCGGACGCACCTGGGTCTCGGCGCCGATCGGGTCCTGACCCTCACGGCGGATCCCGTCGGTGGCGGCCGCTTCGGGCTGACAGCAGTGGAGGTGGATGCTCCATTCTCGGGACGCTACTACCAGGGGACCCCGATGGCGGTCCGGGCGCTGCCTGCTCCGGGGTACCGCTTCTCAGGCTGGCGGGACGGCCAGACCGCAGAGATCCGCGATGTGGCGTTGTCGGACGATGTCCAACTGATCGCGGAGTTTGAGCCCGAGTGAAGCTCAGACGATCCCTTATTCCCCGACGATGCGGCTCTGGCCAACTGCCGGCGCCCCAACCAGGATCACCTCGCCTGCCGACGGGTCCCGCGGGACGAGGATCTGGAGCTCATCCGCCGAACGATCGAAGGTGAACCGTACGATTTTGGGACGGCCATCCACCACGCTCCGCACCTCGACTGAGAGGCCGTCCAGCTCGACCCGGTCGCCGGCCGAGAAGGGATGCTCGGCGTCCCGCACCAGGGTCTCAAAAATCGTACCCAGGAGTTCTCCGCCTTGGGGCTCGATCTCCAGGGTGCGATCGTCGATCCGGGTCAGCCGGTGGGGCCACGGAGCCGATGACAAGGTCCACCATCGGAGGGGCTGCGGCGCGCCGTGCGCCGTGCGGATCCAGCGGATGTAGAACGGCAACATGCCCTCCCGGCCGCCGCCGATCATCACCACCGGCGCCCCGTCAAGCCCGGTCGAGGTGAGCGGCGCCGCCAGGGACGCCGCGACGAGGTGTTGATCCCGTTGAATCGTCACCGCGGCGGTGAAGGCCCAGATGCCCGGCGCGAGGATGGTCCCCGCCCAGAACAGGATGCCGACCACCCGGCACCACACCGCCAGCCCCTTCTTCTCCGGACAGCCGCGGCGCCAGCCCACCGTCGCGAGCACGCCGAGGAGCGCCGCGGATCCCAGGGTCGCCGGCATCAAGAGCCGCCCCGAGGGAAATGTGCCGAGAACGGGGATCAACGACAGCACGGTCGCGGGCGCCGCCCACCGCACAACGCCCCGCTCGTCGTCGGAGAGCTCTCCCCACACCTTTCGGTAGAGCAGGCCCCACACCACGACGGCGACCACGCCGCCGCCCACCTGTATCGGCCGCAGCTCCGGCGCGAGCAGCCAGAGATCTGCGGCGATCCACAAGAGTCGGCCCGCCAACAACGCCAGGAACCGAGGCGGCGCCGCCTCCAGAAATGCGAGCGGTGCGTTGAAGGGATCGAGGTAGATGCCCGATCCGTACACGCCGAGGCCCAGACCGGCGCGCAGCGCGAGGTAGGCGAGCACCAGTGCGCCGAGGGGCGCGAGGGTTACGAGCCGCTCTCTCAGGCGGCCCGGCGCGGCGAAGAGCTCAAAACACAGAAAGTAGGGCAGAAAACACAGGGCGACCTCGCCCGCGGACAGCCCTGCCGCCATCAAGAGCGGGACCCCCAGCGGCGCCCAGCGCGGCAACGGCCGATCGGGCGTCAATGACGTACGATCCGCCTGGCCACGCACCCGTAAATGCAGGGCAAAAGCGGCCAGCGCGAAGGCGCTCGCGACGACCGCGTTGCGGTTGGAGAGCCAGATCACCGGCAGGACGTGGTTGGGGTCCAGGGTGAACAGCACCAGCGCCAGCGCGCCCACCGCGACCCCGCCGGAGCGCTCCCACGGCAAGATCCGCCGATAGACCGCCCGCGCTCCCGCGGCCGCCGCGACGTACCAGAGGGCAGAGTGCACGTGGTGCCCGAGCGGGCTCTGGCCGAAAAGGAGCAGATCGATGTGGATCAGCGCCGAGGCGAGCGGACGGAAGAAGGCGAGCTTGAGCTCCGGCAGCGTCCACCAGAAGTAGACCCCAAGATCCATGAACCGGCGGGTGATCTCGGGGTCACCGCTGGCGAAGCTGAAGTCGAAGCGGAACTGTTGGTCGATCGGCAGGCGCGACGCGGCGACGAAGTACCAGTCGTCGAGCATGAACCCGCCCGGCACGCCCAGGAGGCCGAGCAGCATCGCCACAGGCAGGCACCAGCGCACCACGCGCGTGGGCATGAGCGCCTGCTCCCAACGTGATCGGTTCATGAACCTCTCCCGGCAGCCCCGAGCCGGAGCCGTCGCCGACTAACCCGCGAGCCGGTATTTGGGTTAGCAGCGCCGGCGATGCGCCCGGTGACCTTCGGCTCCCAGCTCTTTGTGCCCCCGCCTGCGGGCACGGTCGTGGCGGTCGGGAACTTCGACGGGGTCCACGCCGGACATCGGGCGCTGATCGCTGAGGCGCGCCGGATCGCACCTGAGGGCGCCGCGGTGGTGGCGTGCACCTTCGACCCGGCGCCCACCGCCGTCCTCGCCCCCGACCGTCATCAGCCGCGGATCCTGCGCCTCGGGCGGCGGGTGGAGCGCCTCGGGGCGGCGGGGATCGACGCGGTCGTGGTGGAGGCGTTCGACGCCGCGTTTGCCGCAAGGCCGGCGGCGTGGTTTGTGGACGAGGTGTTGGTCGGCCGGCTGGGCGCCCGCGCGGTCGTGGTCGGCTACGACTTCTGTTTTGGCCGTGGCCGCGAGGGAGACGCGGCCTGGTTGCGGCGCGAGCGGCCCTTGCTCCGCACGGTGGAGCTGCCTGCGTGTGTGCGCGATGGTGCGACGGTCTCGTCCTCGCGGCTCAGGCGCCTGATCGCCCACGGGGAGCTCGACGCGGCCTCCCGGTTGATGGGCCGGCCGCACCTCCTCGAAGGCCGGGTGGTGCCCGGCGATCAGCGCGGGCGCACGCTTGGATTTCCAACGGCAAACCTGGAGTGTGGCGTTGAGTTGCTCCCTCCCGACGGGGTCTACGCCGTCTGGGTGGAGCTCCCCGCGGCGAGCGCCGAAGCGTCGCCGACGGTGGAGGCCGGCGTGATGAACATCGGCCAGCGACCCACATTTTCGCGGCCGGGTGGCCCCGTGATGGAGCACCGCATCGAGGTGCACCTCTTGGACCGCAACCGCGACCTCTACGGGGCGTGGCTCACGGTGGCCCTCATGGCGAAGATCCGGGGTGAACAAAGATTTACCTCGGTAGATGCGCTCGTGGCGCAGATCCGCGCGGACGTCGGCGAGGCCCGAGCGCGCCTCGGCGCGCCGGACGCGGGAGTCTTTGGATGATCTCCGGAAAGACCAAGGTATTTGGCCTGGTGGGCCATCCGGTGGGCCGGAGCTTGTCGCCCGCGATGCACAACGAGCTCTTCCGCCGTCGCGGCGTGGACGCCGTGTATGTCGCGTTTGAGGTACATCCCGAGCAGGCAAGCACGGTCGCGGTGTCCGTGCGTACCCTGGGCCTGGCGGGGGTCAACCTGACGGTGCCGTTCAAGGAGCGGGTGCTGCCCGATCTGGACGCGCTCAGCCCCGAAGCCGAAGCGGCGGGCGCGGTCAACGTCGTGGTCAACCGGCAGGGGCGCCTGGTCGGGTACAACACGGACGGAGTAGGCTACCTTCGTGCCCTCTTGGCGGAGATGGGCGAAGAGGTCGCGGGCCGCGACCTCGCCGTGTTCGGCGCCGGCGGCACGGGACGGGCGGTGGCAGCGGCGGCGGCAGAGGCGGGCGTTCGGAACGTCACCTTGTACAATCGCACCCTCGCGAGGGCGGAGGCGGCGATCGCGGCATTGAGCCAACGGTTTCCACAAACCGGCTTTCGCGCCCTGCTGCTGGACCCGGAGGTTTTTGCCGCCGAAGCCGGAGACCACGAGATCCTGGTGAACTGTACTGCGACGGGCGCGTCGTTCGTGGGCTTCGACGTCGGCGTGCTCCACCGGGGCCGGGTCTGGACCGACACGAACTACTACCTGGCCGATCCCCCGCTGCTCGCGGCCTGTGTCCGGCGCGGGCTACGTGTACAACAGGGCATCGGGATGCTGATGCAGCAGGGCGCGGCCACCTTCGAGCTCTTTACCGGGGTTCCGGTTGACGTGGGCGCGGTACGTGGCGTGTTGGACATCGGCGGCTGGTGAGGGCTGAAGCCGCGTGGTGGTGGTGTTAGGCGGCAGTGGGCGCTTAGGCCTGCCGCCACCAGGGAAGATGATGCTCGACTTTTTCCAGAGCCCGACACGTCGCGCCCCGCTCGGTCTCGTGCTGTCCGCCGCCTCTGCGCTCTGGGCCTGCACCCCGGAGGCGCCGCCGCCCGAGCCGCCCACCCCGGAGGCAGTCACCAGCGGCCCGTTACGAGGATTGCTGCTTAACGACGGATTTTCCGAAGATCAGATCTCCGTCACCATCACCCGGCGCGAGCTCGGGCTCTGGTTCGTACAGGCCGAAGCCCGACGCCCCGTGCCGCCGGCGCCCGATGCGCCACCCCTCGCAGAAGGGGAGGTTCCCCCTATGGAGACGGCGGTGTATACGCTGGTCGCTGACGGCTCCTGGCGCAGCTACGGCCGGCACGGCGTCTACGATCTGGCCGACCTCGCCCGGAGCGAAGACTGGTGGGGGCGCCGGCCTGAGGTGAAGGATGTCCTTGCGGTCCTCGACTTTGCCGTCTACGACCATGCGCTGCTGGTGGAGGGCAAGCGGCCATACCGGTGGGAGACCGGCCTCGGTGAGCTGGAGCTGCACTTTTTTCGGTTGGACAGCGCGGACGCGAAGGATTCCCGGGGTGTGAAGGTCCTGTTTCCTCGCTCCGGCGCCATGGAAGTCAAAGAGGAGAGCCGATGAGCGGGTTGTGGGTGCTGATCGCGTGTACCGACGCGGGTCCCGGGGGAAAGGCGCCTGGGCTCGACTCTTACCGCGACTCCAAACCGGTCGAGAGCCCAGCGCTCGACGACACCTCCGGCGACGATACGGCGGCCGCCGACGACACCGGGACCACGGTGCCGCTGGACGCTCCGGTGGTCTACTGGGGTGATCTGCACAGTCACTCCAATCTTTCACAGGATGGATGCGAGGATCCCGACGACGAGTGCGTTCCCGACGGCGACCTGCCGGGCGAAGAGGTGTTCGAGCGGGCGGCGGCGCGCGGGCTCTCTTTCGTCGGGCTGACCGAACACACCGAGTTCGAGTCCTGGGTGGACCTCGACGTTGGCGAGGTCCGATCGATCTGGGACGAGACCCTGCGCCTCGTGCATCATTCCGAGGACACGGGTGTCATCGGGATTGTTGGCTATGAATGGGCGGCCGAGCCGATCACGGGCTACGACGGCAGCCACCGGACCGTGCTCCTGGAGGCGGTCCAACCTTGCGACGCTTACCGTGTCTCTGGCGGCCGCACCCTGGTTCAGCCCAAGGTCGCGCTGGAGCGCGAAGAGTATGTCGATGTCGGCGGGGCGTTGGCGTCGGACCCGAGCGCGCTCGCCCTGCTCCTCGAGGAGACCGCGGCGCGTCCGGGCTGTCAGGAGACCCGCGTGGTCTCGTACTTCCATCATCCGGCGTTCACCCCGCCGCAGCCGACCTACTGGTCCGACCCCCTCAACGACGTCGGCGACGTCGTGGTCGAGATGCTCTCGGAGCACGGCTCCTCGGAGTGCGCCGATCCGGCGATGCCGGGCTGTGACTGGTTCTTGCGGGAGGAGTACATCCCGGAGGGCTCGGTACAGACCGCGCTTCAGTTGGGGTATAAGCTTGGTTTTGTTGGGGGAACCGACAACCACGAAGCGGATCCCGGCAGCGTGCAGGACGGCCCCGGCCCGATCGCTCACCTCCACGATGACGACGGTGACGGGGTGCTCGAGGCGCGCTGGCAGGACTACGCTGGCGGCCTGACGGGCGTGTGGTCGGACGCGCCGCTTGACCGCGCGGTGGTCTTTGACGCGATCCTCGCCCGCAATACGATCGCCGCGAGCTGGCCGTTCGAGCGCGTGCTGGTCCGGGCGGTAGCCCTCGACGGCACCGCCTACCTGCCGGGCGACGACCTCCCCGCGGGCAGCTATCTGCTGGAGATTTCGCTTCCGGGGTACGACTACGTCGCCGAGCTCGTGGACCCCATGGGCACGGTCTCCGAGCCCGACGAGCTGAACCTCGCGGAGGGCGAAATCTACTATGTCCGCCTCAAAGCGGACGTGGACGGGGTGGAGCAGCGGGTGTTCGCGTCGCCCTTTTTCGGGATCTGATCCCGCGCGGTCGCGCCCACGAGTATGCTTTCGAGTGGCGGCCGGGCGCGCCGCTCGCGGACGGACTATCCAAACACGGGGAGCGGGAATGGCGGTACGCGAACGAAAGGACGTCGCGCTCAACACCGAGCTCGACGCGATCGATCACCAGCTCTCGCACCTCAAGATCCTGTACGAGAAGTACTTTTCGGGCTTGGAGCGGGTGGAACCGCTGCGCGAGCGGGACGAGCTGCGGCGCCGGATCCGCGATCTGATGGATACCCCGATCTCCAACGCTACGCAGCGCTTCCGGTTTATCCAGGTTCGAGCTCGGGCGCAGACCCTGGAGCTCTACTGGACGCGGAACCTCAACATGATGGAGCGGGGCACCCACCCCAAGATGCGTTTTCGCGCCGACCACAAGGCGGCCAGACTCCCCTCGGTGGACGCGGAGCCGATCCTCGAGCCCGTGGAGGAGACGCCGGAGGAGGCGATGCTTCGCCGCCGCCGTGAGCAGTTTGAGAAGGAAGAACGCGCACTTCGAGTCGTGTATGATCGTTATCTCGAGGCCCGGGCGCAGTGTGGCCAGACCACCGATCTGGCCTTTGACACGGTGCGGGCGACCCTCAGGCAGCATGTGCGGCAGGTGAAGTCCCAGTTCGCGGTCGATGCGGTCAAGTTCAGGATCTACGTCGAAGAGGGCAAGGCCAAGGTGCGCGCGATCCCGGTGCAGAAGGCCGAAGAAGGCGGCTGAGGGGGGTCAGTCCCCCGGGTCTTCGGCTGGCGGCGCTCCTCCCGCCTCCGCTTCGCGGTCCTCCTGTACATAACCAAGTTCTTCCAGCATTTTCTTGGTGGCGTCATCCAGCGTTGCCAAGCCGGCGCTTTTCTCGCCCGTGTAGCTCAGCCCCGGCAGGCGGCTGCCGGAGGCCCACGCGGACGCGCCCTTGAGCTCCTGTCCCTCGACCGACAGTGTGGCATCAGAGGGATAAAGGCCGAATTCTCCGGTAGCTTGTAGCTCGCGACCCCGGAGCTCACCGTCCTGCCACATGAACCCCGTGCTGCTCAGGCTCCCGGGCCCAGCCCAGGCCCAGGGGGTCCCCAGCGCCGCCCACAACGCGTGCTCCAGCGATTGGACGCGCTCCGGGTGCACTCCCGAGAGGTTCTTCTTCTCCTTGGGGTCCGTCGTCTGGTCGTAGAGTCGCCGCCGACCCCGCTCGAGGTCGAGGTCGAGGCGCCAGCCGGCCTCCTCGATGGACAAGCGCGCTGTCCGGAAGCGGCTGGTCTCGGCGAGGAGCGCCCTCGCGGGCACCTGCCCGCGGAGATCCACCCCTTGGCCGACAAAGGTGACCGCGGCCAACGCCGCGATCGTCGGTGCGAGGTCGATGCTGCTCACCGGCTCGTCGCGCACCGCCGGCGCGATGCCCGGACCCGCGACGAGCAGGGGCACCCGCAGCTGCTCCGCGTAGAGCGTATGACCGTGCCCCCAGGAGTGCCGCTCGCCGAACTCTTCGCCGTGGTCGGCGGTGACGATCACCGTCGCCGGGCGGTCCCACGCGTCGAGCAACCGCCCGATCTCGGCGTCTACCCATCGGATGCTCTCGTCGTACTGGGCCACGATGTGTGTCATGCGCCCGCGCCCGATCCGGTGTTTGAGGAAGTACTTGTAGGTCGTGTAGCGGAGGTCGACCAGGTTGGGCGGCTGGTCGAAGGCCTCGTCGTAGGGTTTCGGCGGGAGGTACGGGTAGTGCACGTCGTAGAGATGTAGGAACACGAAGGCCGGTTTCCCCTTGGGGAGCGCCCCGGCCCACTCCAGGGTCCGATCGACAATGGCCGACGCGTTGACCGGATGCTGAAGGTTGGTATCGAGGCTCAGCCCATCATCCCGGAACACCGAAAATCCACGGTTGAAGCCGTAATGAGCGCTGACGTACCAACTCGACACGAACGCCGCCGTCTGGAACCCCACGGCGCCAAGCGCCTCCTGGATCAGCGGCACCTCGGCGGAGAGTACAAGATCATCCTCGATCACCTGGTGCTGTGTGGGCCAGAGGCCCGTCAGCATCGACAAGTGGGACGGCAAGGTCCACGACGAGGTGGCGTTCGAGTGGGTGAAACGGAGCCCGCTGGCGGCGAGGGCGTCGAGGCGGGGGCTGGTGGGCCGCTCGTAGCCATAGGAGGAGAGGTGGTCCGCGCGCAGAGAGTCGATGCTGATGAGCAGGATGTCGGGGCGCGTCGGGTCCCCCGCGGGCAAGCCGCAGCCGGACAGGTACAGGCTGAACAGGAGGCGCATCCCCCGCGTCTTAGCGCGTTGGGCCGTTTGGCGGACTCTGGCGCGAGACACTTCGGTACCGTTTCGGAGACAAACGGTTTCGGACGACCGCGTGATCGGCGCACACATGAGAGGTGAGCAAGGGAGGTTGTACGGGGCTGCACGGGAGAGGGGCACTACGGGCGTTCAACGCCGTGGTCGCGGAACCGGACAACCTTCCGGGGGCGGTGGAGCATCACTCCGCCGCCCCGTCTTTTTTGGCCGGTCCGGCCTGGTCCAAAGCGCAACGGGTGGCGGGCAGGCCTACCCAACGCCGCGTCTGGGCTCAGCCCACAAGGTCGCGCCGAAAAGCGCCAACACCTTGTCCCAATGGTGGTCCGACGCGCGTGGGTTGAACACGCTCATGTCCGGCGCCGCGAAGCCGTGCAGGGCCCCGGGGTAGAGCTCTACCTCAAAATCTACGTTCGCCGCGGAGAGTGCGGCGGACAGGACCTCGAGGTCGGCTGGGGTGCACGCGGCGTCGGCGTCGGCGACCGCAAAGTAGCAGCGGGCCCTTATCCGCGGCGCACCCAAGTGGGGGCTGTCGGGCCCCGGCCGGACCAGGCCGCCCCCGTGGATCGATCCGAGGGCCGCCGCACGATCTCCGAGGTGGGCCGCCGCGAACAGACCTTGACGGCCGCCCATGCAGTACCCGAGGAGGCCCACCGGCCCGCGCCGGATCTGCGGATGGGTGCTGAGGCTGTTGAGCAGCAGCACGGTGTCGACGCCGACCTTCGCCTGTTGTACCGCGTTCATCAGGCCAAGGATGCGGGCGCGCTCGGGGGCGTCGTGAAAGGTGGTCGCGGCATTGAACGGCGCATAAGGCCCTGTGCGCCAATAGAGGTTGGGCAAGAGCACCGCGTAGCCCGCGGAGACCAGCCGCAGCGCCATGCTCTGGAGCGCCGGCCGAATGCCGAAGGCGTCCATGTAGAAGACGACGAGTGGACCCGGCTGATCCGGCAGGTACAGGTTGGCTTCGATCTCGCCGTCGGGCGAGGGGACCTTGAGGCTCTCTGTCATCGGGTCACTCCCAGAGCAACGGTCGTCTACGGCCGCTCCACCGCGTAACGGGTGTAGAGCTCATCGCCGACCAGATGGGCATGCAGAAGCTTCAACCTCTGATAAGCCCCTGATCTGACGACGCCGTCCAGGAGCGATGGCCCGCGGCCGTAGAGCCTCGGGCACACGGTCACGTGGAGCTCGTCGAGCAACCCCATGCGAAGAAATTCGAGGAGCAAGGCTGGTCCTGCCTCGACGAGCAGCCTGGTGACGCCGCGCTCTGCGAGCAGGTCCAGCACCGCAGCCAGGTCCGTGGCGGAGGCCTGCTCTCCCAGCCAGCCATGTACGGGGCCCTGTCCGGGGGGAGAGACACATAAGGGGCGTATACGCTGCTCTTCCCAGAATCGGGGCGCGTCGGGCAGGCTGGGTTGCCGGCTCATCACGACGTTCCACCAGCGACGCCCGGCTAGCCCCGGCGCCGCTCCATCGGGAAAGCTGCTCGTTCCAAGCCGATCGATCGCCGCCTGATCGGGCAGCAACGGGAGACGCCACCGCCGAAAGGTGGCGCCGCCGATCAGCACGGCGTCCGCGCGCGCCCGGAGCACGCTCATATACGCCAGGTCCGTGGCCGAGCCCGGTCCGCTACGGCTCTCGGCGGCGTCCGCCACCCGGCCGTCCAGGCTCACCGCGGTGTTGCTGAAAACAAACATCGTTCGCCCTTATCGTGCCCCACGGATTGGCACCCCAGCGTCGGGCACCCGGGCGTCCGGCCCCGAGATAAGCGCACCGATGCCTCCCCCATTTGTCGGCGCCGCGCTCCTCCTGGGGGCCGGCGGACGCCACGAAGCGCTGCTCGCTGAGCTCGGCCGTCACGGGGTGGCGGCCGAGGTGGCCGCTCCGGGCCGCCTCTGGACGCCTTCGGTCCCCGCGCGGCCATGCGCCTTCTTACGCCAGGTCCTGCCCGAGGCGATGGAGCTGCGCGCCCCCAGCATCTCGGCGTGGGCGGAGCAGCTCTCCTTGCACCTCGACCTGCCCGACGGCGCCCCGTGGCGGCTCCATGTCTACGCCGAAAGTGAAGTAGAAGCACCGTTTCGGTCGGGAGCGCGCGCCGCCCACACCGCGAGGCGTCGAGACGGTGGCCCGGCGCGGTCAGGGTCGTCGCCCGGTCCCACCGCCGCATGGTCTCACCGCGCGGCGCTGATTCGGGAGGCCCTGCTCGGCGTGCTCAAGGCGCGCCGCCGGCACCTGCTCCGCGCGTTGTCGGACACGGAGGCCGCGTGGACCGACTCCGAAAGCCTGGTGCAGCTCCTGCTTGTGGCGCCAGATCAAGGTTATCTCTCGATCACCCGAGCGCCGGCGCCTGCGCAGATCGCGGCCTGGCTCAGCGTGCTGCCCGCGGGTATCGCGGTGCCGGCGGAGGATCCCCGTCCGCCCAGCCGGGCCTACACCAAGCTGATCGAGGCCGAACGCCGGTTTGGTCGGCGCATCTCGCCGGGCGATGTGGGGGTGGACCTCGGCGCCTCTCCCGGAGGGTGGAGCTTCGTGGCGCTGCAGCGGGGGGCGCAGGTGATCGCGGTGGACCGCAGCCCGCTGGTGCCGGAGCTCATGGCCCATCCGGGTCTGCAATTCGTGAAGGGGGACGCGTTCTCCTGGCGGCCCCCGCGTGAGGTGGACTGGCTCTGGTGTGACGTCATCGCGGCGCCGGAGCGCACCCTGGCGCTCCTGGTCGACTGGCTCCAAGCCGGGTGGGCCCGGCACTTTGTGGTCACCCTGAAGCTGCGAGGTGAGATGGACCTGCCGGTGCTCGATCAGGTCGTCGAGCGCCTGGGCGGTCTCGCAGCGCCATGGTGGATGTGCCAACTCAGCGCGAACAAGGGGGAGGTCTGCCTTTTTGGTTCGCGGCGGCTGGCCCCAGCTGCGTCTCGATCAGCCGAGCCGGGGGAGGGCCACGTCGGTCCGCTCTGAGGGGTCGTCCTCGTCGGGCGGGGACGTGCCGCACCCGGCCCGGAGCTCGTCAAAAACACGAGCTTCAATCCGTGAAAGATCGGCCGCCGACACCTTGAGTCGCGCCGCCATCTCGCCCACCCGTCGGGTCTGGGCGAGCCCATAAGCCCCGTTTGCGACCGAGAGCACGATGGCCGCTTGTAGGAAAATCTCGGCGTAAGGCCATAGATCTTCGAATGGCGCTGGGGAAGAGCAGGCGCCGATGATGGGGCCGAGGCTCTGATCGAGAAAACGCCGGACGGGGATCGAGAGCTCGTCCTCGCCGCTCATTGACTCGAGGCCGAGGAGGAACGCGAAGGCCAGCTCGGGCGCCATACCCGAAGCGACGATGTCGGCGTGGAGCCCCATTCGGGTGATGTAGCACCTCGACGCCAGAGGATCGAGCGTCCGGCGGGCGCTTCGGCGCGTTAGGCGCCGCGAATGCTCTTCGCCTTCCTCGCCCCGGCCCTCGCCGTCTGTGTGCTGGATCAAGCGTCACTTCCCGATGGAGTCGCCTTTCGAGTCACCGCGGACGGCCAGGCGGCGCCCTGTCGTGACGTCTGGATTCGGGCCGCGGGAGACGAGGCCCCTCGCGCCTTCCGTCGTACAGTGGACGGGAAAAAGCGTGTCAAGTCCAACCATATCGCTCGCGTGGCCGGCGGTGCGTGGCACATCGTGGTCCCTGAGCTCCAGGTCGGTGAGCCCCTCGAGATCACGGTCGTCGCCGAGGGTCAGGTCGGGATCTCGGTCGGGAGCCCCTTGCCAGCGGGGCCAGCGCCGACGAGCACCGACATTCGCTGGGTACTTGCAGGTGCGCACCCCGGGTGGGGTTTCGCCGACCCACGACTGGGCAGCACCCTGGTCGAAGCACGATGGTCCCTTGACGGAGAGGCCGCCACCTTCCTTCCGATTCCGCCCACTGCGACGGTCTCCCGGGCCCTGGACGTCTTCGTCGCCCCCGGCAGCGCGCGCGCCGCCGCAGGCGTAACGCTGGCGGAGGTTGCCTGGATCGAGGCTGGGGCCTCCCCACAAGGGAGGATTCACCTCGAGAACAATCGCGTGAGCCTCGGGGCGCCCGGGGTTGAGCTGGCGTGGACGGCGAGCCCCGGCGTCCGCGCGGTGATGAACGGGGAGGTGCTGGTCGCCGAAGGCAGCGGCACGCTGAGCTACCGGGTCAAACGTGTGTCGGGCGAGGCGGTGATCCCGGACGTGTCGGTCTTCTGGGCCGGGATCCAGGATCGTTTCCGTCGCGCCAGCCTACCCGAGCCCGCCGTTCCGCTCGAGCTCAAGCGGATCGTGGACCGTTCGGACATGGAGACCGCCCTGTTCACCGTTGTGGGGGGAAGCACCCTGGCGAGCCTGCCTGGCCACGACCCCATGGCGCCGCGTCCCCTCAACCGTGCGTGGAAGTCCGGCTTCACCTCACGGGTAGAGCGAGGGTTGATCCTACACATGCTGCTTAGCCAGGAGCGTGTGGCGTCCGGCTATGTGCTCGCCGGACCGGACGTGGACCCGGAGACCTTCACGGGCTTCGACGCCGTGCTGGTCCAGACCAAAAAAGGCTGGCTTGACCCTGGATGTTCGGTGTGCGCTCCGGGGGAGCTGAGCCCACGATATGCGGGTCAACCGGCGTTG
The DNA here is from genome assembly GCA_947486185.1 of Deltaproteobacteria bacterium. GTDB lineage: Bacteria > Myxococcota_A > UBA796 > UBA796 > SXON01 > CANKTH01. The sequence goes on from CANKTH010000012.1 coordinate 21,538, forward strand.
TCGGCCGACGGTTGGGTGAGCTTGCCCGAGCCGTCCGGCAGGGTGGCTCGGTCGATCCTCGTGGAGGGAGCAGATTTTATCGTGGACTTTCGGCTGGAGGGGGCCAGCGCGACCTCTCTGCGGGAGCGCCTCGCCGAGGTGGAGCCCGGCCAACGCTCGGCGACGCTGGCGCGGGTCCTGGGTATGGTTGGCGCGAACGTGGAGTCGGTGACGGGGCTCGAGATGCCCGACCCGGAGACGCCCGCGGCGGAGATGCCCGCGGTGGTGGTGTCGGCGCGGCTTCGTGGCCCCAATCCTCCGCGCCCCCCCGAGGTCTACCTGCCTTCGGGCGGGCGCCTGGAGGTGCTCGGGGCGGAGCCGACCGGCGAATAAAAGCGCGGGTATCAAGAGGCGCTTCGACGCGACGGAAGTCGGGGGCGGATAGGGGGTTGTCGAGGCAGGGTGAAACCGTGAACGTTGTTTGGCGGACGATCGGGATCGGTGCTTGGATCATGGGGTTCAGCCTCGTCGGTGGCACCTCAGCGCGCGCGGAGGAGGTCGTCTGGGGCTGGCTGACGCTGTCGGGCCCCGAGGGGCTCGCTTGGGGCACGGACTCGGTACCGTTTGACAGTGTGCCTCGTCGGCGGGACATGCTCCTCATCGACAGTGACTACCTCGGCGCGAACAAGGCAGACCGCCCTGACGACCTGGAGATCCCCGCCCCGCAGGGTGAACGCCGATTTTTGCGCTACGCCCACGGCGCGCTGGTGGACGCGTGGTGGGTCAGCGAACAGAAGCTCGAAGCTGGGCCGCTGGTGGGTTGGGCGAAGCCGGAGTGGACGGGCATCATCCTGGGCCCGGGTGAAGATGGCTACCTCGCCTACGGCACCGCGTCTTCGTGGACGGTCGGCAATCGCACCATCCTTCACTGGAGGGATAAAGCTGGTAAACACGATGTGATCGCGGCGCGTGCGATCCCCGACACCCGGTATGGCACCACGCGGCCCGCGCCGCTCAAGCCTCGGGGAGACACTGGCGCCAAGGCCAGCATCAAAGGTAGCTTCAAGCAGGCCGCCAAGTCGCTCCGTGGCGATCTCGCGAGCTGCCTGGACGGCACCCGTATGCCGGTGGAGATGACGATCCAGCTCCGGCTGGACGGCCGCGGCTCCCCCTCACGCATCAAGGTGGACTCCGAACAGCCGGTGTTCAGTCTGGATGATTGTGTCGCTGGTGCGCTCCTCGCGCTCCAGGGGGCGCCGGGGAGCAGCGGGGACCTGATCGTCTTCCGGATGAAGTGACGGCCCGCCGTATTGGCTGGTCAGCGGCTCCCGACCACGCTGATGCTCTGGCCATCGGTCACCATCACGATGTCGCCGTGCAGATCGCTGCGCCACACCTCCGCGCCGGCCGCCTCCAAGGTGTCGAGGGTCTCCTCGTGCGGATGGCCGTAGTCGTTCCGCTGACCCACGGGGATCAGCGCGTAGGAAGGTGACATCTCCATGACCAGCGCACGATCATTGGAGTCCGACGATCCATGGTGGTGCACCTTGAACACGTCGATCGTGCCCGGGCGCAGCCCATTCTCGCAAACCGTGGACTCGCAGTCTCCGCCCAGGAGCACGGTCACCGCGCCGAAAGTCAGCTTGAGCACGATCGAGTTGTTGTTCTCATTGTCCCAGTCGCCGGCGTCGGAGTGGAGCACCTCCACCGTGACCGCGTCGTCGAAGGGCAGCTCGTCGCCCGTCGCGACCGCCCGGCGACGGTCTCCGGCCTGCCGTACGTACCAGTCGTAATCGGAAGAATCGTAGCCTCTACCATTGTCATACGCGGCTTCGGTCTCCGGGTGTGCGTCCAGGAGGCGATCCATCGCGCCGAGGTGGTCGGAGTGCAGGTGGCTCACTACGGTCAGGTTCACCCCCTGGGGGGCGTGGGCGGCGAGGTAGTCCTCGGTGTGGTCCCACCACGCGTCTTCGTCTCCGATGTCCACCACCATCGTGCGGCCGCTCGGGCCGATCACGAGCATACCGTCCCCCTGTCCGACGTCGATCAGGTGGAGGGCGAGCGTACCGGTAGCCCAGGTGATCCCACCTGAATCGTCACCCTGCGTCGCGTCGGTCGGCGAGGCGCCGTCAGTGTCGTCTTTGAGACGCGAGACGCAAGCGAGGAGGAGGAGCAGCACCGCCGGAGCATAGCGCGCCGCCGCCGGGCGGGCCGTCCGTCCGACGACGACGGAGCCAGGGGGCGAGCACGAGCAGGCTCAGACCACGCGCGGCCCCAGGCGGGAGGATCGAAGGAGGCGCCGACGAGATGGCTTCGGACCGAGGTCAGCGTCGTACCTTCCCCGGCGACGGCTTCCAGGTTCAGGTCGACCGGGTCGGTGCACGCGGCTGCGAAGAGGAGCATCAGGGGCGCCAGCTCAGAGGCCACGTAGCGGCGGCGAACTGGGCGACCGGCTCGGCGCTCCGGGTCCGCGCTCGGCCGGGCGCACGTCAGGGCTCTTCATCACCTGCGTCTTCCAGCTCGTTCTTGAGGTCCTGCAGCTCTGCCGACGTCTTGGGGTCCTTTTGCGCCACGGCGAGTCCGCGGTCGATGAGCGACAGCGCGCCGGCTCGGTCCCCCGCGCGTCGGCGCGACACGGCATAATGGTAGTATCCGACCGCATAATTGGGGTGACTGGCCAGCAGCCGGTCGAACACCTCAAAACACTCGCTCCACGAGCCCGGCCCGCGCAGCTCCATGGCCAATGCATAAAGTCCGAAACGGTCCGTCGGTTTTTGGGCGACCCACGCCCGCGCTGCCAGAAGTCGATCCGCCATGTCGCTGCACCCTCCGTGTGGGGCTCCCCATAAGCGGGTGTCTCAGGCTATCCTGGCGCTCCGGAGGGGACGAGTGCGCGCTTCCATCGTAGTGACCTTTTGCCTCGGGGCGTGTACGACCGGGGTCGTCACCAACCAGCCCAAGGACGAGACCGAGACGGACACCGGCGTCGAGCTCGAGGCCAACCTGCTGGTCACGACCACGGAGCTCGCTTTTGGCGAGATCGCCTACGGTGATCTCATCACCGGCGCGGTCACCGTGTCCAACACCGGCACGGAAGACCTCACGCTTTCGTCGATCCTCACGGATCCGCCCTTCGAGGTCACCCCGAGCAACCTCATCATCTCGGGTGGGGCCACCTCGCGCCTCACTGTTACGGTTCAGGCGCAGTCGTATGAGGTGTTCAACAAACGGCTCACTATCCAGTCCGATGATGTGGACACGCCGCTGGTCGAGATCCCGCTTACCGCGACCACGATCTCCGATGCCGACGGGGACGGCTACATACTCGAGGCCGCCGGCGGTGACGACTGTGATGACACCGACGCCAACGTCAACCCGGGCGTGCTTGAGACCTGGTACGACGGCGTAGACGGGAACTGTGACGGGGGGTCCGACTACGATCAGGACGGCGATGGTTGGGAAGACGAGGTGAGCAACCCGGACGTGGCGACCGGCGGCGGGGATTGCCAGGATTCAAACCCTAACTTCTACCCAGGCGCGTCGGATGTCCCTTATGACAACATGGACACCAATTGCGACGACGCCAACGATTGGGACGCCGACGGCGACAGCTACGCCTCCCTGGCCTACGGACGCGGCACCGACTGTGACGACTCGGATCCGGCGGTCAACTCTGCCGGTTTTGAGACGCTGAACGGCGGCGATGATGACTGCGACGGCGAGGTCGACAACCAGGCCCGGCCCCAGTACGCGCCCTATGTCTACGAGTCCGACGCCTCCAGCGACACCACCGGCTACACGGTCGCCGTGGGCGACCTCGATCGGGACGGCTACGCTGAGATCGTGGTGGGCTCCCCGAGCGCCGAGGCGGGCAGCTCGGTGGCGCAGGCGCGGGGCAGCGTGGCGATTTTTGCGGGTGGACCTGGCATCCTCCCCACGGGGACGGCGATTGACCGGGCCGACTGGTACATCATCGGTGCCTCCACCAGCGACCGGATTGGCACCACGGTGACGGTGCTCGGCGATTTCGAGGACGACGGCTACCAGGATCTCGCGATTTACGGGCAGACGAGCTCCTATAACGGGATCGTCTACATCATCTCGGGCGAAGAGGTGACCCGCTCCGGCGACACGCGCGACGCGATGGCGACCTTCACCGGAAACTCCAGCAGCTACCTGGGCCGTGGGCTCATCACCAACGCCGACCTCGACGGAGACGGCGCCGACGAGTTTGGCGCCGCCTTCGCCGACGGGGGCGCCAACGCGATGGCGCTCCACTACGGCGGCAACCCCGCCCTGGGAACCGTCAGCTTAGTAGGGATGGACGCGGCATATCGCGTTACGGGCGCGGAGCTGCCCTTCTACCGGAACGCGCCGGTGGGCGCCGATCTTGATGGAGACGGCTACGACGACCTCTTATTGTCGGACGGAACCGACGATTCGGTGACCAGCGACGCGGGGGCCTCCTGGATCCTGTGGGGCGGCCCGTCGCGCTACGACACGGGCGGCATAACCGCGTCGATCGAGGTGGCGGCGACCCGCACGCTCGCAGGCAGCAGTAGCTCCGCATGGTACTCCTGGACCACCCAGGCGGGCGACGACTGGGACGGCGACGGTGATGCTGAGCTCTGGGTCTACCAACCCAACACCGGGCTACACGTCGTCGAAGGTCGGCCGCGCGCGGAGTGGCCCAGCCTCGACACGGTCTCGGCCGCGGCCGTGACCTACACCTGGTACTCCACCTCCACCGATGCCGACCAGATCCGCCAGGTGGGCGACTGGACGGGCGACGGTTCCACGGAGATGCTGGTGTTCTCCGAGGATGCAAGCGGTGAGTATGGGCGTTTGACCCTGTTCTCCAGCGAGGTCCAGTCGGGCACGATCGACGAGCATGACGGGCTCATCGGCGAGATGCTGGGTGATGAGGATTATGGTAGCGGTAACCTCGGCTATGGCACGGCCCCTCTCGGCGCCGACATCGACGGGGACGGCGACTCGGACACCGTGATCGGCGACCCGGACTTCGACGGCGGGGCCGGCGAGGCCTACGTCTTGCTGAACAAGCTATAGGTCAAGCGGCCCGGTCGAAGCGCGCGGCCGCGTTGGCCAGGCGAAAAGCACGATACCCAGAAGAATTCCTGCGGCACCGTGGCCCAGTATCAGGTGCGCCGGACCGCCGATCATACAGTGCCAGGACTGCACGATCCAGCCGGCGAGCCCGCCCGCCGCGACGGCCGCCAGCCGCCGGTCCGGTGTGGGCCGGCCTCCGCGCTCCAGCCACAAGGCCCAGCCGGTCACAACGCCCGCGAGGACGAGGCTCGCGGCGCCACACATGAGATTCTCCCGCCAGCCGCCGGTGACGGCGTCGGCCGGCAGGGGAATGGCCAAGGGCAGAAGTCCGGCGGCTGGCGGTCCCAGTCCCAGGAGGAGGAGGATGATCCAACGCCGCGGTTTTGCCGGGCGCCACGCCCCGCGGAGCGTGATGGCCAGGGCGACCCCCGCGCCTACGCTGGCGACCACGCTCGTCCACATCAGGCGTGCTCGTTCGGCCTCTTCGAGGCGTTTCGCCCCGAGTCCGCCTTCGAGGAAGAACATCAGCACGGAGACCAGCGCCACCCCCAGCACGCCGATGCCCAGGCGTAACCAGGAAGGCAGCTCTCGTACGCGGTCCCGCAGTGTCTTGGGACGCTGCCTCAGTTGCTCCAACTGTTCGCGCTGTTGCTCGAGATCGGGCCGGTAATCCACCTCGCGGGCGGCCTGTATCAGGGCTTTGGCCCGGGTGGCGTCGTCGGCTACCGGGGGTGGTGACTCGCGGCTCATCGATCCTCCGTGAGCTGGGCGGCGAGCGCCTGGTAAGCGCGGTGGGCGCGCACCTTCACCGCCGACTCGCTCGCGCCCAACAGTTCGGCGATCTCTGCAAATGGGAGGTCTTGAAACCAGTGGAGCACGACCACCTCGCGTTGAGGTTCGGGGAGCGTCGCCAGGGCGCGGCGGACGAGGCGGTCAGCGGCGGTGCTTGTGGCAGGTCCCACCGCAGGTTCCGGATGCCGATCGAGGTCGAATGCTGCCTCTGGGCGCCGGGCCCGCCCCCGTAGCAGCTCCCGGCGGGCGTTGGCCGCGATCGCGTACACCCAGGGTCGAAAGCGCCCGTCGGCCCGGAAGTCCCGACGCGCACGATGTACGTGCATCAGGGTGATCTGGACCAGATCGGCGGCGTGTTCAGGGGGGCCGGTCCGCACGAAGAAGGCGTGTAATCGCTCGGCGTAGCGCCGAAAAATCTCCTCGAAACAGGACGAATCTCCGGTCTCGGCGTAGCGGAGCATGAGGGACTCGTCCGACGAGCTCATCTTCCGCCCGGGAAGAACACGGACAGCCACACGGTCGCGGTGAGGCCAGCAAACCCGAGGGCGATCAGGAGCGCGGGGCCGAGGGCCCCAAGCTGGTCCCATAGGGGCCGGAAGCGCTCGGGTATCAGCCCCTCCACCACGCGACTGCCGTCAAGCGGCGGGACCGGCAGCAGGTTGAAGGCGGCGAGCGCGAGGTTCATGGTCATCGCCTGCTCGACCAGCGACGCCGCCGGGTTCGTCGGGTTGAGGAGCCCGAGCGCGCTCACCGCGGCGGATGCCGCCCACAAGAGGCCGGCAATCGTTAGGTTGGAGGCCGGTCCCGCCGCAGCGACGAGCATCATCCCGACCCGTCCGTCCCAGCGCGCGGCGAACTGAAAGGGGTTGACCGGCACCGGCCGCGCCCAACCGATCGGGAGGCCGAGGAGGGGGAGGATCAAGGTCCCGATCGGATCGATGTGTACGAGCGGATCGAGGCTCATGCGCCCAAGGTGGGCCGCGGTGCGGTCGCCCAGGGCGTAGGCGGCGCGCGCGTGCGCCCACTCATGCACCGTGAGCGAGAGCACGAGGGGAATGTAGAGGATCAACCTCTCCGCAAGCCAGCCTCCCACCATCACGCGCTCCCGGGCAGCTGGTGGGCGAGGCGGTCGGGGCTTGGGGCGGCCACGTGAGCCGTGCCGGCGAGGCTGCGGACCTGCCGGATGCGGGTTTTGGCCACGATCACCGGGCCTTCGGGGGTTTCCAGCTTGAGGTAGTGGGCATCGGCCCAGAGTAGCTCCCCCTCGAGCACCGCGCCCTCGACAAGCTCTACCCGCGCCTTGCAGGTCCCGGCGGGGCGCGCGAGCTGAATAGCGGACTCGAGCAGCAGCACATCGACCGCGTTGTACGAATGCTCTCGCGCGGTCAGCGGCGCCGCGGCCGCGTCGAGATCCGCTGCGGCAACCGCGATCACGCCCGTGCCGCCCGTCTTACGCTCACGTCTGACCGCCCCGAGCGCGGCTTCATTACAGAGCTGCTCCAGGTCGGCGCCGGTCAGCCCGAGCGTGCGGGAGGCGATCGCGGCAAGATCCACGTCGGGGGCCAGTGTTTTATCACGCGTATGGATGCGGAGCGCGGCGAGGCGCGCAGCCTCATCGAGGGGCGGGACCTGGAGGTGCAGGTCAAACCGGCCGGGGCGCAACAAGGCGCGGTCCAGCACATCGACTCGGTTGGTCGCGGCGATCACGACGATGTGGGTGTCGCGCTGAAAGCCGTCGAGGCAGATGAGGAGCTGGTTGAGGCTCTGTTCGCGCTCGTCGTGCCCAGCGCCGATCCCGGTTCCCCGACGCCGGCCAATCGCGTCGAGCTCATCGATGAACACCACCGCGGGAGCGGCTTTTCGTGCGTTCTCGAACAGGTCCCGCACCCGCGCCGCGCCCACGCCGACGAACATCTCGACGAGCTCCGAGGCTGAACATACGAACACCGGCACCTTCGCCTCCCCGGCTACCGCTCGGGCAAGGAGGGTTTTTCCGGTGCCCGGTGGACCCACGAGCAGGAGGCCACGGGGCAGGCGCGCCCCGGCCTGGGTCCAGCGTTGGGGCGCCGCGAGGTAGTCGATGATGTCTACCAGCCGCTCCTTCACCGCGTCGGAGCCGGCGACGTCCGCGAAGGTGACCTTCGATTCGCCCGGCTTGAGCGTGAGGGCGCGGCTCCTCCGCATGTCGAGCACGTTGGTGGTCTGCGCGGCGCCCTGCTTCTTCACCAGGTAGACCAGCGCGGCGGCGACCAGCACGATGGCGATCACGATGAAGACGAGGTGGGTGAGGCTGAGCCACGCGTCGCTGTCCGAGTCGATTGTCACCCCCTGGAGGGCGAGCTGATCCAAGGTGGCCGCGTCCGGCCAACCCCGGGCGAGGTAACGGCTGCCGTCGTGTCGGAGGACCTCGAGGCCCCGGTCCACCGCGACGACCTCCGCGATTCGGCCCTCCTCAAGATCAGCTTGAAAGCTCGGCCAATCTTCTTCGGGCAGAGAGTCGTCCGGGAAGTTGATCACGCCGCACAGCACCACCAGGAGCACGAACCAGATCAAGAACGTGCGGACTTTGGGGGGCACGACACTCCGAGGTAGCCCGCTCAACTATCCACGTTTGGCGCCCCGGGCCCGCGCCTTGACGCCTCTGTGGCGCCCCGCTACCGGTAGCCATGGCCGTTCCCCACCTGCTCCGCGCCTGGCCGATCCTGCTGTCCGTCGCCGTTTGTACACAGGTTTTCGCGAAGCCTCCGTCTACGGCCCGGCCGAACGTGCTCCTGGTGCTCGCCGACGATCTCGACGTCACCCTGTTTCGGCGTACGGACGGGTTGCGGCCGTTGTTTCAGCAGCGCGGCGTCGAGTTCACCGAGTCCTTTGTCAGTATCGCGTTGTGTTGCCCCTCCCGCGCGAGCCTGCTCAGGGGACAGTATGCGCACAACACGGGCGTCCTACACAATTTCCCGCCCGATGGCGGGTTTCGGGGCTTCTACAAGAATGGGCGGGAGGAGTCCACCCTGGCCACCTGGTTGGAGGTGTCGGGGGTTCGAACGGGCTTCTTTGGTAAGTATCTCAACGGCTATCCGGAGGAGGACGCGCCGGATCACGTCCCGCCGGGTTGGACGGACTGGTTCGTGCCGAGCCGCGGCAGTGCCTACAATTCGTATAGCTACGTCGTCAATCACAACGGGCGTGAGCGGACCTATGGCCAGGGTGAGTCGGACCACGTCACCGACGTGCTTACCGGGGAGGTCGATTCTTTCATCCGTAAAGCCGTAAGACGCGGCGAGCCCTTCTTTGCGCACCTCAGCTACTACGCGCCCCACCTCCCCGCGACCGCTCCCGCCCGCCATCGCGGCCGTTACGACGATGAGAGCGCGCCGCGGTCACCCGCGTGGAACGAGGAAGATATATCGGACAAACCGGGCCTATCATCGCTACCGCTCTTCGGAGCCTCCTGGGAGGCGGGCATCGATCAGGTCTGGCGGTCGCGGCGAGAGTCGATGGAGGCGGTAGCCGAGGGCGTCGCCCAGCTGACGGCGACCCTCAACGAGCTGGGTGTCGCGGACAACACCTGGGTGGTCTTCACGTCGGACAACGGCTTCCACTATGGCGACCACCGGCTGCCGTGGGGCAAGAACACGCCGTTCGAGCCCGATATCCGCGTGCCGTTGGTGGTCGTCGGTCCGGGAGTGGCCCCGGGTGGCGTGGTGGAACGAACGGTGGTGAACCACGATCTCGCTCCGACCATCGCGGAGATTTTCGGCGTCGCGGTGCCGGAGTTCGTGGACGGACGCTCATGGGTCGCCCTCGCGCGCGGGGGGGCGCCGGATCTGTGGCGGCAGGGCTTTCTCTTGGAACATCGATCGGTGGCGGAGGCAAAGGCGGCGGGGCGGATGGAGCGGGCAGCGGGACAGCGCGCGCGGCCCAAGAAACGTGGGGCAGTGACCGGATCGCCGGATGAACCTTCGGACATGCCCGCCCGCGCCGCGCTCGCGGAGTACGACCGCGACTGGCAGAGCTACTACGGCGTGCGGACGGCTGAGCACAAGTACCTGCAGTTTCCCGACGGTTCGCAGGAGCTCTACGACCTCAGATCAGACGCCTATGAGCTTCAGAATATCGCGGACACTGCTCCACCCGAGCTGCTCTTGACGTTGCGGCGGCAGGCCGACGCGCTCCGGCACTGCGTCGGGGCAGGCTGTCGTGCTGCGGAAGACGCGGCAGCGGGAGCCGGGACGGCCGAGGTCGGGACACCGGAAACGCCGACAACTCCAAGCGGCGGCTCGCCCCCGTGAGCTCCCCGCGCTAGGAAGGCTCATGTCCAAGTCCGAAAGCCCGACATCGGCGGTCAAGCCGGTCTCGCGCACCGCCTGGTATACCTGTGGTGTGCGCGCAGAGGACGCGCGTGCCCCCCACTCCGTCCTACACGACCGCCATGCCGAGGCGTTGATGACCCCGGACGGATGGGAGCTCGTGGCGGCGATGCGGGACCTGCCACGCGCATCCGCCGGGATCCTGGCCCGGCATCGGCTGATCGACGATCGCGTTCGGGCGCTGCTGGCCGAGGATCCCGAGCTGCGGATCGTCATCCTCGGCGCGGGACTGGACACCCGGGCATTCCGCCTGCCGGGCGGCCGCTGGTGGGAGTTGGACGAACCCGCGGTCATCGAGTTCAAGGAGCGGGAGCTCCCCGCGTCGTCTGCCCCTCGGCCACTTCTACGGATCGCCGTTGATTTTCAGCATGACTCGCTCGGTGAGCGCCTCGCGGCGATTGGCGATAGCGGCCCGGTGCTGGTGATCATCGAAGGGGTGCTCCTGTACCTCGACGCGGACGAACAGCTCCGCACGGCGCACGCGCTTCACGGCCTCGGCCCGGAGGTCCGCGTCTTGTTCGACGTGATGACTCCCGTCTTCTTCAAGCGCCTCGGGCACGTCGCCCATGGCCGACTCGCCAGCTTTGGGGCTCCGTTTCGGATGCAGGATGTCCAAGTGGCACGCGTCTGGGCACAGGCCGGCTTCCAGGAAGAACAGCGGTGGTCGATCCCCTCGACGGTACGGCGCCTCGGCCTCACCGAAATCCCAGAATGGCTGCTCAACTCCGCCCTCATCCGAATCCGCGACGGGTACACCGTCCGTGAAATGAAGTATACGCGTACCCCTTGATTGGAGGCCCGATGTTGGTGCTCTTACTCCTCGCTTGTACCGCCTCCAGTCCCGTCACCCCCGCGCCGATGTCCTCTGCCGTCGCCCAACCGGCGCCGGCGGCACCGACGCCTGAGCCCGGCTTCGTGAGCCCGGACCGCGAATTCCGCAAGTGCACCGCAGCCGGTCCAGACGCGCCGATCTACCTCACGGTGTCGCTCAACATCAACGACTTCTTGCGCCCTGCGGATGAAGCCAAGGCAGTACGCCGATTTCTGGAGAGCGCCGTCCGCATGGGCATCGCGCCGCTGGAGGTGTCGTTCACGGGGGAGGTGCTCTACGCGATCAACCAGTTCGACGCCGGTGCGGTGAAGTTGGTCAATGAGCAAAAGCCCACAATCCTGGAGCATTATCGGCTGCTTGACTACACGGGTATCAAGAACACCGAGCGTGAGCTCTTCTGGACCGACCCGCGCCGGCTCACTGTGGATCGGAGCCGTCCCGGCTCGCTGGTCCTGATTCAACAGTTGTTGGGCGTCACGCCCCGTGACAATGGAGGCGTGACGGCGGAGATGCTGCGGCGGACGTGGAAGCGGGGGGCGGCGACCGAGGCGCTGCGCGCGCAAGGGGTCAAGCAGCTGGATCGCGACTCCCTCCTCATCCACCCCGACCGAATCATCGGCGCCGCGCTGGTTGAAGGGGGCAGCGCGGGGCAATCGGGGGTGGACGCGTATCGCGAGGTTTACCGCCGTATCACGGCGAGCGCGCCGCCCGTGGCGGCCGCGGATACGGTCGGAAGCCTTCACGCGCCGCTGGTCGCCTGGGCGCAGGTGGCGGGGAACATGGGCGCCGATCTGGCTGCGGTGCCGGGACTCAGCCGCTTTGTCGCGGTTTCCCGGCTCGGAGGCTTCACGTCCCGGATCGAGGACGTCGTGCCCGAGTCCGCCGAGATCGACGCGATCCGCGCCGCGCTGGGCTCCGAAGCCGCAGCGGTGGTCAGTGACATGAACCTCGCCTTTGAGAGGCTGCATTCCCTGACCCGGTCACGGGCGCGCCCGGCCGACGAGCTGGCGGCGCGCCTCGCGAGCTTACCATCCGACCAGTGCTTCATGGGGCGCGTCAGTTGGCATGCCTCCGATGATTTCACGTTGGAGCGCTGGAGCGAGGGCATGATCGGTGGTGGCCCGCCCCGGCCGCCCTTGCCGCTCAAACCCGCGCTCTACCGCCCCGAAGCCGAGCAGCGACTGATCACCGACGCACTGGACGCGATGTTGTTGGTGTTGGTGAGCCATCCCCGGGTCAAGATCATCTCGTTGGACAACGACACCCAGCGAGATCCCGCCAATCTCCCGGCGGCCGGCTACCCCGCGGTGTTCGGAGTGAGCTTCGACTCCGTGCCCGGCTCCCTTGACCCCGCCGCGCTCGACGCGAAGGCCACCGCCGCGGGTATCAAGATCCCCAAGGCGCCGGAGTTCAAGCACAAGGGGCCGCCACCGACCAAATCGAAGTGATCAACGCGCCGGTGCCTCAGCGGCTCGGCGCTTCCGGATCGTGAAGCGGCGCACGGCCGGCGATGAGCATCGCCAGCACCGCAAAACCGGCGAGGAAGCTGAACTGGGTCGTGGTCGACACCCAGCCCAGGAACAGCGCGGCTGACAGTCCCGCGCCCACCGCGAGGATGAACAGGTTGTGGACCAGGCTGAAGACGGTGCCGCCCCGTCCCGCGACCCCCTCCTTCCCCGCCAGCAGGAGGAAACGCGCGTCGATGACATTGGTGGGAGCTGCAAAAAGCACCCCAAACACCGTCAGGAGCGTAGCCGCGCCGATGTAGCGGGCCAGCAGGCCGGGCAGGAGCTCCACGACCGGAAAGCCCGCGATCAACACCGCCAGGAGCAGATAGGCGACCATCACGTGCCGCCGAGTGGCGACGCGGTGGGAGATCAGATTTCCGAGGATAGCGCCGAGCGCGGGGGGGAGCGCGAGAAGCGCAGCCCAACCCTGACCAATACCCAGGTCGTTGATGGCGTAGAGCAGGCAGCCTACGCCGGCGGCGGCCGCGATACCCCACGCAATGCCGCCGCTCACGAGCAGGGCCCAGTGCTCCCGCACGAGCCTGACGGTGCCAGAGCCAAGCTCGCGAAAGCCTTGTCCGAACGGCGTTGGTGGGGGCTCCTGGACCCGCACTCCCCACGAGGAGACCACGGTGGCCAACATGAACAAAACCAGCACACCGTGGGCGATCCACGGTGCGTACAGCACCGCCGAGGAGGCGCGGTCGAGCACGCGTGGGTCTCCGACGAACACCCGCGCCAGCAGATTCCCGCCGATCGAGCCCGCGAGGAGGCCAACCACCAGCGCGGCGTTGATCGCGCCGCTGACCACGGTGTTGGAGCGGCCCGTGCCCTGCGCGAGGAGGGGCACCGACTTGCCACGCGCGGCGCAGGCGATGCCGTAAAAAGCGCCCATGAGGAGCGCGGCCGGCCAGGGGTTGGCGCCGAGCTCCGGCGCCGTCAATACCGCGATCAGCCCCATGCCGAAGCTCGAGGCGACAAAAAGCCGCCCGGTGCGGGTCGCGCCGGCGAGGGGTGCATTCACGACGAACGCGACGATGATGCCGACGGTGAGCGTCGCAGCAAGGCCCTGGGAGATCGCCTCGCGCAAGGTACCTTCCGCCATGGTGCGCCGGACCAGGTCGTCGACCCAGCCCAGGCCGGAAGGCGCGGGCCCGTAGAGGTTGAAGCCCATCGCGATCTCGCTGATCAAGAGCATCTTGAAGATCGCGAAGCCGGCGCCGGTCAGGCCCGTGGAGAGCACGGCCGGCCACAGCGTGTATGGGGGCTCGAGCGCAGGGCCGGAGGCGGCGTTGGGTGTGGTGCCAGAGGGCATCAGCTCTCGGGTCTCTGCGTCGCCGATCGGCGCGGGTCCTGGCATCGGGACAAGCAGTAAGCCGGGGGGGTAGGGCTGTCCATTCGCGCTCCGCCGGCGCCTGGCCGGCGGTGCAGGGTCAGGGGACCTCCAGTTCTCGCGCGCCGATGGGCACTCCTTCGATGGTCTCTGCCCAGGCTGCCCAGGCCCCGGTGTCGGGCCCGGCCAGCGGGTCCCAGGTGGGCGCGCGGCGGCCGGCGAGTTTCCGCAGGAGCGCGTCCGCCTCCATCCTCACAAAAGGAAGGTCATCCCGAACCAATGTCAGGAGCGCGTCGAGCCCGCGACGGTGTCCGGCGCGGAGCAGGATCACCGCCATCACGAGCCTCACCGAGCTGTCTTGTTCCGTCAGGATGCTCTCGGAGAGCAGGGTGAGCTCCTCAGGGGTCGTTGCCGCGCGCGCGGCGGCCTCACGTGCAGCAGCGTCGGGCAGCGCAGTGGCCGTGCCGGGAGGGGCGCCGCCCGCTTCGGGCGCGGCAGAGGTACCGGAAGGGGCTTCGGCCGCGTCGGCCGCGGCGGCGGTGCCGGGAGGCGTAGGTGAGACCGTCAGACCGGGGTCGGGCTGGTTGAGCGGGGCAGGATGGTCGTGTGTTTCGTGGCCGTGGCCGTCGTGTTCGGCGGGGAGCTCGTAGCTGAGCCAGAGGCCGCCGACCATCGTCGCCGCCGCGAGCAGCACCTGGCCCGCCGCCCTGCCCGGGCTCGGGCTCTCGCGTAGGAAGGCGATGATCAAGGCGACGAGGAGCGCGATCCCGAAAAAAACGACGATCACGGGCCCGGTCGGGTGGGTGTAGCTCACCGCGACGCCAGCGACGCTCACACCCAGGCCGACCAGCCAGGCGGCTACCAGGCGCCCAACGACGCCATCCACGTGGAGCCGGGCGATGACCGCGGGGATCACGAGGTAGGAAAAGACCAGGATGACCCCCGAGACAGACACGATGGACGTCAGCGCGGTGCCGAAGCTGGCGTAGAACAGCACGTCCCACAGCCCCACCCGACGGCCCTCGGCGCGCGCCTCCGCGGGCCGGAAGCTTATCTGCAGAAAACGTTCTCGAAACGCGAGATGAAGCAGCCCCACCGCGCCGCATGTGGCCGTGAGCAACGCCAGATCCGTGAACTGGACCCACACGATGTTCCCGACCAGGAGGTGCTCCAGCTTCTCGCCACCGTGCGCGTCCTCCGCGAAGTGGATCATGAGGATCCCCGCCGCCGCGCTCACCGCGTAGGCGATGCCGATCAGCGCCTCCTGCGGTACCTGACGGTCGAACACGCGGGCCGCGGCGAAGGCGGTGGCGCCGGCCAGGGTGAAGGCGAGCGCCAGCACGAAGGCTGCGGGGCTGTCAGGCTCGTGGCCTAGAAAGACCGCCCAGGTGGTACCGAGGGCGGCGATCTGCGCCAGCGCGAGATCGACGAAGATCACGCCGCGCTGGAGCACGTGGAGACCGAACCAACCCAGGGTCAGCACGATCACCGCACACGCGAGGACGGGAAGGAGCATCCAACTCATAAGAGCGCTGCGATGATACCGTCGATAAAGCTGAAGTAGTCCGTCGCGCCGCTTACGCCACCAACGTCACCTGGCACCGTCACTACCTTTGCTCCGGTAGCTTCGCCCAACAGGCGCGGAACCCGGTCGTTATTGTAGTTGGTCACCGCGATGACCGATGCGCCCTGCGCCGACATGAGGCCGAGGAGCTGATCCCGGTGAGCGGCCGTGGGTGGAATGCCAGGACGATCCTCAACATACCCGACCACCTTCACGCCGAAACGGGCGATGAAGTAAGGCCAGCTCTGGTGGTAGAACACCACAGGTTTCCCCTTGAGCGGCGCCCCTTTCGCGAGCCAGCCCCCCAGGCGTGCCGTCAGTCGCTTCTTCGCCAACGTGGTGTCCAGCGTCCCGGCGGCCGCGAGCCGCGACAGGAGGTCGCCCCCCATGTAGCCGACGAGGTCGGCGCCGAAGAGCGCCTCGTCGATCTTCTTCTTGTAGGCGGCGGCGTTCTGCGTGTACACCGCGGCGTTGCTCGGGTCGACCCTCCCGAGTCCTGTCGCGATGTTGTCCGCCACGATCTTCATGTTGAGCGGATCCGTCCATACGTGCGGGTTGCCCTCCGCATGCAGGTCGCCGCGCGCCCGACTGACGTCCGCGGGCACCTCCAGCACCGGCACGCCGGTGGTGGCCTTCACGTAGCCGTTCTGTCCAGGGCGAACCTGCGGATTTCCCGCAGAGTCCAGTAGCCGCTCCGACCACAGCTCGAGGCCCAGCCCGTTTTCGACGAACAGGTCGGCTTTGGCGACCTGGGCCATCAACGCCGGGGTTGGCGAGAGGAAGTGAGGATCGTCAGTACCACGCGCCAGCGACACCACGTTCGCCGAGGGTGCGACCCGTTTGGCGGTGTCGGCGAGGTATGGCAACGTACACACCACGTCGAGGGCCAACGCGCGGGAGAATAAGAACCAGAAGGTCAGGATCATCGGTTCACCCACCAGGGCTCGACCGGGTGTGAGCCCCATATAAAGGTCAGTTGGGAGAGCACGTCCACCGCGCCGGATTCAGGATCGAAGCCGCCGCCCAGGCGTACCCGGAAAAACTCGCTGGTATAGCCGGTAAGGTAGACCCCGGTGCGCGATGAGCCCGCCCCGAGGTCTTGACGCAGTCCGGCGGTCCACATGCGCGCAAACTGTACTTGTAACGCTGCATAAGCGGCCATCGCTGCCTCGGCGTCAACCACCTCGGCCATCACGATGACGCTACGTTGGGTGCTTGGGCGCCACCTGAGGCTCAGGTCACCACCGAGGTAGGGCGCGCCCGTGGTCGGTGAGGCCCCGATGTCCGCGATCGTGCTTCCGCCGAGGGAGAAGCCGACGTCCCCTGCGCCCACGAAGAGCTCGGCCCGGCCCAGTCCGGCGAGATTTGCCCGTGAACCGTCGGGATCGAAGGGCTCCCCCGACAACGCCCCGCCCGTCAGTGTGAGGCCCGCCGGCCCGAGCGGGAGGAGCCAGCCGAGCACCGCGCCGCTGTCATTGTAGCCTTCTTCGCCCAGGAGCTCGGGGGCGTCCACCCACGGCAGATCGTGCGGGTGGCTCCGGTTGACCAGCCCGAAGGGGACGCGAAACTTGCCGATCCGCGCCGAGAGCCGGAGGGGCAGCGCGACGAGGTCTACGTACACCTCTTCGGGTTCCGACCCGAAACCTTCGCCGGGTCCGCCTTCGAGGGGCGGTGGCTCTTGCTCCCAGGCGATCACGGCGTCGGCTTTGGCGTAAGGATCGACGTCCGCCCGCAGCTCCAGCTCCAGGGAGCGCAGGTACAAGGTGGAGCCCCGCGAGAGTCCCCCGTCTACGATGCCCGCCTGCCCCACCAGGTCGCCGTAAGCCGTGATGCCGGGATTCAGGGCATTGAACGAAGCGCGGCCCGCCGAACCCTGGGTCGGAGCGGGTTGGAGGGCAGCCGTAAGCTGCAGCTCCAGGATCTCGCGCTCCAAGGCCTCGATCCGCGCCCGGAGCTCGGACGGGGTTGGTTCAGTGGGGGCGGCCTCGGTGGCCCCGTCGGAGCTATCGGGAACCACGGGTGGTTCGGCCATCGCCCAGGCGATGACCCAAGAGAAGTACATGAGAGACCCCGCTCCGGCGACGCCGGGCGCAAAAGGGCACAGACACACCTACCAACGCGCGCCAGGACTACGGGCGCGCGCGGGGACGAAGGTGGGTCACGCGCGGGGCGGAGAGGTCTTAGGCGCGTAGCGGAGGGGCGGAGCGCTTGCGCCGGGCAGGCGGAGCCGGGGGACGTTGACGAAGGGCGCTTCGCCCGCCGGACGGAGGAGCACGGTGAGGCCGACGGGCCGGGCGGGGTTCGGCACCGGCAGGGCGCAGCTCTCGTGCTCGTCGGACGTAGCAGCGTAGATCGCGGCTTCGTCTTCGAGCTCCGCGGCGCTGATCTCCATGAGATCGCCGTGGGTCTCGCACACCACGTGTCGCACCGTCCGTTCGTGCCAGTCGGCCACGAACACGCCGACAAACCACACGGCGAGCGTGAGGAGCCGGAGTGCACGAACAGGAAGGCGGCGTCGCAACGTCACGAGCGTGACGGAGCCCGCCGCCGAAGTCAAGCCGTGATCGGTCTGGAGTTGTCCAGGCGCGTGACGAGAGGCTCCCCAGCCTCGCCGGCCGGCGCCCGCCGGGCTATCGACGCTGCCTTCGGGGAGCCTCGGGTGAGTGATCTCAACATGGACTTGCGGGCGGACCTGGAGGGCAAGCCCCCGCCGACGAGGCAGGGCTGGTTTGCCTGGCTCTGGGAGATCATCAGCTCGTGGGGGCCGCCGCTCCTGATCGTGCTGGTGATCCGCAGCTCCTTGTTCGAGCCCTTTCAGATCCCCTCGGGCTCGATGGTGCCCACCCTGGCGATCGGCGATTTCATCCTGGTCTCCAAGTCGATCTACGGCCTGCGGATCCCGTTCACCACTATCGAGATCCTCCCGCGTGACGAGCCCGATCGGGGCGACATCGTGGTCTTCCTCTACCCTCCGACGGAGAAGCCGTCGGCGGTTGAGGACTTGCGTCAGATGTTTGGCAGCATCGCGCCGCTACGGAACGTGCTGGGGGATGTGCTGCGCGGAGAGGACGACCCCCAGCGGATTGACTACATCAAGCGGATAGTTGGCCTACCGGGAGACGAAATCGAGGTCCGGGACGACGTGGTCTACCTCAACGGTGCGGCCCAGACGCGGACCCGGGTGGGCGACTACGAGTACGTAGATGCCGGGGCCGGATGCCGCCCCGAAGAGATGTTGCACGTCAAGGAGGCGCTCGGCGACGTCAGCCACGACGTGCTGCAGGTCAAGTCCGAGATGTTCCGTTTTCGGGACTTCGGGCCGGTCACCGTGCCGTCCGACCACTACTTCGTGATGGGCGACAACCGGGACAACTCGGCGGACAGTCGGGTGTGGGGCTTCGTGCCGCGTCAGAACATCAAGGGTAAAGCTAACTTCGTCTGGCTCTCTTTCGATTGGTGCCAGGGAGACATCCCCGTGTTGGGCAGCATCCGGTTCGAACGTATCGGGCACAGCCTCTACGACTGAGCGCCGGTCAGAGGTGCTCCGACGGATCGTAGAGCGAATCGTCGAGGCTCAGTCCGCTACAGTGCTCATTGTACCTGCGGATATCCGGACGCAGGGCGAGGCCGCCGATCCACAAGCCGTCGCCGACGAGGCTCACCGTGGCCATTCCCAGGACGGGCTGTAGACCGGCGCCGGTCAGGTTGAGCGCGATGAGGCCAAACACGCCGACGTAGCTCATGGTCTGCCCGACAATCCGGAGCGTCTTCCGCTCGGACGTGTGGGTAGCCTCGCAGCTCTCCCGCAGCCCGTCGAGCACCTCTCGGCGCTCGCGGGCGTTACCCCCGACGGGGATCCCGTCGATCTCCATACTGCGGAGCGTCCAGTTTATCTCTCCCGCTTCGGTTGGCGCCGACAACAAGAGCAGTGACAGGATCATCGGGACTCTCCGTGTGTGTGGACGGCTGCGGTACCCCGGCGCGTCGGCCGTGGGAGCGCCCCGTGTGATATCCGCGAGCACGTGCTGCCCCCCCACGCCCTTCATTGGCTTTCCAGCGCTCTGCCGGGCCCGCTCCCGCAGGAGCGGCGCGCCACTTGTGACCGCTGCGTCATGTGTGAGCCGCCGACCCAGCGATATCGGCCCGACATCAAGTGCTGTTCCTATCTCCCGGACCTGCCGAACTTCCTCGTCGGCGCGCAGCTTGCCGACGCCCGCGCGGAGCCGGTGGCGCTGGCCTCGATCCGTCGCCGGATCGCCGCGGGGGCGGGGGTCACGCCCCTCGGGCTAGGGCGAACTCGACTTTTTGACAGCATCTACGACCCTTCTGAGTCCTTCGGTCGCGCGCCCGGCTTGCTCTGTCCCCACTTTGTGGCGCACGACATGAGCTGCGGCGTCTGGCGCTATCGAAACGGAGTTTGTGCCACGTGGTTCTGCCGACACGACCGCGGAGTGGTCGGCCTGCGACTCTGGGAGTCCGTCCGGAGCCTGCTGACGCTCGTCGAGGAGAGCCTGGCTACCTATGCCTTGTTGGAGGTAGGTTTTGAGGGTCCAGAGCTCGCCGCGTTGGCGGCGTGGCGCGCCACCCGCGGTCCTCCGGCCGCCGAGGAGCTAGGCGGGGCGCCCGATCCGGCGCGGTTGGCAACCTGGGGCGCCTGGTCCGGGAAGGAGGAGGCGCTTTACCGGGCGTGCGCCGCGGCGGTCTACCCCCTGCCCTGGGCGGAGGTGCTCCGGATCGGCGGGGCGCCCGTTGCGGCGGCGCACCGCGTGGCGTGTTTTCGTTGGCGGGAGCTCGTGTATCGGGAGCTCCCGGCGGTGCTGCTTGGAGCGCCGGTCGAAGTGCTCAGTCGGAGCGCGGAGGCGGTGGTATTGGTGGCGTACAGCCCAAGCGATCCGGTAGAGGTGGCTCCGCGGGTCTACGACGCGATCCACGCGCTGGTCGGGCCGACGGCCTCGCTTTTCGACCGGTTCGAGGCGGCTACGGGTGAGTCGCTTCCCAAGGACACGCTCTGGCGCCTCATCGACGCGGGCGTGCTGGTCGCCGAGGACGGCTGAGTCAGAATCGTTCGCCGGCTGGTAGGGCCACCGAACGCCGGAGGGCCGTCGGGCCGGGAAAACAGGAACACTGTGCGACATCGTAGAGCTCGCCGTCGTCGTCGAGGTCCGTGAGGCCGACCGCGAAAGCGCAGGGCGCGACGCAGAGCAGCGTACCGGGCAGGTCCTTGGGCGCACCCTTTCCCGTGACATAGCTGGCGTACACCGCGCCATCCGGCCGCCAGCCCAAACGCTCCCACTCCGGCGTACCCAACCAGGGAGCCTGCGCCCTGTCGAGCGCATCGAGCGGGCGGGGGTGAAGCGGGGCGTCAACAACCTCTTCGTGGACACCGGCGCGCACCGCCTGGGTCAGCATGATGCCCTGCACCGCGGGCGCGACCTCAGCGCGCCGGGCCCGCCGCACCAGCTGCTTCCACCAGGTCAGCCCGAGGCCGGTCAGCGTCAGCAGCAGCAAAAGGCCGATCAGGAGCTCGGGAAGGGTGAACGCCCCGCGGCGAGGTCGCGAGCGGGCGGAGACGCCGCGCGTCGGCTTGAGGGCGACCGTTCCGGGCGCGAATGGCACCCTCAGATGCCGGGAAGAGACATGCCGAAGCGGGTGTTGAGCAGCATGATCGAGGATTTATACGCACCGTCGCTCCAGCCAGAGCGCTGCACGTGGTAAGCCTCGCCGACCAGCGCCACGTCGTCGCCGGGGAGTGGCTCGACCGCCCAGGCAGCGAGCTCGGCGTTTGTGGCGGATGTTCCTGCTCGGAGCCAATGCCAGGCGGCGGGGAACACCTCGACATGAACCCCGATCGGGTCGGGGATGGTGACCGTAGGGCTGACGCCGTTGTCGACGAACAGTTGGGTCAGCCCGGCCTTGACCTCGGCGTTCACCGCGTCGTCGCCGCTCGCCGCGAGGCCTTCCCAGAACTCGGAACACGCGGCGTTGTCGTTGTAGACGCTCCGCGTGACGTTGGCGGCCGCGGCATAAGGCTCAAGCGGGATCTCGATGAAGTTGAGGCAATGTTCGGTCGTCCACGCGCGCCACACCTGGTTGTCGACCGTCAAAGCGGGGTTGACGATGTCGTTGTACCAGGGGGTGTCCCACCATTGGGTGATGGTCACCACCTTGACGCCTACGATGTCCTGGTAGATCGTCTGCGCCCGAATCTCGTCCACGACGTCCCCGGTCAGATAGTCAAACGCAACCGGCGGAACCGCGAATACAACCTTGTTGGCACGCACCGTCTGGTTGGAGGTCGTGACCAGGTAGTCGTCCCCGTCACGCTGGATGTCGCTCACCGGCTCCGACATGAAGATCTGGGCACCGTCCGCTTCGGCCTCAGCCTGCATCGCCAGGATGAAGCTGGACATACCGCCTACAGGATAAGAGGGCGTACAACAGACGTCCCACTCTTCGTCGAGGTATTCGAGGTAGCCCGCGGCGTCGAGCTCGTATTCAAAGTCGGCGCGAAACCGGGACATGTCGCGCAGGAACGCGTAGCCCTCGTCGCCCACCACGGCGCGGGTATAGGTTTCAAAGTTGGCGTAGCTCCCGATGTTGGCCCGTTCGGGGCCGAACCGTAAGGCGTCGTAGAGGGCGGTCTCGGTGTCACCGCTCGGGTCGGGGCTGAGGCTGTAGAGGGGTACAAGATCCTCTTTCGAGAAGGCGTAGCCGCCCCTGGCGTTGATCAGGTCGGCCGTGACGGTGGGCGTCTCCGTCTCGATGCCAAGCTCCACCGCGAGATCCAGGAGCACGTCCTGGCCCTCCATGATGCGCCGCGCTCCGACGCCGATCCGCGGCGCCGTCGGGTCGTCGTTGAGCGTCACGTCCTTGATTCGTCCGCCAAGCTGCGCCTCTTTCTCGAACAGGCACACCTCGTCGCCCAGCTCGGGCGCGAGGCGGAAGGCCGTGTGGAGGCCGCCTACCCCCCCGCCGATGATCACGACCTCACAGACGAGGCTGGTCCCGGTGGTCCCGGTGTCGTCGGTGGTGGTGGTGCCGGTGTCGTCGGTGGTACCGGTGTCGTCGGTGGTGTCGGGCGGTGGTGTGAGCGTGGGGTAGCCGCGGTCAGCCGGAGCGGGTTTTTGCAGCTCCTCCTGAGTCGCACACGCGCCGAGGTAGCACATCAGGACCGGTGAAACACGCATTGGGGCTCTCTCGCGCTCGACACCTATGTCGCCTCCGGCGGCGTCGCAATCCGGAGCTGCTGCGGCGCCGTCACGCCGCCTGGTGTGGCCGGTTTGCCTATGGGCGCCCACACCCCGGTGTCGTCGGCGTCTCGATGTGGATGATCGAGGGGCGGGCGGGAATCCCCGCTCTGTTGAAATGGCGCTCCGCCTCGAGGTGCTGGACGTCGGAAGACGGCGGGGGGCGTCTGGATGACGGCGTTCCGCGACTACCTCAGCCCGAGCTCCAACTTCAGCGACGCCGGTTCCGCGACTGTCGCCGCCGTTGCGGTTTCGGTTGGCGCCGAGAGCCCCGAGGCGGAGAGCGTCCGTGCGGCGTGGAGCGCGGTGTACGGGCCGTGCTGACCCGCGCTAAAAGTCGAGCTTGAACCCAAGTGCTGCCGTGGTCTGTACGCTCAGGCCGCGGCACAGCGCCTGTTCCGCGTCGTCGCTGCAGTCGGCTTGGAGCGCGAGCAGCGGGTCACGGGTGAAGACGAGGGAGTGGCTGACGCTCAGCCGCTCGCCCGCTCGGAGCGCGAGGACAAGGGTCTCCCGAAGGATAGCCTGAGTGTCCAGCGCGGCTCGGAGCGTCGGTGGGGTGGGGGTCAGCGACGGGAGGTACTCGGTGACCGCGCTGAAGTCGAGCTTCTCCGTGTCGATGTTGAGCCGCAGGCGGAACGAGGCGCGCACCACCGAGGTGACGCAGGCTCCGTCCGGGGTGGCGCACGTTTCGACAGCGTCTACGGATCGGTAGTTCCACACAGGCGCGAGGCTGAGGTCAGTGGCGAAGCGCGGCCGGGCGTAGAGGTCCACCTTGGCGCCGGCGGGCGCGAGGTACAGGTCGGCGTTCAGGTTCGCCGCCGGATTCCGGGTGAGATCCGCGAAGAAGAACACGGTCACCGGTCCGAGGAGCTCGTTGTAGTCGATCCCAAAGCCGGTGCGCAGCTCAGCGTCGACCAGCTCGCCGTCGGTGACTGAGTGGCGGTAGCCCGCGTAAGCGTGGAGCTCCAGCGGCTCTTGGGCGTACTCGTTTGGCGTCGGCTTACGAAGGGCGTCGAAGCCGAGGTTCATCGAGAGGTCCTGGACGTCGGAGTTGAAGCCCAGCCCCCCGTCCAGGCGCACCAGCACGGGCACCGCGGCGGGCTCGCGGTGGTACAACGCGCGCGACAGGAGGGCGCCCTCCTGATCTCGGACCTCGCTCTCGATCAGGCGCCCAGCCGCGTCATGTCGGAAGCGTGTCTGCCGGACCTGCCCACCCTCCGTCTCCCGGAGCGCGACCTGCCGTCCACCCTCCCAGGTGAGCTGCGCCTCGGTCACGAGGACGCCTTCGCGCTCGAGTTGGTGGGAGAGTAGCCGACCCGAGGCGTCATAGGTCCAGCGCTCGACCTCGATGATCCCATTCGCAAAGGTACTCTTTTTCTCTACGGGCCGACCGTCCGCGTCGTAGATCCACCCGTGCGTCTCGACGCGTACGCCCTGTCGGTAGACCTCTCGGGTGGTGAGGTGCCCCGTGTCGTCCCAGCGCTCCCGAAGCTCCTCGGCGGGTAGCTCGCCCGGATTCGCCGATAATAACGGACAGAAAAGAACGAGCACCGCGGACTCCCTACGAGTCGTAGCTCCTGGGTCGCTCGAAGGCAACCGCCTCTGCCCGCGGGGTGGTGCGACGTGCCCGAGCCGCGCTACACTCCGGAGGTGCTGCTCCTCCTCGCTTGTGCCTCCGATCCTGGCGCTCCGCCGGTGCTCGACCCGATCCCGTACATCGACCCCATGATCGCTACCGGTGGCACGGGCTTCCGGGTGGGCTCGGCGACGCCGGCCGCGAGCGTCCCCTATGGGCTCGCCAAGCCCGGTCCCGACACGTCAACGAGCTTCGAAGGCCAGAGTTTTTACCATTGTAGCGGGTATTATTCCGAAGACACGCACATCATCGGCTTCTCGCACATGCACCTTCACGGGGTCGGCATCCCTGACGGGGGAGACCTCCTCGTCATGCCCCTTCCCGGCTTTCAGCCTACCGACATCCATGATGACAGTCATCGTGTGCTGTTCGACAAGGCGAGCGAGGTGGCAACCGCGGGCTATTACGCGGTGGAGCTCGCGAACGGGATCCAGGTCCAACTGTCGGCCACCGCCCACGCGGCGCACCACCAGTATCGGTGGCCCGACGGCCTCGACCGCGCGCTGCTGATTGACCTCGAACGTACTCTTTTCGGGAGTTCGCTCGGCGGGGAGGTCGAGGTGGATCTCGATGCCGGTGTGGTGTCGGGCTACAAGTGGCATGCAGGGGGCTTCTCCGGTGGTTTTGGGGGTTTCCCCATCTATTTCTACGCGGTGGTGGACGGAGGTATCGAGGAGGCCGGGACCTGGTCGGAGGGCGTGGTGAGCCCTGGGGTGTTGGCCGCAGAGGGAGTGGACCTCGGGGCCTGGCTGGTCGTGCGTGAGAACCCGGCGACGATGCGGTTCGGTTTGTCCATGACCTCGGTCGAAGCGGCCAAACAGAACCTGCTCGCCGAGCTGCCGGCGCGCCCCATCGCGGAGACCCGGCGGTTGGCCGAGGTGGCGTGGCGAGAAAAGCTCGCTCCGATCAACCTCGAGGGGGGCTCCGACACGGAGCGCACCATCTTCTACACCGCGATGTACCATGCCCTCCTCATGCCCACGATCTACAGCGACGTGGACGGGACATATCGAGGGTTTGACAAGGAGATCCATCAGGGTGACACGCCCTTTCATTCGGACATGTCGCTCTGGGACACCTACCGGACGGCGCACTCCTTCTACACCTTGTTCTACCCCGCCGACTCCCGGAACATAGCGACCTCGCTGATCCGGATGGCGCAGGAAGGAGGCGCCTTCCCGCGCTGGCCCGTCGCCGGGGGGGACGGTGGCAGCATGATCGGCGCTCCGGCGGACATCGTGCTGGCCGACACCTGGCTCCGCGGCGTCCAGGATTTTGACATCGACGCGGCCTGGCCGCTCCTGGTCAACCAGGCACGGGCGCTGACGCCCATCCCATATAATGGCCGTCCAGACGTAGCGATCTACGAACAGTACGGCTACCTGCCGGCGGATATGTTTGGTACGAGCGTAGGTTGGACCCAGGAGCTGTCCCAGGCGGATGGCGCGCTGGCGCGGCTGGGCGAAGCGCTGGGTCACGATGACGATGCGGCCCATTTTCATGAACGAAGCTTGTATTACCGCAACGTCTACGACGAGGATGTGGGGTTCTTCCACGCCCGGTACAGCGATGGGAGCTTCGGAGGGGACTTCGAGCCCTATGCCTGGCGGAACGAGTACGCCGAGGGAAATGCCTGGCAATACCTCTGGTTGGCTGCGCATGATCCCGAGGGGCTCGCGGAAGTCCTGGGCGGCGAGCAGGCCGCGCTCGCGCGCCTCGATGAGATGTTCGCCGGCACTCTCGCCGAGGGCATCCTCTATTTCCCGCAGACCTGGTACTGGCACGGCAACGAACCCGACATTCACGCCCCCTTTTTGTACAGCCTCTGGGGGCGACCTGACGATACGATCTTCTGGTCGCGGTGGATCGAAGACCGGACCTACGCGGTGGACCCCGAAGGGTTGGCGGGCAACGACGACGGCGGCACGTTGTCGGCCTGGTACATCTTCTCGACACTTGGGTTCTACCCCCTGGCGGGCACGGATCGTTGGGTGCTCGGGGCGCCGCGGTTCCCGGGCGCGCGGCTTCGCCTCGGCGACCACGATCTTCACATCGTTTCACAGGGTGAAGGCGCTCATCTGGCCGAAGTGAGGTTGGACGGCGTCGCGGTGCCGATCCACGAGGGCCTGCGCCACCACCAGCTGGTCGAGGCTTCTGAGCTCCGTTTCGTGATGGAGCCTTGACCGGGTTTGCGGGGGCGATCCGCACGTTGTTGCTTGAGACTCCCTTTGTGCCGGTGGTCGTGGCCCTCGTCTTTCGGCCCGGATTCTACCTCAAGGGTGGCCCTGCGCGATGGTCCTCTCGGGTGGACCTCCTGCTCACGGTCGGGCTGGGAGTGGGCCTCGCGCTGGTCTCAACCGCGTGGATGACACGGTACAACTTCTCTATCCACAGCTTGACCGCGTCCGACTTCTCCCAGTATTGCAACGCGGTGGACGCGTGGCGGACCAACGACATGGCGCGCTGGCCGGGCCAAAGGGCGGTAGGGGCGGGATTTATTGCGGGTCTGCTCGGCGCCCGTCTGGGCATCATCGACGCGCTCGTGGCGTCCACGACCCTATGTATGGCGCTCATTCACGGCGGCCTGTACCTCTGGGGGCGCGCCCTTTCGAGCCGGCTGGGCGGTATCGCCGCCTCGCTCCTTGGTCTCTCTCTGGCTCCGCTCGTGGCGCTCTCGCGCACGGTGTCCTTCTACCCGTCGCTCGTCGCGGGCTTTGTGCTCTCCGCCGCGGGCGCGGCGCTGGCCCTGCGGTACCGGAGCCTGCCGGCGCTGGCGGCGGGCGGCGTGGGTGCCGGCCTGGTCCTGCTGGTGGACGTTCGCGGGCTGTTGTGGGCGTTGCCGGCTCTAGGGCTCACACTGGTGGCAGCGCTCTTCCCTCAGCCTGGCGCGGTCGAACCGCGCGTGCGGGCCGCGCTCCGGCAACTGCCGCTGCGTGTATTGGTGGTGCTCCTGCCCCTGCTCGCCTCGTACGGTCTTGGAAAATGGTCCTTTCCCGAGGGTCAGTACACGCTGGAGGTCCAGATCGTGACCTACGCGCGGGACGCTTTACGCCGGGCGAGCCTGAACCAGCGCGGGCCCTCCAGCTTCGACGAAGTGTATGCCCGGAAGGACGCGTTCTTATGGGGCACGAGCTCCCCCCTCGGCATCCCGCAGACCCTCGCCTTCCTCGCCGAGGCCAACGCGGCGATGCCGCTCACGCTCGCAGACGCGCCCGAGGCGCGTCACGCCCGCGCCCGCTTCGTCGATCCCTGGTGGTGGGCCGCGGTGGGGTCAATGGCGATCGCCGTAGTCGGGCTACGGCAGCGACCCGCCTTGCTCCTGGCTTATTTTGGCGGCCTCGTGCCCTTCCTGGTGGCGTTCCGCGGTGCCTCCACCGTGCTTTTTCACCCGCGTTACCTCGCGAATGGCATGGTCGCCTTGCCCGTGATCCTGGGCGTCGCTTTCGCGCTCCTGGCGCAGGGCAGCCTGCCCCGGCGGGACATCACCGGGACCCCCGCGCGCTCTCTCGCTACCGTGGGCGCAGCCTCGGCGTTGGCCCTGCTTATCTTCGGGGTGCTCCCGTCGTGGCTGTCACCGCGGGCCCCGTTTCGCCTGCCGGTTCCGGCGGACGAGGAGCCCTCTCTGAGCCTCGCCCACGTCGGCACCATGCCAGACCCAACGTCCGGCCTGGACGTCGATTGCCTTGTCGCGCTGGGCCGGGATCTCGCCGCCGGCCACCCGCCCGGCTCGCGTTTCTGGCCGGAGACCTACACCCAAGCTCCCGGTGCCCCCTCGGACGCCCTGGACTACCGAACGCCGCCGTGAGCTCGGGTGTCAGAGGCTCGGCTTGTTGAAGGTGTCGGCCGGGGGGGTGCTGAGCAGGGCGAGCTCCTTGACCACCAGGGTCTCGACCCGGCCATCAGCACGTCGAAGCGTTGTTTTACGGGGCATCCACACCCCTGGGGCGAGCTCCGCGTAGTCTGACATCTCGAACAGGATGGGCCCGGCGTCAGTGACATAACGTGCGCCCAACACCCGGCCGGTGTTGGTGTCAAGATCGACGAAAGACAAGGCTGGCTCGTCACTGTCAGCACCGCGCCCAATACGTACCCCGGAGTCCGCACCTTCCAGGAAGGAAAACTGCTCCACGCCCGCGCCGGCGAACAGTCCCGGCAGGTCGAGCACCACCGCGAGCACGGCCTCCGGTGCCAGCTCATCTGCGGCGTTGAGGGTCACGCCGATATCCCTGACTTCAACTTTGCCTTCCGCCGCGACCCAGGCGCCTGACTGGTTGGCGACGAGCACGCTCGGGTGACCGGCGCCCGTGGGCGTCACGCTCACCCGGCGGAACCCGCCCTGTCGCCAATAATCATGGCGTACGGTCATGTCTTTACCGTTGTAGGGAACGGTTCGCTCGAACACGAAATGGACCACCTCGGCGTGGGCGAGGGCCACCACCCCGCCGCGCACCCCTCCGTGGGCCTCGGTTGCTCGGTCCAGCCACTGCTGGGCGGACATCGAGCGAGCGCTCGCGGTGGCCTGCGCGGGCGCGGGCCGCTCCGTCTTGGTCTTCTTCCCGTCATCGAGCCGCATGACGGCGAAACTGACGGCCGCCATCCCCTCGCCGAGCCGCTCGGCGGCCTTCATCGCCGATGCTTCGTCGGTGAAGTGCTCGACGAGCACCATGTACTGCCAGCCCTCCCCGAGCTGGAAACGCCGAACGATACGCGCCGGATAACCGGCGGAGATCGCGCCCGTCTCAAAATCCGCAGCGGCCGCGCGATCCAAGAAAGGAGCCGCCTCGACCCAATATTCGTCCGCGAGAGCCAGCGCGCTGAGCAGGAGCCACATGGGTTGGGCCCTTAGCCCGCCCGAGGGGCAGCGGCCCGCCCCCGGGTGGCGTCCCGAAGCTCACTCGACGATCTGTTTCACCGAGAACTCGTAGGTGCCGGGGTCGCCGCCAACCACGATGACGTACTCCTCGCCGCCAGGCAGGGTAGCGCGTACATACGCCTCTTCTCCGTCGGAGCCCGAGCGCCCGCCGACCCCGAGGAGCGTGTCGTAGCTGACGAGCCCATCTTCATCGAGCTCATCGGCGTCCATCCAGTCGGAGGAGTAGAGGCTCGACGGCATGGAGCCGCCGTTGAGCGTACACTCCATGACCCGGATCTGCTCCAGCAGGCTCGCTGGCTGCGGCTCGTCGCCGTTGAGCACGCCATCGTTGTCCCAGTCGTTGGCGCAGGTGGTCGGATTGCCCGTATCGGCGTTGGCGGTTCCACACGCGTCAAACTCGCTGACGTCGCTCCACATGGTCGTCGACAGCACCACTTGCGCGTAGAGGTAGTCGAGCACCGACCGCGGGTAGGCAAATTCGGCAGCATCGTCGCAGGTCTCCGACGAAGTGGTGCCGTCTTCGGTGGGCACGGGCAGGAGCGCGATGGGGACGATGGCGATCCACGGGTCGGAGGGCGCGATCTCGCCGCCCGTGGAGGAGAAGTGGCGGTCGAGCCAGACCACCACATCCACGTTCTCGGTGCGTGAACGATCCGTCAGGTCGAGGAGCCAACGGTCGGTGTCCGCTACGTCTTTGGAGTCTTCGTCCCCTTCATCGGTGACGACGGTCACGGGGCCCGGCTGGGTCAGCTCCCCAAGGCCGTAGATCACCGAGCCATCGGAGGGGAGCTCCGGGAGCGGGATGACGTTGACGTCTGCCGGCGAGTAGATCGACTCTACCGCGTAGTCTGGCGTCTCGGGGTCGGGCAGGCGCACGACCGCGCCGACCAGTCCCTCCCCCGAAGCGCGGAGCTCAACGGTGGTGGCGTCGAAAGTGACCCCGGTGAGCCGGACGACGTGAGAGGTGTATTTGCCGCCTACAAAGCCATAATAGGGGAGGCCGGCCGTGTAGTTGTACGTATCGAGCCCGCTCATGCCGATCCGTGACTCCAGGTCTTCCGTTGGGGTGGCGGACGTGCCACCCAACCAACGCTGATTGACGCCCCGGATGTTGACGCCGACCTGATAGCCGTTGGCACCGTAGAAGTCGCCAGGGGATGAAGGGGGCGCCTCCAGGTAGGTGGCGTCGAGGTAGGGCGGGAAATCGTCCGGGTCCAAAAGCGGATCGCCGTCTGCGTTGGTGAGCCCGGTGGTGAGCATCGCCACCTGCCAGTACACGATCAGCTTGTTCCACTCGAGGTCCATCGCGCCGGTGATGGACTCAGTGCCCGTGGTGCCCGACGCCATGATGGTGTTGAGCGCCTCCAGGGCCGAGCCCTCTTCTTCCTGCTCCAAGTAGTCGTAGAGGTACCGCCCGAACAGGTACTGAGCCCCACGATCGAGCGCGCCAAAGTCTGAGCTGTCGGCCGCGAGCGGATGGAGGTGCGAGGCGTCGAGATACTCCCAGGCGTCCGCGTGGTAGATGGCGCCGAAGCCGCAGTAATCGACGGCCAGCGCCCCGAGCACGTCCACGATCCAGGACTCTTCGGCGGCGCCTTCGGCTTCGATGACGTGTTTGTTGTACGAGACCAGCCGCGTGAATGAGAGCGCGACCTCGGCGGCGAGGGAGTAGCTCGTATAGGCTTCGACCGTGGTGGTAGCGGAATAGTTGAGGTAGCCGTAGGGGTCGGGCGCGAAGACGTAGATCATCTCCTGCTCGTCGCTGCCGGGGTTGGTTCTCTCGTCGAAGTCCTGTAGATCCACCTCGGGTTCGGCATACGAGGCCACGACGGTGGAGTAGTCCGCTTCGTCCGTGCTGGTCAGGGTGATGCGGTTGAGCACCGGGGTGATGAACACGGTGACCCGGCCGTCCTCGTTGATGTCCGAGGGCTCGCCGTAGAGCGCGATGACATTGGGGATGATGTTGGAGTCGATGATGTCAGTCACCGTGCTCAGATCGCAGTTGTCGAAACCGAAGGCGTCTTCCGTGGCGGGCTCGTCCACGATTCCGTTGCAGTCGTAGTCCCAATCGATCGCGATTCCGTCGTCCACCCAGATGGCCACGTAGTTGCCGACGCCCCACAGGGTGGCGGGGCGGAGATCAAAGGTGTCGCCCGAGGCCATGTCGTTACGGACGCGAAACTCCTGGCGAGCAATGCCGATATCGGCGGATGTGAGGGCGTCGACCGGGGGCGGGACGGCCTTACGGAAGGGTCTGGCCGGCGGGCGCGCCGCGCTGATTTGGGGGGCGCGACGGGCCGCGGGGAGTACGGGACCCTCGGCGGCGGCGGCGGTATCGTCGTCGCTGCTGGTCGGTCCGTAACGGAGGGAGAACCCGATGTCGGTGGAGTCCGAGCTCACCGTGATCAGATAGAACTCCTGGCCCTGGTTGCTGTCCCCGGAGGCGTCGGTGAGATCGATCTCGATGATGTCGTCCGCGCCGCCGGTGAAGGCCTCGTAGTCGCCCGCGTCGTCGAAGCCGTCGCTCGTCGTGCCGCCGCTGTCGTCCCCCGGATCGGTGTCGGTGTCGGTGTCGGTGTCGGTGTCGGTGTCGGCATCCCCCCCGCCGCTGTCATCGGTGCCGTCGGCGTCGGGATCATACTTGGACCATGGGTCGCGCGGCTCTACCCCACACCCTACGGACAACCACAACAAACAGGCTGCTGACCGACGCATTTGGGAACTCCTCGGCGAGATTCACAAGCTTCCAGCCAGACGATACCACACGCATCGGGTGGCCGTCCAATTGGGCGCCTGGCCGCGGCGGCGGGCCTAACGGAACTGTGCGCGGTAACGCTCCATCACCGCGCCGAAGGCCTCTTCGCCCCAGCGCTGCTCAACCGTGTGGATCACCGCGAGCACCGGCGTCGCGGCGGACTGGCCCAACAGGTCCTCCAGGGTGGCCTTGCAGGTGAACAGCGTGTTGAGCACGCCCAACCGATCATCTTCCTTTTCCTGGATCTCGGCCAGCATCATCGACGCGAGCAGATAGAGGATGGGATCGGTACATTCAAGCGCGGATTTTTTGGCCTCCGCCGTGTACCAGGCGCCGCGCGGAAGTCGGCCCCCCTGGATCGCGTCGCCAGCGAGCTGGAGCTGGAGATAACCGGCTGCCCCGTGGTCCCCCGCCTTCACCGCGTCGGCCAGGATGCCCTCCAACGACTCCGTGGTGGCGCCAAGCTGGCGTCCCAACAACTGAAGCTCAAGCCGCGCCCGCAACATCTGCGCGGAAGAGGGGGCTCCTCCGACCATCGCGGCAGCGAGCAGCTCGAGCGCCCGTTCGGGCTGGCCCGCGAGCTGAACCAGCATCGCCAGCCGTCGCAAGGTGTCGAGGCGATTCTCGTGGTCGCCCAGGCGTTCGAGGATCTCGGCGACCTCTGCGAGCTTCGCCGCCGCGTCGGCGTACCGTTGCTGGCCGCATAACAGCGCCGCCTGACGATCCAATACACGACCCACCAGCCTCGGGTCGCCGGCGCGCCGCGCGGCGGATTCAGCGAGGCCGAGGTTCTCCAGGATCGCCGCGTGTCCTGGGCGCACGCGCGCCAGGAGGATGGCCATGCCGTAGCGTGTCTTGGCCTCCTCGGCGTTGTCACCCAGCTGGGCAAAAAGCGCCGCAGCCCGTTCCAGCGCGCGACCTGCCCCAACCACGTCGCGGTCACCGATCGCCGCGGTCGCGTACTCTGAGAGCGCGCGTGCCTCTCGCCCGGATTCGCCCAGCGCACGCGCGGTCGCTGCCTCAGCGGCCCATTTTGCCGCGCTCACTCTTCGAGCCCGTCCCAAGGAAGCAGGATCACCGAAGCCAATTCCGGATAGTCCTCTACCCGGAGCGCCGATCCCGGCTCGAGCGGGTTCTGCTGCGGCGCCGGGTTGATCTTCTCGTCCACCACAAATGCAGGCTCTACCGGGCGGTCGTCGTCGTCCTCCTGATCGCGTTGGGGGATGACCCCGGTCCCGAAGGCGCCGTCTCGCAGGCCGAACACCCGCGAAAGGGCCCGCTGGGCGTCCCGAAGGCCGCGAAGCTGAGCTTCGCCGGTAGTCATCTGCGTCGCCTCCACAAAATCTTCGACGGAGCCATTGTCGGCTTCGTCGGGGCGGAGACCGTGGATCAATCCCGCGAGCGCATGCGCGGTGGCGCGGCCTACATTGGGCGAAGCCCGGGCGACAATCGCCACAAATCGCTCGTCCGACTCGATCATCGCACCCAGCTCATCCTCCTCGTAGCCCCAGAGGCGCGCCAGCTCCCAAGCGCCCATTCCTTGGACTTCTGCCGCCAACAACGCGAGATATACCCCCGTGGGCGCCGCGCATCCACTCTGCACGTACTCCTTCTCGGGCACGATGCGGACCACCCAGACCTGAGCCTCGTCCTCAGGATCATGGCCGTTCTTCCCGTTGACTTCACCGTTCTCGCTCATCTGGCGCCGCCCGTTCGGCAAGATTGTATCACTCCCGCGTTTGCCGTATGCTCTATCCGTCGTAGCAGGCAGGAAGATGGCCAAACTTTCCCTTCAGAAGCGGTCAGAGAAAAAGCATGCGGCGAAGCAGCTAGTTCTTGAAGAGGAGCTGCGTCAGAACGTCCGCGGTCCGGCGCCGCAGGCGGAGCCCCACGCCGCTTTTGCGTCTGACGCGCACCGTATTTTTGGGAATCGGGTCGTAGGCGCGGCGCTTGCGGGCGAGGCGCTCGAGGGGCCCGAGTCGATGGTGCACTCGGTGTTGGCGCTCGGGGCCGCGGGTGTTCACGTCGGCGACAGCGTTTTCGGGGTGTTCAGCAATTCGCAGTTGATCTCGGCGATCGCGGCGGACTCCAGCCTGGGGTCCCTCGATGGCAGCCTCGGCGAGGGCGGCTTTGAGGGTGCCTTGGGCGGAGGCTGGGAGAGCGGCGGGTCGAGCGCTTACGGCGCCGAGAGCGGGGCGAGCGGGTTTGACGGCGTGCTCGCGGCGGATCGGTCCCCGGCGAGCACGGGGGCACAGCGTGGGCAGAGTGGGCGTTCGGCGGACCGCATCGTGCAGCAGGCGATGTCGGGTGGCGGACGCGGTCTCCCCGCCGAGGTCCGCGCCGACCTCGAGCGGCGCTTCGGCGCCTCCTTCGAGGACGTCCGGATCCACACCGACGGCACGGCTAAATCGGCGGCCGCGGCGGTCAACGCGCGCGCCTTCACCGTAGGCTCCGACATCTGGTTCGGTGCCGGCGAGTTCAACCCGAGCTCGGGTGACGGCATCGAGCTGCTCGCGCACGAGCTCACCCACGTCCTGCAAAACCGGGCGGGCGACGCTGGCTCTGGCCAGACCGAGGTCGTCGACGGTGTGCGTGTGTCCTCGCCATCGGATCGCCGCGAGCGCGAGGCGGAGGCAACGGGGCGGCGCATCGCGTCGATGCCAAGGTTTGATCTTTGGAACCCCTCTGCGGACTCCATCAGCCTGGACGCCGGCATGGCGGAGCAGGTTGGGGCGCCGGAGGCCGGGTCGGGTCCGGAGAGCGCGGGTGTGGATGGCCGGGAAACGGCCGCGGCGGGTGCCGGGCAGAGCGACGTCTCAGCGGGAGACACCGGCAGCGCAGGGGTCTCGGGCGGGATCTCGCGCGACAAGACGGACGAGAAGCAGGAGACCAAGCTGGTCAAGGCGCCCAACGGCGACTCCTTGACCCTCTACTCCGACGGGAAAGGCGGCTGGTACTTCATCAGCAAGGAGAAGGGCAGCCAGATCGCCTGTAGTGAAAAGGGGGAGCCGACACCTGAGGCCGTAGAGAAGCTGACGGCTGAGGCCCGCAACAAAGGTGAGGGCAAAGGTGCGCCCCCGCCGTCCGACTCCGTCGAGCCCGGGCCTCAGGGCGTAGACACCCAAGAAACCCAGGGACAAGGCGGCCCCGGCGGCGGCGGCCCCGGGATGGGCGTTGGCGCAGGTGGTGGCGGCGGCCAGGGTGGACCCGGCGGCGGCGGTCTCTCCGGCCCGCCTAAACCGTATTCTGAGCTCTCCTCCGGGCCGCTCGCCAAGTACGCGGAAGAAAAGGCCTGGCACGAGACCTGGAAAGCGGGCGGCGGTGAGACCGGCAGCCTCAACACGGTAGGCGCCGGCGACAAGGCCGGTTTGATCGGCGAGGCCCTGCTCGCGGGCGGCGCTGAGGGCTTCGTCAACGGCGCTCAGCAGATGCTGATCGACGCCGTCCTGAACAAGGCCACGAAGAACATCCCTTACGCGTCCGGCTTCATCGCGATCGCGCAGATCGCCTACGACCCCAAGAAGTGGTGGGAAGAGAACGTCCAGGGCGCCATCGTCGACAAGGCCGCGGGGGGCTGGAACAAGCTGACCTCGGGTGAGAGCGACTGGATCGACCGTTTTGAGGGGGTGGTCAACATCCTCGAGTCGCTCAACAGCATCATCGGGCTCGCCTCCACCGTCTGTATGATCGTGGCCGCGGCGGGTTTCATCCTCTCGTTCATCTGCCCGGCCTTGATCCCCTTTGTGGCGCTTGCGGCCAAGTGGGGGCTCCTCCTGGGCCAGATCAACACGATCGTGGGGCTCGGGATCAACGCCTTGAAGCTGATCATCGTGGTGGCCCGAGCGGTGCAGATCGCGGTGAGCGACGCCGATCCGGCGACACAGGCGGCGCGCGCCGACAAGCTCAAGGGGATGATGACCGAGTGGAGCACTGAGTTCACCAAGCGCCAGGGCGCGAAGCTCCAGTCCAAGCTCCAGACCAAACGAGCGAAGCCGGGCGACCCCGACACCGGCGGTGGCACCGCCAACAAGGGTCAGGCCGGCGCACAGAACGCGTCGACCAAGAAGACCGACTGGAAAACCCGGGCGAGTAAGCTGAAAGAGTCGGTGAAGGGCATCACCTTCAAGGGCACGCTGAAGGCCGCCGGCAGCACGTTGAAGAAGGGCGCCTCGGAGGTCACCGGCTACGGAGAGGCCAAGAAGCAGATCGGCACGACCTTCCGCGGCCCCGACAGCACCCTGAAGAAGACCGTTGGGCTCACCAAGGCCTTCAAGGACAACAAACACGGCTCGTCGCAACAGTGGAAAGCGATGAAGGCGGTGGACGGAGACATCTCCACCAAAAACACCGATGCACGGTACAAAAAGCACACCGACAAGCGCGACGCGCAGATCGCCGCGGTCCATGGCCCGGCGGCGGTGAACGGCACCTTCAGCAACACCTACAAGGACGTCAAGAAACGCGCGACCTCGCCGGATTTCTGGGACCCCAAGAACAAGGGCGAGCGGAAGCGCCTGATCAAAGAGCTGGAAAAATCGGGCACCAAAGAGGGGCTCCGCACGGCCAAGGAGCTGCGTGACGCCGAAGCGATGGTCAAGGAGTTCCGCACCGGCAAGAAGCAGGGGGATCACGACAGCGACCAGGTCGCCGTGCGGCTCACCAAGGATCGTCCTGACAAGAGTGGCGGTCGCACGGCGGCACCCGCGGGCCTCCACAACGTGGCCAACCTCACGGACACCCGCGGCCGGAGCCAGGCGCCCGACGCGATGGACGCGATCGGCTACAAGAAGACCGACGTCGAGAAGGCCCAGAAAAAGAACGAGGTTTATGTAGCCGTTCTGGAGCGAACCAAGAACGGGCAGATGCAGCCGGCCGATCTCGACACGATGACCGCGGCCTCCAAGAAGAACGGCAACGTCATCATCGGCATGAAAGACGGCAAGCCGGTCCGGCTCAAAGATGTGGTGGGTCGTACGCCGAAGACCATCCGCAGGAACATCGACCGCGCGCTCAACACCCCCGACGCGGACGCCACGCCCGAGATTCGGCGCATCAAGAAGGCGCTGGAGCAGGGTTTTGGCGCGAATGAGCAGAAGACCACCGACGGCCTGACCCTCAACGAGAAGGGTCACACCCAGAGCGCGACGTCGGCGGCTCAGCGGCGGGCTCAGCGCGACCAGATCGAGGCCGAGTCCAAGTCGCGTCAGGAGGCCCTCAAGAAGGAGCTCGACGAGAAGTTGGCACAGGCAGGCAACCGGCGCGAGCGGGCCGAGGCGCACACGGCGTACCAGAAGCAGCTCCTCGCCGAGCGTAAACAGAGCAAACAGCAGATCACCGATCACGACGCCAGCGCCGACCGGCAGCACCGGGGAAATCGGGTCGGCAGCAACGGGAGGAGCGAGAACGACCGTCCTGTGCGTGAATACTACATCGACCGTAGCAAACGCGGCAGCAACCCTCTCCAGCGCGCGAAGGGCAAGGACGAGAAGGGCGAGAGCGTGGACGTTGGCCAGAGCTCGGCCAAGCAGCTCCATGAGTATGACTCCATCGTGGGTGTCAGCCGGCTCGATTGGCAAAAGAAGACGGCAGCTGATCGTGTCAAGGGCTTCCTGAGCGGCGCCAAGGACAAAGCCAGCGACCTCGGGAAGTCCGTGAAGGACGGGGTGAGCGACACCGCCGCGGGCTTCAAGCCGGGGAATCTGCGGAACAACCTGTCTTCGGAGTCGGACCTCCCAGCCAACGGTTATGGCCATGACGGCACGGGCGGCTACGGTGGCGCGGGCGTCGGCCCGGCCCAGAAGCTCCTCGAGGGCGTCACCAGCGATGGCGCCGTCGGTGCCGACGGCAAGCCCGTGCTGGGCAAGGACGGCCAGCAGCAGCGCGTCGCGAAGACGGATCGGGCGATGAGCGGGCTCTCCGGCGGTCTTTTTGGTAAGGACGCTGGTGGGCAGGACAACAACGCCAAGCGGAATCAGGAGTGGGTGGAGAAGGAGAAGGCGGAGCTCGCGGACAAGATCAAGAGCTTCGACGAGCAGCACATCTCCGCGAGCGGCAATCTGCCCGCGCCGCCCTCGACCCAGGAGGGTGTGCTTGACTCGGCCGCCTTCACCTACACCAAGCTCGATCAGGAGATCCAGGGTCTTCGTGGCCAGAAGACCGAGACCGAGGCCCTCAAGGTGGACGCCCAGGAGTCCAGCCAGATGCTGGAGAACGAGAAACAGGTCGCCGCGACCAACAAGACGTCCATCGCCACGCAGAAGACCGATCTGGGCACCAAGAAGGGCAACCAGGACAAGGCGGCCACCAAGATCGGCGAACAGGGCGCCAAAGGTGGAGAGCTGTCGGGCACCACCGGCGGAATCATCGGCGCGGTGGTCGGCTTCGTCACCGGCTTCATGGACCTCTGTGGGATGATCCCCTCACGCCTCACCAACAAGGGGCAAAGAGCGGCGGCGGGTGCGAACAGCATCAAAGAGGGCCTCAACCAGGCGAAGGAGGGCGGCGACACCACCAAGGCCAACGCCGATGCCCAGAATACCAAGGTAGATGGGTTTAAAGCCGCGACCGAGACCGCGAATCAGTCCACCACCGAGGCCGAAGGCACCCTATCGGGGCTCGAAGGCCAGATCGCGACGGCTACGGCGGAGACCGAGCAAGGGAAAGGCGAGCTCAACGCGGCCTCGAGCGACATCGACGCGAAGATCCAGGATCTGGAGTCCAAGAAGGCGGAGCAGTCCGCCCGCAGCCAGGAGTCCGGGTCCGCGATGAATTCCTGGGCGGACACCCATTTCGGGCTTCGTACCGGTCAGGTTCAGGAGGGTGACAAATCGGTCTCCGACCTGGAGGGCCGCCTCAAGGAGCTCGAGAAGAGGGCAAACGCCCCCGGCGGTGACACCGGGGCGGCGCCCGGCACTGAGGCGAGCGAGCCCGCGTCGGGCGCAAAGGACAACCCGGTTGGGGATTTCGGCCCGCTGCCCGGCAGCGAGCCCTCAGGCATGGTGTACGCCGACCTCAAGGGGCCGGCGCCGAAAGAGACCCCCAAGGCGCTCCCGGAAGGCGCGCGCTCGGGCGGGGCGCCCCTTCCGACGGCGGTTCGCGGCAAGATGGAAGGGGCCTTTGGTGAAGACTTTTCGAATGTCCGCGTCCACACCGGGGCACCGGCCCAGCAGGCAGCCGGCTCCTTCAACGCCCGCGCGTTGACGATGGGCACCGACATCATGATGGGCTCCGGCCAGGGCGCGATGAGCACCCCGGGCGGCCAGGAGCTGCTCGCCCACGAGCTCACCCACACGCTGCAACAAGGGGCCGGGCAGGTCCGGCGGAAAGGACTGGAGCTTGCTGGCTCCAACTCTCCCGAGGAGCGTGAGGCGGATCGACGTGCCCGGGAAGTGATGAGCTTCTTGTCGAGCCCGACCGACCGCCGCGCGGACAACCAGGACCGTCCCGACAGCGGAAACAACCGCGAGTCAGGGGGACGTGACGGCGAGCCGGGCGCGATTCAGGGCGGGACCCCGCGCGCGATGGGTCCCGCGGGCGGTCGCCGTCAGGCCGGGCAGGGGGCGCCAGGCGGGCCGATGAACCCGGCGCGCGGTGGAAATCCCCGAGCGAACGCTGGGGATAGCCCAGCGCCCGATCCTCGGCAGGCCGCGCGTCCAGAGGTGACGCCGCGGGCGCCGCGGGGCAGGGCGGAGCCCCAGAATGGAGCGGGGCAGGACCTCGCCAACCGTGCGATGCGTTTTGTCGGTGGCCCGGGAATGGGCGCGCCGGGCACAACGGCCGCAGCGGGTCCCGCACGGTCGGGTGCAGGCGGTGGTGCGCCTGGGGGCGCAATGGGTCGGCCGCTCCCGCTATCGGGTGCCGGTGCGTTGCCAACGGGCGCGCTCCGCCGGATCCCTGGCGTTGGACCTACCATGGACGCGGCCGCCCGAGCGATGCCCGGTAGCCTCGGGCCGCGCGGAGGCCCCGCTCCGGGGGCGGCCACCGGCGGACGGCCGATGAGCGCACCCGTCGGCGCGAGCACAGGGGCCTCGGGCGCGGGACCTTCACGAGTTGGAAGCTCCCGTCCTGCGGGCGGTGGTGCGCCGCCGGCCGGGCCGGGCATGACCCGACCTGGCGGTCCAGGCTCGGGTCCGGCTCCGGCGGGCACGCGTGGTGGACCTGGGGCCGGGCCGACCGGCGGCACCTCAGCTACGGCGAGAACGGCACGACCCGCCTCGGGAATGCCCGCTCGGCCCGCTGGGCCCGGCGCGCCGACCCCCACCGCGGGGCGGATGGGCGCTACCCCTGGCAGCGGAGGCGGAACCGCGGCCGCGGCGAGCGGGCACAGCGCGGGCAGTCACGGCGCCGCGCGCGGGCACACCGCGCCGGCGGGCACCTCGGGCGGCCCGGCGGTGGCTCCGGTAGGCGCGACGAGCCGCGAGAGCGGGCCGGCTACACGGACCGCATCGGGACCGGACGCCACGACCGACGCGCGCGGTCAGCTCCCGACGGCCTCGGGTCCCCAGGCGGGTGGTCCCGCCGGCGCCGGTCCGGGCGGCAGCGGTCCGACGCCTGCCGGTCCGGGCGCGAGCGCGCCGGGCACCTCAGGTCCGGGCGTCAGCGGCCCAGGCGCGGCGGGTCCAGGCACCAGCGCACCCGCGAGAACCGGGCCAGGAAGTGGCGGAAGCGGCCCTTCGGGCGGCCAGGCTTCGAGCCAGGGCGGTGGGTCACCGGGAACGGGCTCGGCGGCGGTCGGCGGTGGGGCGTCGGGCCTCCGCGCCCCGGACGGACTCGTCGACTACTACATGGAGACCCACTGGGATCGGAGCGAGTTCGACTCGAAGGTCTCCGAATATCAGCTCTCCAACGCTGATTTCAACTCCAACCTCGACTCCATCCTGCCCGCGCAGATGTCGCCGGGGGTACGTTCGGCCCTCAACCTCGGCCTGGGCGTCACCAGCGGCATCCTCGACGCGGCGCTGATCGGCGGCATCAAGGCGATCCCGGGCGCCGGCCTGATCATGCACCTCGCGATGGGGGTCAAGGACGTCTGGAGCACCATCAACACCTACGGCTCCGGGGAGGGCGGGCTCGACGATGGCTGGGGTATGGCGATCAACCTCGTACGAAACGCCGCCGACATCGTCGGCAGCGTCGTCGGGAACATCGCCGACCTCGGCAGCGTGGTGCAGGACATCGCGGCGATCACCGTGGTCGGCGCCCCGCTCGCCGCGATCGTGGCGTTCTGCGCCACCTACGGGCGCACCATCGCGGCGGTGTGTGACACCATCAAGTTCACCTGCTCCACGATCTCAGTGGTCCACAACGTGATGGCGGCCAACGAGGCCGAACGTCAGGGCGATTTCCGTCGGGCGGCGAAGTACCGGGATCTGGCCTCGGGCGACGCGATCAACGTCATCGTCGACGGCATCGCAATGGTGTGCTCGATCGGATCGGCGATGACCGCCAACATCGCCCCCGGAGAGGTAGGCGAAGATCTGGCCGAAGCGGGCGGGAACGCTGCGAAGACCACCTTCCGGGAGCTCGCGGGCAACAAGTTCCGGAGCGGGTTGACCGGCGTGGACCCGGACAGCAACGCCAGGACTGCCGGAGAGTGGATCAATCGCGGCAATAGCGTCACGGGCCTCGCGGGTCTGAGCCAGTCCTACAACAACCTGAAGTACCATGTGGGGCTGGGCGACGCGATGGCCTACGGGCCAGATGGCCTGTTTGGCGGCCACTATATCGAGCCGGGCGCCGTGCGAGGAGGTACGGGTCGTGCGGTTGGGGTCCTTCAATCGGCGCGTGAGCGGACCGTTGAGACCTTCTCCAACTCCTGGGGCGATCTCGAAGGGAAAGACCCCAAGTGGACACAGAAGATCATCAACGACATCCTGCAGCCGGGTGAAGGTTCGGCGCTCGACGCCTACTCGCGCTTCTTATCGCCGACCGCGTGGATCGGCGCGTTGTTCTCGGGTTTCCGCGCGGGGGTCAACCTCGTGGACGACCTGTCGAGCGGCGCCGCCGGGAGCATTCTGCGGGCCACCGCGTCGGGTCTGGACGGGGTGATCAAGCCGGGCATCGAGACCTTGAACGCCTGGATCAAGGACGCCAAACCCGGCCTGGATCAGCTCCTCCTGAACATGGGCGAGTCGCTCACCCAGCAGCGGCTGAGCCTGCAACGCCTGCGCGACTCCGCGGCGACCGTCGACCAGTTCCTGGCGGGTATCGCCGGGCTTGGCGAGCAGGGCGGTCAGATCGAGCAGATGGTCAACAGCGTAGCGAGCCGGGTGGAGGGCCTCCAGGTGTCCAAGGAGTCGCTCGGTATCCCCAGCTGGGTGCCGGAGTTCACGTACTCCTGGGCGCTCCGCAGCCTCAATTCGGTGGTGCGGAGCATTTCGGGCGGCGTGCGTCAGGCCGGCACGGCGGCGCTTCCGGCGGTCAACAACTTCATCCAGGAGAAAACCGCCTGGGCCCGGTCCCAGCTCGCGGACATCACCACCGCGATCGGCGAGGGAGGCGAGGTCGAGACGATGTTGCAGTCGGGCTACGACACGTTTGCGCAGTCGGTCGCGCAGATGGCGCAGACCTTCGCCGCGTGGGATGCGACCGTGGATATCGATATTCCCGGCGCGGTGGACTGGCTCACGACCACGGCTGCGCAGGCCGAAGACAGCGCACACAGCTCACGCGTGGACGAGTTCAAGAGCTACCTCCGCGGGGATGCGCAGGGTCAGGTCGATTCGTGGCGCGGCGAGCACGGGCCGTCGGTCGAGCAGTCCTACTACCCAGAGGTGCCGGCGGGTGAGCTGGCGGCGGTCGACGAAGCTTATGCGATGATCGTGGCGCGGCTCGACGAGATCGAGCCGAGCATGGACGGTACCCCTCA
This sequence comes from Deltaproteobacteria bacterium, assembly GCA_947486185.1. Lineage (GTDB taxonomy): Bacteria > Myxococcota_A > UBA796 > UBA796 > SXON01 > CANKTH01. The sequence goes on from CANKTH010000012.1 coordinate 64,361, forward strand.
CGTGCAGCTCTGGAGACAGCAGGCGGAGAACGCCTACAATGGGGCCAAGTCGCGCGCGGGTGGCCGCGGCCAGGAGGCGCTGGAAGGCTTCTGGGAGCAGGTCGATCAGCTGGCGCAGGTCGGGGGTGCGGTTGGGGCCTAGATGCGCGCGACGGAGGTTTTGGGGCTGTTGGTTGTGCCTGGACGCGCGCAGCTTAGGGCGCGAAGCGACCGGGAGGGGGTGCGGCGAAGCCGTAAGGGGGAGCGGAGGCTCCCCCTCCAGGAACGACCTCGGCGCCAGAGGCGCAGCCGCGAAGCGGCCGCCGAAGGCCGCAGGACTTCGGCCGAGGTCATCTAGGTGGGGCGCGCCGGACACGCCCTGCTCAGGCGCTGGGGCTTCGGCGAGGGCCGGATGACCCTGGCGATCGTGGTGCCCTGCGCTTTCGCGGCGTTGTTGGTGACGGTGATGCTCGGGATCGGGGTGTGGTGGGGCATGAGCCGCCGCGCCCACGTGGTGGAGCGCCCGGCTGAGCTCGCGGTTCAAATGTCGGCGTTCGCGGTGTCAGGTACCCAGAACCCGGTGTTCTACCAGGGAGATCGGCAGGGTCGGCCATGGCTGCTCGCCGGCGTCACCCTCACCAATCAGGCGGGTCACAACCCCACCAACATCCGGGAGTCGACCCGCCTGGTGCTGCGGGTCGAGCTGGATGCCCAGGCCGAGATCGTGGTGCTTCGACGCCACGATCGTGGTCAGGTCGGGCTTGAGAGCTTCGACACCGCGTTCGAGAACAAGAACGCTCAGTATCTGAGCGAGGTGCAACGGGATGCGATGCTGGGCTTCGTGCGCCGTTTTGAGGGAGGGCTTCGGCTTCGACCACGAAAAGATGCGGACAAGGCGCTCATTCCTGCGGGGGTGTGGGGGAGCGGCGCCTACATTCTGGTACATGATCGGATGAGCCTGGACCTCAGCGCGGCGGAGATCGAGGCGGCGCTGACCGGGATGGATGGGGTGGCGAAGGTCTTGGAAGGAGTCGGATGAGCAGTCTTTTATGGGAGAAGGCCAGGGCGGTCGCGCCCCTGGCGGATCTGGGAACCGCGCTGCCCGCGGTTTTTGCCCTCCGTGAGGGGAGGAGCGTCCTGTCCTACATCGGCGTGCCGGACGCTCCCGGTGAGATTCCCGAGATCAACGCCGAGGAGCGCCTCTATCTCGATCTCCGTTATGCGGACCTGGTGCGGCGCTTCGTGCCGGCGCTGGCGCTGGAGGTGCTGGCAGGGCTGCCGCCGCTCTCCGAAGCTGAGGGACTGTCAGGGCCGGCGATCCAGGTGTCCGCGTTGATTGAGCTCGGACGCTTGGAAGAGGCGGCGGTGACGCTCATGCTCGCCCCGGGAGAGACCGGCCACCGTGCGCTGTTGGACGGCCGCATTGCGCTGGAGCGTGGGCAGCTTGCAGAGGCGATCAGCGCATTCAGTCAGGGGCTGGAGCTGGCGCAAGATCCGGAGCTGCGTGCCGAGCTCCTGGGGTTTCGTGCGCGAACCCTGAGGCTGGCCAATCATGACGCGAAAGCCGATCAGGACTTCGCCGCCCTCGAAGACCTGTGTACCCAATTCAACGCCGGTCTCTCGCTGAGCCTCGTCCGTTTCGTGCGCCATGCGTCCGCGCATGAGGCCGTTCCGGCATTGCAGGCTGCGTTTTACCGGGTTGGGCTCACCCAGCTCTCCGCTCAGCTCACGCTCGGGGTGGAGAAGGACCGTGAGGCGGTAGCGCCCGTGCCGCTACACGTCCACGGGGCCGCGAAGAAGCTCAAGTCGGACGCTCCACGTTTTGTGGAGGGCCTGCTGCAGATCGCCGGGCTCCAGCTCTCAGTCCACTCGGATGTCGACGCGTTTGAGACCGCCTGGTACGGCTTCGCGATCGGTCAGCGGCTCTTTGGGCAACCGGCCGTGGTGGAACTCGCGGCTTTCCTCACCGGCATGCGTGATGGTATCGGCCGCGAAGCCTATGAAAAAGTGAGGGCCGAGGTCGAGGCGCGCGCGGAGGCCCGTCAGCGGCCCTCCAAGTCGGCGTAGTCGTGTAGCCCGCCCCAGGGGTCAGTCACCTGGTAGACTCCGGGGCCCTCGGTAGGGCCGCCGTGAAGATAGTTTGGGCCAATCGGAACCTTTCCGTAGCCGCCGGGGATGTCCAACACGTAGGTGGGTTGGGCGATGCCCGAGAGTCGGCCTCGGAGCACACCGACGAGCTCCTGACCCCGGCTGAGCGGCACCCGGAAGTGATCGGTGCCCTCCGCGCGGTCGAGGTGGTGAAGATAATAGGGCTTTACCCTGTTCTCTACCAGGGTCCGAAACAGTGCGATCAGGGTCTCGGCCTGGTCGTTGACCCCCGCGAGGAGCACGCTCTGGCTCAGCAGCGGAAATCCCCATCCGCTGAGTGTTGCGGCGGCGGCGAGCGCGGCGGGGCCAAGCTCATCGGGATGGTTGGTGTGGAGCACGACCCACGTGGCGAGCCGTGATCGGAGAGCCTCGCCCAACTCAGGGGTGATCCGCTCGGGGGCCACAATCGGTACACGAGTATGAAGCCGGAGGATACGAAGGTGAGGCACCTCGGCGAGCCGCGACACGAGGCGCGCCAGTCGCGCGACCGAGAGCACCAACGGGTCGCCGCCCGTGAGGATGACCTCGCGGACCGCCGGGTGTTGGTGGAGCCACTGGAGCGCTGCGGTGGTACGCGCTTCGGTGAGCACGCCGCGTCCAGGGTCACCCACGGTCTCTCGCCGGAAACAAAACCGGCAATATACGTGGCATAAGAGCGTGGGTAGCAGGAGTACCCTATCCGGGTAACGGTGGACAAGTCCTTCTACCGGTGAGAAGCGCTGGTCGCCTATCGGGTCGGGCACCTCGCCTGGGGCGCGGTCGAGCTCGCGTACATCGGGGACAAATTGCCGCCCCAGCGCGTCGTCCGCCCTGCGGATCCGTCTGCGAATCTCGGGTGGGATCCCGAGGCGGAAGCGGGCGACCACGGGGCTTAGCTCGGGCAATGCTGAGCGCTCGGCCCAGCCCGCGGCGACGAGCCCGCTGAGGCCCGTGATCGCGCGGGCTCTGGGAAGCGCTCCGGCCTTGCGGGTGAGAGCGCCGCCGGCTCTGGCAAAATGCCGGATCCGACGTCGATAGACCCTCGTTGTGCGGTGGCGACCTGGTCTCAACGAAGCTCCCTGGCGCCGGGCTAACGCGTACACGGCTACGGTGACGATCCGGGCGGTCGGCTCAGGTTCGGTTATGATGGGTCGGGGTTTCGGATGTTGTTGCTCCTGGTTTTGGCATGTTCGGATGATCGGGCGGTGACCGGTCGGGTGTTGGACATCTGGAACAAGCCGGTGGGCAACGCCACCGTCGTGATCGAGGGTGTGGTCCAGCGCAATCATAGTGGAAGCGATGGCGTTTTTGCGATTGAGATTCCCGGAAAACAGGTGGTGTCCCGAGTGATGGCGGGCCGGGATGGCTACATCCGCGAGATCCTCCCGGTCGATCCTGTCGCGGATGACGCCGACTATTCCCCGCTCACCTTCCACCTCTACCCGGAGCCGGCACAACCGGGCTTTTATGGGGTAGGGCGTGACGCCTACGTTCACCTGAGCACGGCCCGGGTGTCCCTGGTCGGGACCGAGCTCCGGCACTACACGGGAATCAAGCAGGTACCAGGGGAACAACTCCCCATCGGCTCCCAGCGGTTCGTGTTCTCCTCCACCCTACGCTCGTCCGAGTTGTCGCGGATGAACCTTCACCTGAGCCGCCTCGATTTTGTGGATCACACCCTGGTGTCGGGCATCCTCGGGAGGACCGACGCGACGATCAACCTGTTTGTCGCGGCGGAGGAGATCCCCTTCGATCTCAAGTCCTTACCCTCCAAGGATGATTATCTCCTCGTGACGCGGGAACCGTTGAAGACCCCGGGCATCTACGCTTTTCATGCCCAGGATGTGCTGAACGAGGAAGACCCCCGGATAATCCTGAGTTTACCGAAGGAGATGCAAGTGGTGTTTCCTTTCGAGATCCTCTAGGGCGAAGCGCGGCGTCGGGCCACCCGCCAACAGGAGGCGGGCCACTCGGCGGGGCGTCAGTTGCGAGCTGTGGTC
>CANKTH010000013.1 GCA_947486185.1 Deltaproteobacteria bacterium
CCTCCGAATGCCTCAGCGGGGCCTCTTGGGGGCGGGCCGCCGTGAGCACCTCACCCAGCCATTGCCGGAGCGGGGCGGGCCCGCCGAGCCGTACTGCACCTTCGAGGCCGTGAATCACGAGCTGATCATCTTCCTCCAGCACCTCGCCGCCGAGCCAGATCAGGCGGGCCGCCCCGTCGATCGACTCAGGCTCACGGGCGCCGACCGCCCGCGCAATACGGTCGGGGCGCTCAGTAGGCGCGAGCTTCAACCCCGCGATCCAACTCTGCACCGGCTTCTGGAGCCCCTCACCCGCCATCCACGCTCCCAGGGCCGCCGGCAGCGGGTCGTCGAAACGATCGTGGTTCCCTCCCGTCGGGTCGTCGTGCGCGACGTCGTTCCGGGCAAAAACCCCCGGCGGCGCTGCGCGAGGCCGTACACCGAGGCGCTCAGGATCCGGGAAGAAGCCGGAGTGCCGGGTGAGCACAAACCGATGCCAGAACGCAGAGCCGAGGGTCCCCGTCTCGAAGAGCTGGCGTACCAGCTCCATCGCGTCGAGGGTCTCCTGGTCGGTCTGGGTGGGGTAGCCGTACATGAGGTAGGCGTGGACCAGCACCCCTGCGTCGCGGAAAGCTTTGGCGCAACGCGCCACCTGCTCGACCGTGACTCCCTTCTCCATCTGTTTGAGCAGCCGATCCGAAGCCACCTCCAGGCCACCGGTGACCGCCACGAGGCCGCTGTGGGCCAGGAGCCGGCAGAGATCCGGAGTAAATGTCCGGTCGAAACGAATATTTCCCCACCACGACACGATCAGGCCGCGCCGGAGGATCTCCAAGGCGAGCTCCTTCATCAGCTTCGGCGGCGCCGCCTCGTCCACGAAATGGAAACCCTGAGTACCGGTTTCGGCGAGGAGCTCCTCCATGATGTCCGCGAGCTCGGCCGCCCGACCCGGCACGTAACGCGCGATGTAGTCGAGTTGAATGTCGCAAAAGCGGCACTTCTTCCAGTAACAACCGTGAGCCAGCGTGATCTTGTTCCATCGCCCGTCCGACCAGAGGCGGTGGGTCGGGTTGGGGCCATCGACGAGCTGGAGATAACGATCGAGGGGAAGACCCTGGTATGACGCAGCAAATTCCTGTGGAACGTCGGGTGGCTGAAGCCCGGGGGCGGGGCCGAGGAGGCCGGCCGCGGTCCGGGTCCGGTGCCGACGATCGGGCCCGCCGGAAGCCCACTCCAGCCAGGCTATGAGCGGGCCTTCCCCGGCGTCATAAGACAGGGCATCGACATAGTCCCAAAGCTGGCTTTCTTCGACGTCCCGAAGCTCGGTGTTGACGTAGCCGCCGCCCATGAGGACCGTGACCCCGCGGCGACGGAGCCGGCCCCCGATCCGGAGCGCTGCGTAGAGGGTGCCGGGAAAAGGAACAGACAACCCCACGATCCCGGTGTCGATGCTGTCGGCGAGCTCGTCGATCAGCGCGTCCACCACCGTCGTGCGGCCGAGCCGCAGCGCGAGGGGCTCGAAGGTGTTGGGCCCGACTCCGAGGTGGTGTTGATATCGGGCGAGGGCAAAACCATCGTCCAACGTAGCGGTGACGAGATCGGCGAGATCTTCGAGGTAGAGGGTGGCCAGACGCCGCGCCGCGTCGGAGCTGGCCGCGGTGCCGAACAGGCTCAGGTCGGCCCGGGAGAGGCGCGGCGTACGCGGGAGCAGCGGCGAGTCGAGAATCCGCGGAGCAAGGGTACGATCCCGGCCTTGCAGGAACCGAATCACCGGGCCAATCGCCGCCTCGTGCTGCTGCCGCAGCGCGAGCGCCCGCCACGCCGGCTCGGGCAGCTCGTCGCCCGACTCCGCGCGTGCGGACACCGCGTCGAACACCCGTCGCAGCCCCTCCATCGAGAAGAGCCGCGTCACCAGCTCGTTGCCGAGATCGCGGAGCACCGGCTCGTGCCCCCCCCGGCGCAACGAGCGCGCGAGGTAGCCGATGGACGGATATGGCGTATTGAGCTGGGAGAGTGGCGGGAGCGCCAGGGTGATTCGCATCGCGGCCGTAGTCTACCCCGTGGTCGTCGCTCTGACCGGTGCCGCCCGCTGGCCCGTCGGACAGAAGCTGTCCGGGCAGAAACTGTCCGGCGACGAACTACCCACGGCGGGCGCAACGGGTGAGAGGGTTCGATGCGCCTCGCCGTCCTCTTCCTCGCCGTGTGGGCCTGTACGGGTCCCACCAAGGACTCTGCCCCGCCGGGCACCAGCCTGACGGACGACTCGGCTGCACCCGCCGACGACACGGCGAGCGTCCGTGACGACACGGCGAGCGCCGACGCGGACGGGGACGGTGTCGCCGTGGGCGATGACTGCGACGACACCGACCCGGAGGTCGGGGCGGCCCGCACCTGGTACGCCGACGAGGACGGGGACGGCTACGGAGACGCCGCTACCGAGGCGGATCATTGTGATCCGCCCGCCGTCCTGGTGCTGGACGGCACCGACTGTGACGACAGCCGCGCCGCGGTCCACCCCGGGGCCGACGAGGCCGACTGCACCGACCCTACCGACTACAATTGCGACGGGAGTGTCAGCTACGCCGACGCGGACAGCGACGGCAACGCGGCGTGTGCCGACTGTGATGACGCCAACGCCGACATCTACCCGGGCGCCCCCGAACATTGCGACGGCGTCGACGAGGACTGCGACGGTTCCGCCGACAATGATCCGGTTGATCCTGCCAGCTGGTACAGCGACGTAGACGGCGACGGCTACGGCGATCCCACCGAGGTCACGCTCGCGTGCTCGGCGCCCGGCACCCGCGTGGCGACCGCGGATGACTGCGACGACACCCGGGGCGGCGTCAACCCCGGCGCCACCGAGACCTGCAACACCGCGTACGACGACGATTGTGACGGAGACGTCCAGGATCGGGATGCTACCGCCTGCGTGGAGTGGTTCGAAGACCTGGATGCGGACGGCTTCGGCGGCGTCGCGTCGCTCTGTACCTGCGATGCGCCTGCCGGCTACGGCGCGCGGGCCTACGACGACTGTGACGACGCCGATCCGGGGGTCCACCCCGATGCCACCGAAGACTGCCTGAGCCTCGTCGACGACAACTGCGACGGCGACACCAACGGAGTGGACGCACTGGGCTGCGAGCCTTGGTATCTCGACGCCGACGGGGACGGCTCCGCAGGCTCCGAGTTTTCATGTGCGTGCGTGCCGAGCGGCGTCTACACGGGTCTGGTCCCCGAAGATTGCGACGATAGCCTATCTACGATCTACCCAAGCGCCCCCGAACACTGTGACGACACCGACGAAGACTGTGACGGCAACGTAGACGAAGACGCCACCGACCTCAGCACCTGGTTCCTGGACGCCGACGGCGACGGTTACGGCGACGACTCGCTGACGCGCGACAGCTGCGCTGCACCGGAGGGCTACGTGGCGGTCGCCGGCGACTGCGACGACATCGCGGCTGCCGTGCACCCTGCCGCCGACGAGAGGTGCAGCACCTCGGACGACGACAACTGCGACGGCGAAACCTTGGGGATCGGCGCGGCCGACTGCACCGTGTGGTACGCCGACGCCGACGCCGACGGCCACGGCGAGGCCGCCTCCCAGTGCGCCTGCGCGGCTGACCCCAACTATTCCGCGTCCGACGACGACGACTGTGACGACGGCAACGCAGCGATCTCGCCGAGCGCCGGTGAAGACTGCGCCACCCCAGACGACGACAACTGCGACGGGGACACCAACAGCATGAACGCCATCGGCTGCGACGACTACTTCGCCGACGCCGACGCCGACGGCTACGGCAGCGCGCACGCCACCTGCTGGTGCGCGCCGTCCGGCAGCTACACCGCGAGCGACGCCACCGACTGCGACGACACGGACACCGCGATCAACCCGGGCGCCGCCGAGATCTGTAACGACGGCGCCGACAACAACTGCGACGACAGCGCCGGGGCCTGCGGCCCGGTGAGCGGCCCGCTCGCCTCCGCCGACCTCTACTACTGGGGCGAAGCCAACGAAGACTTCTCCGCGTACGACCTTGCTATGGCCGATTTCAACGGCGATGGGGACCTCGACCTGATCATCGGCTCGCCCTCCCACGACAGCGGCGGCACCGACTTGGGCGCTGCACACGTGGTCCTCGGCGGCCCCGACGTACGTTCCGGGAGCCTGGCCTCGGAGATCCGCCTGACCAACACCTACGCCAGCGGGGGACTCTACACCGCCGGCCACGTGGCCAACGCGGGCGATGTCAACGCCGATGGCTACGAGGACCTCCTGATCGGCGGCGACGGCATCAACGCCCACCTCGTGCTCGGGAGCGCGACGCCGACCTCTCTCTCCCTGACCGCGTCCAACGCCCGCTATACCGTCAGCACGATCAACAGCGAGCTCAACGATCTGACCGGCGTCGGCGACGTCAACGGCGACGGCTACGACGACCTGCTCTTCGGCGACTACTTCGACGATTACGGGTCCGACAACTCGGGCACGATCTTCCTGGTCTACGGCTCGGCGACCCCAAGCTCGACCGCGCTCACCGCCGCGGACGTGCGCTTCTGGGGGCCCGACCGCTACGATTACGCCGGCTACACCATCGCCGGCCCGGGGGACGTAGACGGGGACAGCGTCGCCGACCTGCTGATCGGCTCGGACGGCGCCGACGTAGGCGGGAGCGACTCCGGAGGCGCGTGGTTCCTCTCCGGGGCCACCGCGGATTCGAACCTCGCGCTCTCCGCCGCCGACGCGTTTTTCGCCGGGGAGGCGGTCCGCGACGAGGCGGCGTTCGTCGCCGGCGCGGGCGACATCAATCAGGACGGCTATGCCGATTTCGCTGTTGGCGCGCCGTATAACGCCGACGGCGGCGTCGACGCCGGCGCCGTCTACGTCGTGTACGGTGCGCTCAGCCTGAGCGACCAGCCCCTGTCGGCGAGCCCGCAGTTCACCGGGGTCGCCGGCGACGCTGCCGGGACAGACCTCTCCCCTGCGGGCGACCAGGACGGCGACTCCTACGACGACCTCCTCGTCGGCGGCGTCGGCTACGGCAGCGCGGGGGGCGCCTGGTTGGTGCTGGGCGGACCGAGTCTCGCATCGACCGATCTCGCGAGCGCGGGCGCGGTCTACGCCGGCGAGAGCAGCAATGACCGCGCCGGCACCTCGGTAGCGAGCGGCGACCACAACGCCGACGGGTTGCCCGACCTGTTCATCGGGGCGATCACCAACGATGACGGAGGCACCGATCGGGGTACCACCTACATGATCTTCGGGCAGGGACTCTAAGCCCGGGACTCAACCCGGGATGGGGCGATAGAGCGGGTCGCCCACAAAAACCTGCATCCAAGCCCCGATACGGGTCGCCTCGTACCCCGCCTCGGCGAAGTTCGCCCCCGAGAGCAGGTAGAGGAAGAACTGATCGTACTCGGGCATCCCGCTCACATAAGGCTCGTACACCGCTCCAAAAGTCGCGGTGATGCCCTGCTGCAGCGCGTTGGCCGCCCACGCGTCGCCAGTGCGGATGTCGCAGGCCGAGCAGGAGTCCAGGTGGCCACCCACCGCCCCGACGTTCCACTCGAACACGTCATTATAGTGGTTGAAGCTATACCATCCCGCATAGAACAGCGCGTCCGGACATGTTAGCGGGGCGGGCTCGGTGCCGAACTCCGCGGCGTCTCCGTCCCACACGACCGGCCACCGACCATCCGCTTCAAACAGGTAGCGGGTGCCCCACATATTCCACTCCCCGCTCTCGTAGCTCCCGAACACGTCGGTTGATGGCGGAACATCCCCCTGATTCCCATCGACATAGACCGTTCCGGCCAGCGCGCCCGCGTCGGCGAGCAGGGCCTCGGCGGCCGCCGTTCGTTCGATGAGGCGGATCGCCGCGGCAGCATCAGCGCCGTCGATGCGGGCTACGAGGTAATAATCCCTATTGATCGAATCAAAAAGCGAGCCGACGGGCACGTAGGGATCGTAGCTACCGGTGAGGCTCTGCCCTTCCTGGTAGAGCCGCGACTCGGTCGGCTCGCTCAGCTCTGCGGCGAGCTCCCCGTAGACGAGCAGCGCGTCGAGGCTCGTGATGGTTGGTGTCTGATAATAGAGGTCGTTTATCCTGCCGTTGATCCGGTAGGGCACCCCGTACACCGGGACGAGGTAGTGGATGTGTGCGCCAGCTTCACCCACACAGCCCATCACCGTCGCCAGCAGCGAGTCGAGCTCGGCCGCGGGGATGGTGGTCGGGTCGGAGGCGGTCACGGCGCAGAGCTGCTCGGCGGGTACCTCGCGAAACTCGGCGTAGGCGAGGGCCACGTCGTAGGACCCTGCCACCTGCGGATCGTAGAGCACGACCACCCGCTGACCCTCGGGCCAGCGCAGGGTCACCTCGGCTTGGGCGCTCACCGGCTCGCACCCCGGAACGTCGAGCTCCACCGAGACCCGGCGCACCTCATCCAGGTTCTCCGCCAGCTCTCGCGGCAGGCTCCAGGTAGACGTAGCCGCCGCCGCGCCCACCTCGCCAACCTCGACCTCCCAGCGATAACTCCCCTCCACCGCGGGCTCCGCGGCGATCACCACCATGCTGCCAGGCACGAGCACCGGCTCGACCACCACGGAGAGCGTGTCGGGGCAGGAGGTCGACGCCGGGGATTCAGCAGGCGGCGCCTTCGGATCCCCACACGCGACGGCGAGCCAGAGCCACAGCGCCGAGCGACGACCCACCGGACACCTCCAGTTCAAACCACGTGGAGTCATGAGACTCCAAAACGCAACACGGCGCGGGGGATACCCGCGCCGTGTCGATTACACCACGATCAGATGGTGTCGCAGCCGAGGCTGCCGTAGTAGTCGGGCTTGTGGCCCCCGACCGCACAATCGGTCGTGGCGCCGTCGCCGCTGGTGGTCTTGGTGTAGATGGTGAGGCCGTTGAGCTCGTCGGCGCTGTCGAACAGCGTGGTGGAGCCGTTGACCTGGTCGCCCGCGGCGGTCACGACGCCGAGAGCGGTGCTGAAGGAGCCGGAGCCGCCGGCAAGGTCGAAGATGCCCTCGGACCACACGCCGCACACCACGCCCTTGTCGGGGCCGCAGTTGAAGCCCGCATCACCGGTCTGGATCATCTCCCACTCCGCGGTGGCTGCATCGCCGCCAGCGGAGACCGTGATGGTGGTGGTGGCGCCATCGCTGGTGATGTTCCACGCGGTAACGGTCACATCGACGACGGGAATGGTAACGGTGTCGTCGGTCGGAGTGGTCTTGGTGCCGCCGCAGGAGTCACCCGAAGAGGCGGAGTCACACTCGGCGCCGGGGCAGCCGGTGAGGGTGGTGATCGAAGCGAGAAATAGAACAGAAGTCATCAAGCGCATTTTAGTCTCCATCGTGCGAGGCGGATGCTATCTCAAGGCGTCCTGGACTGCAAGCAATTGTTGCGAGGCACCCAGATCCGTTCAGCACCCCCGCGACCGGTGACTTCACGTGAACCCAGCTATGAGCTGCGGATCGTTCGAGACGCCCGGTCAGTAATTCGTCTCGATCCACGCGTACATGGTCTCGTCAGTGTCCTGGAGCGATCCCAAAAGGATGCCGACCAGGGTGTCGGCCGACACATCGGAGTTGATGATCTGCACCTGCGCCCACATGGCCTGGAGGCGGAGAACGCCGGTTCCATCGGGATAGGTGACGGTCATACCATACTGCGCGTCCATCGTGATCCACGACGCCGACAGCACGGGTTTTTCGAGCAGGAAGGTCCGCGTCAGGATGACCGGCCCCGACTCTTCCGCCTCCACCCAACGGTAATGGGCCTGATAGTAAGTGGTCATCTCGACCGAGAGAGGGAGGTCGAGCAGCGCGTCGGCCTTGAAGAAGCTGTGCTCGCAGTCCCGGCGGACAAAACACGCGGGGTCCTCCTCAAAAACCCGGTCGCTCTTGGTGAAGGTGTCGGGGAAGATGTCGACCTGGTCCTCGAGCAGGAGCGCGCGCGCCATATCGTCGATGCTCGGCGCGCCTTCGGTCGTGATCGCCGCGCCCGCGAGGCCCGCCGCGGGCCGCTCCTGGCCGTCCAGCCCGTCCAGAGTGGCCTGTGCGAGGTTGTTGACCTGGTAGCCTTCCAGCGTCTCGGCGTAGTGGGCGCCGAGCCAGGTGCGCAGGTTGTCCACCCCTTCGCCCAGCGCCTCGGGATCTTCGTCTTCGATATGTTGGAAAAGCCAAGCGGCGAGCTCGTTGAGCTCCTGGGGCGCCGGGGGAGCACGGTTACACGCGATCAGCATCAGCAGCATGCCTGTATATACACCGGAAACGCCCGGATCGGTCCCCGTTCCCCCCTGGGTCCAGGCACGGCCGGGCAAGTTTTCCGTCCGGGCCCTCATCGCGTCACGGGTGCGCCGCGGATAAGGCGCGCCGCCAAGGGGAATCCGATGTCCGTCGCCGACTACTGCCTCATCGCCGCCGCCGGATTGCCCTACGTCTGGGTCGGCGCCGCCAAGTTCCGCCCCGGCTACAACAACCACGCCCCGCGCGCCTTCTTGGAGAAGTCCGAGGGCTGGCGACGCCGCGCCAACTGGGCCCAGATGAACGCATGGGAAGCGTTCGCGCCCTTCGCCGCCGCAGTGCTCCTCGCTGAGCTGCGCGTCGTGGAGCAGGCGCGGGTAGATCAGCTTGCCGTTGTATTCATCGTCGCCCGGGTCCTTCACGGCCTGGCCTACATCGCCGACCAGGCGCCGATACGCTCACTGGTCTGGTCGGTGGGTCTCGGCGCCGTGCTGTGGCTGTTCCTGCTCGGCGCCGGCGCTCCGATCGGGTGATCATCCCCGATTGAATCGCGCTTCGTGCCCAAACACACGCGCCCGCTCCACCCGGGCCGCGTCCATGCCCGGCAGCGTCGCGGCTCGCCGGTGCTCCCCGGAGGCGCACACGGCCGACAGCAGCGTATTGTCGGTGTTGATACACACTTTGATGCCCAGCTCCAGCCAGCGCGGAAGCGGATGGTCAACGACGTCGGGGATCGCCCCGACGTGCCAGTTCGAGGTGATACACGCCTCGATGGTGACCTTTCGCCGCACGACCTCTTCGAGCACCGTCGGGTCGTCAAGCAGCGTCGTCCCGTGCCCGATCCGCTCGGCCTGAAGATGGTGGAGCGCCTGGCGAATCTCCGCCGCCGGGCGACCTTCGCCGGCGTGTACCGTCCGGCCGAGGCCAAGTCGCCCCGCACGCCTGAACGCTTCTTGGTAACTTGATATTCCGTGAGAATGGCCGGGGGCGGGCCCTCCGGCCAGGTCGAGTCCGACGAGCCCGGGCCGGCCCACCGCGAGCTCCACCAGCGCATCCGCGAGCTCGGGCGGCTCGCCATAGAGCACACACAGAATGAGGCCCGCGCGGCCGGAGATCCCGTCGAGCGCCGCGTCCACCACCTCGTCGAGGCGCCCACCGTGCAGCTGAGGCGCGAAGCGGATCTCCAGGCCATCCACCCCGTCCAAAGCCGCGTCTTCACAGATCTCCGCCGCCACGCGCGCCACCGCCGCAGGCGTCTGAAGGAGCGACAGCGTGAAACGAAAACGCGCGAGAGCCGCCGCGAGCCCCATGTTGGGAGAAAATGCCAGATCTTCCGGCACGCTCAGGCCGAGCGCCACGGCGAGCTCCGCCACCGTCTCCGGCCGCAACGAGCCGTCGAGATGGCGGTGGAGGTCGGTGAGCCCGCTCCGCGTCACACGCGCCGGCGGCGGAGGAGCCCGAGGCCCAGGAGTCCGAGAGCCAGGCCCGCTCCCGTGGTGCCGGGAGCAGCGCCGCTCTCGCATCCGCAGCCGCCGCCACCTTCGTAGGTCCACTTGGGATCGAGCCCCGGCGGGAACCCGCTGTCGAGTTTGCCTGAATCATCCACATCGATCGCCGAATCGCCGGAGTCGCCCGTGTCATCGGTGGGCGGGACGGAGTCGCCGCTGTCGCCGCTGTCGCCGCCGCCGCCGGGTTCCAGGATGTCATCCGCGCCATTGAGCGGATCCGTCCCATCTTCCAGCACTTCTACGCCATCGCCTACCCCGCCGTCGTCCGTGTCACTGTCGAGCGGGTCGGTGTTGTAGGTGTAGACCTCTTCACCGTCGTTGAGCCCGTCGGCGTCGGTGTCCGGGTTGAGCGGGTCCGTGCCGAGGAGCGCCTCATCGGCGTCGTTGAGCCCGTCGAGATCGCTGTCCGCGACGAGGTCGTCGCTGCCATCGAGGGGATTCGTGCCATCCACCAGCACTTCGGTGCCATCGTCAACGCCACCTTCGTCGGTGTCGGCGTCGGTCGGGTCGGTGGTCCAGGTCCACACCTCCTCACCATCGTTGAGCCCGTCACCGTCGGTGTCCGGGTCGAGCGGGTCGGTGCCGTAGATCAGCTCCTCGCTGTCGGTGAGGCCGTCTGCGTCGCTGTCGATGCCGAGGTCGTCGGTGGGATCGAGCGGATCCGTGACATCCACGTTGACCTCGGCGCCGTCTCCCACACCGCCGTCGTCCGTGTCGGTGTCCAGCGGATCGGTCGAATAGGTCAACACCTCCTCGCCGTCGGTGAGGCCGTCCCCGTCGGTGTCGTCGTTGAGCGGGTCGGTGGTGTAGACGTTGATCTCGTCGCCGTCGGACAGGGCGTCGAGGTCCGTGTCGCCGGACAACGGGTCGGTGCCGTAGGAGAAGACCTCGTCGCCATCGCTGAGCCCGTCACCGTCGGTGTCCGGATTGAGGGGATCGGTGCCGAGCACCGACTCGTCGCCGTCGGTCAAGCCGTCACCGTCGCTGTCCCCCAACACGTCGTCGGTGGGATCCAGTGGATCCGTACCATCCACCAACACTTCTGCACCATCGCCCGCGCCACCGCCATCGGTGTCGGCCAGCAGGGGATCCGTGCCGTGGCCGTTCACCTCATCGCCGTCACTCAGGCCGTCCCCGTCGGTGTCCGCGACGAGCGGGTCGGTGCCAAGGTCCCCCTCGGTGCCGTCGTCGAGGCCATCACCGTCCGTGTCGGGGTTGAGCGGGTCGGTGCCGAGCCCTACTTCGTCGCCGTCTCCCAGACCGTCGTCGTCGGTGTCGGCATCGGTCGGGTCGGTGCCGAGCGCGGCCTCATCGCCGTTGGTCAGCCCGTCGCTATCGCTGTCGCCCGTACGATCGTCGGTGGGATCGAGCGGGTCGGTGTTATCGATCAACACCTCGGAGCCGTCGCTGGTGCCGCCGTCGTCGGTGTCACTGTCCCGTGGATCGGTGCCGTGAACATCCACTTCGTCGCCGTCGTCGAGGCCGTCGGCGTCCGTGTCGGGCTTGAGCGGATCGGTACCGTAGAGGCCCACCTCGTCTCCGTCGGAGAGCCCATCGTCGTCGGTGTCCGGATCGTCCGGATCGGTGCCGATGATGATCTCCTCGCCGTCGTTGAGGCCGTCGCCGTCCCCGTCGGAGTTGAGGTCGTCCGACGGATCCAGCGGATTGGTCCCGTCCACGAGCACCTCGGCGCCGTCACTGGAGCCGCCGTCATCGGTGTCCGCGTCGAGCGGATCGGTGCCGAGGTCATTGACCTCGTTTCCGTCCGAGAGACCGTCGTTGTCCGAGTCGGTGTCGAGCGGATCGGTGCCTTCGACCGTCTCATCGCCGTCGTCGAGCCCGTCCCCATCCGTGTCCGCGTTGAGCGGGTCGGTGCCCGCGCCCACCTCGTCACCGTCACCTGCGCCGTCGTCGTCGGTGTCCGCATCATTCGGATCGGTGCCGAGCACGGTCTCGTCGCCGTTGGTGAGGCCGTCACCGTCGTTGTCCCCCACCATGTCGTCGGTGGGATCAAGGGGATCCGTGCCATCAATCAGGACTTCAGCGCCATCCGGCGCGCCGCCGTCGTCGGTGTCCGGATCGAGCGGATCCGTGAGGTGGCTGTTGACCTCGTCGCCGTCACTCAGACCGTCGGCGTCGCTGTCCGCGTTGAGGGCATCGGTGCCCGTCACCCGCACCTCCTGGCCGTCGCTGAGCTGATCGTCGTCGGTGTCGGCGTCGTCGGGGTCGGTGCCGAGGATCGCCTCCTCCCCGTTGGTGAGCCCGTCGCCGTCAGCGTCCGCGGTCGTGTCGTCCGTGCCGTCCAGCGGATCGGTGCCGTCCACGTTCACCTCGTCCCCGTCGTTGACGCCGCCGTTATCGGTGTCCGCGTCGAGCGGGTCGGTGCCGCGACTCTGGACCTCATCGCCGTCGGTGAGCCCGTCGTCGTCGGTGTCGCTGTCGAGGGGATCGGTGAAGTAGTCGGCGACTTCTTCGCCATCCGCGAGCCCGTCGTCGTCGGTGTCGGCGTCGAGCGGATCGGTGCCGAGGTTGTTGACCTCGTTGCCGTCCAAGAGATCATCGTCGTCGGAGTCTGAATCGTTGGGATCGGTGCCTGCGGCCAGCTCCTCTGCGTTTGTCAGGCCGTCACTGTCGGGATCGGCGGTCAGGTCGTCGGAGGGGTCGAGAGGATCGGTGCTATCGGTGTTGACTTCGGTCCCGTCGCCTACACCACCGTCGTCGGTGTCGGTGTCGTTGGGGTCGGTCAGGTGGGTCAGCACCTCTGCGCCGTCGGTGAGGCCGTCCCCGTCGCTGTCGTCGTCCAGGGGATCGGTGAGGTGCGTGTTGAGCTCATCCCCGTCTTCCAGACCGTCCGCGTCGGTGTCGGGGTCGGTGGGGTCGGTCAACGAATCCAATACTTCAAAGCCGTCTTCGAGGTCATCGCCGTCGGTGTCGGGGTCACGAGGGTCGGTGCCGAGAGAGGCCTCCTGGGCGTTGGTGAGGCCGTCCGCGTCGGGGTCGGCGCTGAGATCGTCCGCGGGGTCCAGCGGATCGGTGCCGTCCGTGTTGACCTCAGTCCCGTCGTCGACGCCGCCGTCGTCGGTGTCCGTGTCATTGGGGTCGGTGAGGTGGGTGAGCACCTCGGCGCCGTCCGACAGGCCGTCGCCATCGCTGTCCGGGTTGGTCGGCTGGGTAAACCAATCGCGCACCTCCGCACCGTCGGACAGGCCGTCGTCGTCGGTGTCGGGATCGCGGAAGTCCGTGCCATAGGTGCGTTCTTCGGAGTTGGTGAGCCCATCTCCGTCCGTGTCGAGGCTGAGATCGTCGGTCCCGTCCAGCGGATCGGTGCCATCGACGTTGACCTCGGTTCCGTCGCCGACGCCACCGTTGTCGGTGTCGGCGTCCGCAGGATCGGTCAGGGTGCTGTTGACCTCGACGTCATCGGTGAGTCCATCGTCGTCGGTGTCGGTGTCGGTGGGCGAGCTCCCGTAGGTGTAGACCTCGGCGCCGTCCAGCAGCGTGTCGCCGTCCGTGTCGGTGTCCAGCGGATCGCTGATCCAGGTCAACACCTCGTCCCCGTCGTCGAGTCCGTCTTCGTCGGTGTCATCGTCGTAGGGATCGGTGCCGTGGACCGAGCGCTCGTCGTTGTCAGAGAGGCCATCTGCGTCGGTGTCCAGGCCATCGTCCGCGATGCCGTCACAGTCGTTGTCGATCACGTCGGGGAGCTCCGGCGCGCCCGGGTAGGTGGTGGCGGCGGTGTCGTCGCAGTCCGTGTTGTCGGCCACCGTGCCCGAAGGAGCGGAACACGCCACCGTGCTGACCGCCGCGTTCCCGAAACCGTCACCGTCGGAGTCCGTGTACCAGGTCGTCGCGCCGATCGCGCTGCTCTCGTCGATGGTGCCGTCGCAGTCGTTGTCCACGCCGTCGCAGACCTCGCTGTCACCCGGGCTGATCGCCGCGTTGCTGTCATTACAGTCGGTGTTGACCAGTGAGTAGGCGGTGGGCAGCGTGGTGCCGGTGACCGCCGACCCGGCGCCGTAACCGTCCCCGTCGCTGTCGACGTAGTAGGTGTAGGTCGGGGTGGCCTCGCAGACGAACCGGAACGCCGCGGCGCAGGGCTCGTCATTCCAGGTATAACCCGCGAAACGATTGAGCTGGGTACAGTCTTCGTTGCCGACGTTGTTGGGCTCACCCGAGTGCCAGTTGGTATAGGTGACCGCGGCGCCGTCGCTCCAGACCCAGGTGCCCTCGGTGACGACGTCCGTGAGCCCGATCCACCATTTCTGGGTGGAGAAGGTGCCGGCCCGGTCCACGACCGACACGTTCTCGGCGGAGTTGGAGATCGTCGTGAGGTCGTAGCCGTACGTGCGACAGTAGGTCTGTGCCGAGGACCAGGCCAGGGTGCCGGTCACAAACATGTAGGCGTGGCTGCTGTACATCGACGTGGAGTACGGGCAGACGCCACCTTCGTCCGCGGAGCTGTCGCAGTCGTCATCCCGCCCGTTACAAGCCTCGCTCGCGCCGGGTCTCGTCGCGGCTCGGGTGTCGTCGCAGTCTGTGGAGCTCGCGACGTAACCCGTGGGGGCCGAGCTCGCCGAGACCGTCACCGAGGCGTTCCCGTACCCGTCCCCATCCGCGTCGTAGTAGTACGTGACCGCATACGCACGCGGGAGCAGCAACAGGATCAGGTACACGATTCCTCCGGGGTCCCCGGAATGATGGCACACCTCTACGGGTTCCGCGAGTCCGGGCCCGATCTGTCCCCGGGCGTCGTGCGGTCGCCTGACAAGGCTCGGTCAGGAGCCGGTGTCTTCGGCGCCCAGCAATTCGCGGTACGCCGCCGAGATGCCCTGACCGGGCCGCGGCAGGGCGGCGCCGGAAAAGACTATCGCGTTTCGCGCGGCCTCGTAGGTCCAGCCGTCGTGCGGCCGGGAGTACATCTTGACGCCGTCCACCCGCACCTCCAGGGAGACCAGGAGCGGGAGCGCGGTGAGCACAAAAAAATCGCTCATATCCGCGGTGCCGAGCGCCAGGCTGCTCAACACCGGCCCGTAATCCGCGGCGCAGATGCTGTGGAAGCTGCCGCCGGTGCTGCTGACCGCCTCGATGATCCTCGTGGCCACCACCGCGTCCGCTGCGGGCGAGTGGCAGCCGTCGGGAGGCACGCCCGCGATCGCCGAGATCTTCACGGTCTCGCCCGCCTTGAGGGCGCGCAGCGTCTCCACGTAGGCGGATACCGGATCGGGGGACTGATCGTCTTCGTCGGTGAGGAGGATCACATGTAAACCTGCGCCCTCGCGGATCAGCCCCGTGTCGGCCTCGAGCACCAGGGTCGCCGCGAGTAGAGGCGACTCTTCCCGCGAGCCGGTGGTACCCTGATCGCCCTGGACGGCAAACTCCGCCTCAATCGAGTCGGTGTCCGGATTGAGCACGGCGCCCACCAGCGTGCCGCCAGTGGCCTCGACGTCGGTCGTGGTGAGGCCGATCTGGAAATCAACGCCGCCATAGCTGAGAACCGAGGCGAAAGCTCCAAAATGTTCGGACAGCAAGTCCTGCTCCTCGCTCATGGAGCAGGAGTTGTCGACCACCCACAGGATGTCCACCGGGCCCCCAGGTGAGCCCTGGATCCAGGTTTCATCCGCCGTAACTGCGGAGTACTGGTAGTCCTGGCACGCGAGGAGGAAGAGGAGCATCACGTTCAACGCCTGCGCCTATCCTACCACTCCACTGCGTCGGCGCCAGCCCTTGACCCCCGCGTCTCGGTGCGGGATGCTCCACGGATGCTCCCGCGTCCCTGTCCCGATGCCCTGACCCTCGGATTCTTCGCCCTCTTCGGCCTCACCTGGGCGCCCCGAGCCTATTCGGACGACACCGTCCCCAACGACGCCCCCGCTCCCGGAGCCGACGACCCGCCCGCAGAGTCCCCTCCCGCGGACGCTCCGCCCACACCCGACGTCCCGTTCGACATTTCCCAGAACGCCAACTCAGGGCGGCAAACGAAGGAGAAAACGGAGAGGGTCCCCGCATCGCAGGTGCCGATCAACCCTCGGTCTGAGTCCGATTTCACCGCGTACACCATGCCGAAAGGTCACGTCAAGCTCGGGCTCGTCAACCTTGACTGGGGCGCACTGTCCAACGTCCATGTCGGCACCGCGCCCGCGCTGTTTCTGGTGGGGTACCAGAACGTGCACGTGAAGATCACCGCGATCCAGAGTCCGTCCTTCGATCTCAGCATCTTCTCGGGAATCGGACGGTTAAACCGCACGTTCGGCGAGATCCCCTTCAAGGCGATCGCCTACCCGGTGGACGTCACCGGCAGCATCCTCGCGTCCGACAATATCTCGTTCCATGGCGGCCTCGGCGCGCAGAACTTCGAGATCTCAAGCGAGATCGGATTGAACACCCTCGCGGAGGGCCTCGGCGCCATCGCCGGCACCGACGTGCTCGGCGACCTGCAGGCAGGCGAACAGGGGACAGGTGGACTCTATGGGGGCGGGCACGTCAGCCTCGTACAACCTCATCTTGCCGCCGACTACCGCTTCAACGGACGACACAGCCTCATCTATCAGTGGCGCGGGACGACCTGGCTCGGCGCCCGCTTGGACGCGGGCTACGAGGCCGGTGACAGCGGGGTGCAGGTCGGGGTGGCCGCGAGGATCCGAACCTCTCTCAAGGAACAAGCGATCGGGACGCACACCGTCTCCTGGCAGCGCTCCGGCGAGCGCTGGCACCTGCGCCTGGGCATCGGCTGGGCTTCGTCGGCGCTCAAGATCCCCGGCGCCGTGCTGATCCAAGCGAACGAGCTCTACGTACTATTGTAGGGACTACGCCCATTTCCGGTCACCAACTATCGATGTGGGCGTCGATCCACGCGGTTCGTATCGGCAGCCACTCCATGATCCGCGCGTACTCGGCCTCCGGGCCGTCCACCTCGGGGAGGCTGGGCCAGTAGCTGTAGATCTCCCCCCAGTCCCAGATCTCGAAGTTGGCGGCCAGCTCTGGCCCGAGGAGCTCGCGGTGGGCGGCGATACGGTTGATCAGGGCTTCGTCCGACCAATCGTCCGTTCGCAACGTACGCCACCGTTCGGCCAGCGTTTGCCGAAAGCCAGGAACGTCGGCGAGCCGCGAGATCATCAGGGGGCGGTACGCTACCCATCCTTCCGGGTTGTGGTTGTCGTTGTAGGTGGGTTGTCCGAGGGTGAGGTCGAGATCCCAGGGCGTGAACCGGAGTTTGGAGCTCGGTGACTTCCAAAGGTATATCGACAGATAGTAGGCGTCGTTGTTCCGAAGAAGCTCCTGGAGCAGCACAAAGTCCGCGGCGCTCTCCAGGTCGAGGTGACGGCCGATCGCGCCGGCCGCGGCGCCGAGCGTCGCCTCCTGCCACGCGTACAAAGCGGCGTAGACGCCGGCTTCCTGCGCCGAGGTGGGCGACGGAGGCGAGACGAGCTGCCACGTGCCGTAGCCGATGCTGCTGTTGTCGAGGAGCCCGGCCTCGTCATCGAGCTTCACCACAAAGGAGGCTCCGTCAGCATCCTCGGGGATATCCACCCGATCATCATCGGCTTTCACCCGCTCGACGAGGAAGTACACCCCGAAAGGCGAGCCGTTGTACTCGAGGGTGCAGGCGCGGGACTCGGGCGCGTAGCGTTCGGCACCACCAAGCTCCGCGAAGAGCCGATACGCAAGATGATTCCGGATCAACGCCCGGTCGATGTACGCCCCGTTGAGCACCCAGTCGGCGTCCGCGCCCATCCCCAGCAGGTTGACGGCCAGATCCGCCCCCTGCTCACCGACGAGCTCGACGGCGATCTGCGGTTTGGGGAACCCCACTGAAGATCGGCCTCGAAGGCGCATGGATGCGGGACCCTGGTGGTCGAGCCAGCCCGAACCGTCGGTGACGGCGATCGCGCACGCGGCCTCCACGGAGTCCGAGAGCTCGCTCGGACACGCAACCTGGAGCAGGCAGAGGCCCTCTTCGGCCTCGCCATCCGTGTGCTCTCCACGCACGTAGGCAGTTTCATCCGGCCTTTGGTCGGGAGCATCGTCGAGCGGAACGTCGACCGCGCAACCGCACAGCCACACGAGCCCCAAACCATGCCGTGCGCCCCTCATGCCCGCGTCACCACCGTTCACGCGCTCTACCGCGAAGTCCGCCGATACGCCGGTCGGACCGCCGGACGCACTCACGCTCGCCCGCCGCCCCGATCTGCCAGCCCCCTCAGTCCCTGCTAAACTCAGCGGGTGCTGCTCGCCCTCCTCCTCGCGTGTGACTCCCCGACCAAACGCGGCTGTGATGCCTGCGGCGGGGACTGTGTCGAAGAACACCTGCGCGAGCACGGCGCCGATCACGTCGATGGCGACGTGAGCTATCTCGATCCGCCGCCCGCATCGGGTGATCATCACGGCTGTTGGGCGAACTGGGGGCCCCACTTAGAGGAGGTGCCCCCGGAGCAGTTTGTACACAACCTGGAGCATGGCGGAATTGTCCTGCTTTATCACTGTCCCTCAGGCTGCGCCGAAGACGTCGCGGCGCTCGGCGCCTTCGGGGCGAGTCTCGAAGAAAACCGATGGTTGCTGTCCCCTTATGCCGAAACCGATCTCTCGCTTCCCTTTGTCGCCCTCGCATGGCAGGAGCGGATATCCTTAGGTTGTGTCGATCTGGATCGACTCCAGCGCTTCTATGACAGCCACGTGGCCACCGCACCCGAAGACGTAACCAGCGCCCCTCCGGCGTCCTGCCTCGAGGGCACCGGCGGAATGTAAGGGTAGACCGCGAATACCCGCTCAGATCCCCATGTCAGCTCTCACACGGTCGGGCCAGGTGCCGACCCGGGAGAGGAACCGCGCCTGCGCAGCCCACACCTCGCTCAAAGCGACGCTGCGCCGAGGGTCGGTCTGCACCGTCGCCTCAACGAGGTCCGCGGCCGTCTGGGCCTGGCCCGGAACGTCCGCCGCCTCGATCGCGGTGAGCGCCACCGTAGTTGCGTCCTTGATCTGTTGGAAGCAGTCCGGATCCGACCGACAACGGAAGCCGAGCGTACCGCTCACGGCATCCCAGCTCATCCCCGTGTCCCATCCCTCGTCGAGCGCCCAGGGGATCACCTCAAACCGCCCATCCTCTGGGTTGTCATAGGTATAGAAATCGTTCAGATCGTAGGGGTAGCTGTCGGTCGTACCCACGGCGATCGTCCACGACCAGTACGTGACGAACTGTTTGAGATCGATGATGGTGTTGGTGTCGTCATAGAAGTTCTCGGTAGCGCACAAGCGTGCTGCGTCGTCGAGCCGGGTGCGGAGATTGTCACCCGCCACCCACTCCAGGTGATTCACCCCGGCGGCGGTGAAGTCCGCGGAGTCCTCCGCCTCCCACAAGGTGCCCCCGTCGTCGGCGAAGTGGTGGTTGACGAAACGCTCATCCACCTCCTCGACGTTGACGTAGAGGCCAAAGTCCTCGCCGTTGACCTGCAGCGTGGTGAAGACGGCTCGCGGCGCGGGGAGCCCGGCGTCGTTGAGGAGCTTCAACGCCATTACCAGGCGGAGCTGGGTGGGGTCGTCCGCGAGGTTGTCCAGCACGATCCTCTCGAGCCCCGCGAAGTCGGTGTCCAGGTCGAATGCGTCGAGCCGGATCCGAAACGCTGGCTTTGCAGACCAATCTTCGCCATCGGGCCCCCCACGCAGCCGAACGCCCACCTGCTCGAAGGTCTGCCCATCGAGCGTCACCGTAGCCGGCACATAGGTGGTGGGATCGGCGCTGAGCGCGGCGATGTCGGCGTCGGTGAGGGTGAGCGCGACGGAATGCAGCAGGTCCGGATCGTACAGGGCCTGGTACTCGGCGGCGGCGCGCGCGGCAGCGGCGGTGTCTTCGGGCGGCACGATCACTTCGGTGGTATCGGAGTCATCCGGCACCAGGCTGTCCTCTTCTGGAGCGACGCCCGTGTCGTCCTCGGTCTCTTCGTCAGGCTCGTCACACGCGGCCGCCCCGAGGCAGAGCGCCAGGGCCGCGACACGAAGGCTCATGATCCTCTCCATCCCTGGGCGCAACATACGTCAGGGCGCGCCCGACGCCAATCCGTGCCCCGCTTCCCCATACGCGGCGCCCCGCGCAGCGCGCTACATAGGCGCGTGCGCCCGCTTCTGGTGATCGAAGGACTGAGTCTGGCGGCCTTCCTCGGCCTCGCCATCGCGTCGGTCTCCACCCAAGAAACCCCGGTGGTAAGCATCGATATCCAGGCGCTCGCCGTCGGCGAGGGCAACGAGACCTGGATGGGCATCTATTTCCAGGATCAGCACATCGGCTATGCCGTCAACCGGGAGATCCCAGCCTCCGACGGCCGTACCCTGTATCAGGTCCAGAGCCGGAACCGCATCGGCTCGATGGGCACGACCAACACCATCACCGTTGCTGGCACGGGGATCGTCACCGAAGCGGGCCTGCTCGACCGCTTCGATTTCCTGGTTCACACCGAGGGCGTGCTCTCGACCACCATCACCGGCCACGGCGAAATGCGGGGGAAGCTACTGCATATGGACTACGTGCAGGGCGGCGAGGCCCAGGTGCTCGACCTGGAGCTGCCCAGCCCGCCGGTGGTCAGCGCGACCCTCACGAGCGCCTTCGTGGGCCGGACGTACAAGCCAGGACTCAAGTTCACCGTCCCCTATTTCGATTTCCTCACGCGATCCGAATCCGAGATGATGGTCTCGGTCGAGGCGCCGGAGATCCTGGCCAACGGCGACACAGCCTGGTGGTTGAGGATCAACCGCGGCGGCGTTGAGGTGCGACAGCTCATCGACGAGGCGGGCCGCGTGGTGCGAGAGGTGAGCGACACCGGCTTTCGGTCGGAGCGGATGACGCGCGAGGCCGCGATCGCGATTGACAAGGGAGATCCCCCTGACATGGTCGCGATGGCGGCAGCGCCGGTGACCGGAGGCTTGGCGGGGCGGGCCCGGAGCATGGGGGCGCTGCAGCTCCAGGTCGAAGGGGTCGAAGCCAGCCGCTTCGCCCACGAGCCTCCGGTGCAGACCGTCGAGGGCGACCGTGTGCGTGTGGTACCGGTGCTGCTGGCCGAGCTGCCCGAGCTTCCCGTGGTCGGTGACCACGACCTGGACGCTACCCCGTCGTTACCCACCTTACACGAGGAGATCCGCGCCAAGGCCGCTGAGCTGGTCGCCGGCGCGACCACGCGGCTTGATGCCGCCCAGCGGATCGCGGCGTTTGTACGGGATCATGTGCGCGACGTACCCGTGGTTGGGGTGCCCAACGGGCTGGAGGTGCTCCGGAGCGGGCAGGGCGATTGTAACGAACACACCGCGCTTTTTGTGAGCCTCGCCCGCGCCGCTGGCATCCCGAGCCGCATCGCCGCGGGAATGGTGTACTCCGAGAAGCTCGGGAACGCGTTCTACTACCACGCATGGCCCGAGGTGGCCTTGGGCGGGCCGACCGGATGGGTGGCGATCGACCCAACTTTTGGCCAGTTCCCCGCAGACGCCACTCACCTCAAGGTGGTCAACGGAGACCTGGACCAGCAGGTCGCGATCATGAGCCTCATCGGCCGCGTACGCTTCGCCCTGATCGAGCCAGCGCCTGGCGACAGATGATCCCGCTCAGTTCTGATTAATCCTCGATCTGGAGGACCGAATGGCCCCGCCCCTCGCCCCTGTCGGGCGCTCACCCCGCTTCTCCTTCCCCCTGGCGACCGCGTTGCGGGAGACCTTCGCGCGCGGCTACGATCTCGGCTCGTTACGCGCCGACGTGCTCGCGGGTTTCGTGGTCGGGGTGGTGGCGCTGCCGCTGTCGATGGCGCTCGCGATCGGCGTAGGCGCGCCGCCCCAACACGGCCTCTACACCGCCGCCGTTGCGGGAGCCGTCGTCGCCTCGTTGGGTGGTTGCCGCTTCCAGGTGACCGGCCCCACCGCGGCGTTCATCGTCATCCTCGCGCCGATCCTCCACACGCATGGGCTCGCCGGCCTCCTCACTGCGGGATTTTTATCTGGGATTATCCTCGTGATAATGGGCATCAGCGGTATGGGTACGCTCATCCGCTTCATCCCCTACCCGGTCACCACCGGGTTCACGACCGGCATCGCCGTGGTCATCGCCACGCTTCAGCTCAAGGACGCGTTCGGCCTGAAGGTGCCTTCCAACCCGGAGCATTACCACGAGAAGGTGTTGACACTCTGGGCGGCACGCGGATCCTGGTCGCCGGCGGAGCTGCTCGTCGCCGCAGGCACTCTCGCGCTCCTGCTGGCGCTCCCGCGGGTGATTCAGAAGATACCAGCGCCCTTGCTGGCGATATCGGCCGCGTCCATCGCGGTGGCCCTGATGCAGCAGGCCTTCCCAACCCTGGAGTTCGCCACCGTCGGGAGCCGCTTCCACACGATGGTGAACGACGTCGATATCTCGGGCATTCCGCCGATACTTCCGTCACCCGCCCTACCCGGGGGGACACGCTCTCCTTTTCCATGATCAAGGAGCTCCTGCCATCGGCCTTCGCGATCGCCCTGCTCGGCGCAATCGAGTCGCTGCTCTCTGCCGTGATCGCCGACGGCATGACTGGCACCCGGCACGATCCGAACGCCGAGCTCACGGCGCTGGGGATCGGGAACCTGATCGCGCCGATCTTCGGGGGCATCGCGGCGACAGGAGCGCTCGCGCGCACCGCCACCAACATCCGGTCGGGCGCCCGCTCGCCGATCGCCGCGATCACCCACGCGATGATCATCGTGTTGGCGATCCTGTTCCTCGCCCCGCTGGTCGCCTACGTCCCGATGGCATCGCTCGCCGCGCTCCTGATGTTGGTCGCGTGGAACATGTCGGAGATCCGGCACTTTGTCGGCATGTTCCGCTTCGCGCCGAAGAGCGACCTCTCGGTCTTGTTGATCTGTTTTGTGCTGACGGTCGCTTTTGACATGATGGTGGCCGTTTCGGTCGGTTTCGGCCTCGCCGCGGTGTTGTTCATGCGCCGGATGGCCGAGATCACCGAGAGCCACCTGACGCTGGACCAGACCGAAGAGAGCGAGACCCTTGGACTACCGCGCGATGTGGCGCTCTACCAGGTGAACGGTCCGCTGTTTTTCGGGGCGGCCCAGCAGGCGATGGAGAGCCTGCACGCCACGAGCGGTGACAGTTTTCGCCTGTTGATCCTTGATCTCAGCCGCGTGCCGGTCATCGACGCCACGGGATTCGCGGCGCTGGAGAGCACGCTCCACAACCTGACACGCCGAGGCAAGCAGGTGGTCATCGCCGGGCCGCTCCCACGTCCGGACCGGATCTGGACCGGATCCCGGATCGAGAACAGTATTCCCGGGGTGCGCCTCGCGGCCGATCTCACCGCCGCTCTCGCGCATGCGCGTGCGCACGGCTGACGATCACCGCAACGAGACCACCCACAGCCACGTCCCGAGCCCCACGATCCCACCAAGGACCAACGCCGAGATCACCCCTCCGAGCACCCAGTGACGGACGCTCCGATCAGCGTCCGCCGGCTGGGAGGGAGTCGTGGGCGTCGGCGCAGGGATCTCGGCGAACGACACGAGGGAATCCGGGCCCACGCGGCGACCCGGGCGGCTGCGGTAGATCGAGGCGTCGGGGTCCACCCAGTCCTGACCCTGGCCCAAAAGCTCGGCGAGCGCCTCCATCGAGGCTGGCCGGGCCGCCGGGTCACGCGCGCTGGCCGCCCGGACGATCTGGCGCAGACCCGGGTCCACATGAGGGCCAGGATCCAGCTCGACCAATGCCTGCTTTCTAGTCAGAAGGCGAAAGGCGCGCGCGGCGTCGGAGATCCCGTCCTCGGCCGGAAAGGCCCGCTGCCCCGTCAGCGTCTCGTGGAGCAGGACTCCGACGCCGTACACGTCGGCGAGCCCCAGATCGACAGGTTGTCCATGAAAGAGCTCGGGAGCCATGTACGAGGGCGTGCCGATACCCAGCTCGCTCGTCATCTCGACCCGCTCGGGATCGGTCGCGATCCCGAAATCGACCACCGTAGGCGCGCCGTTAGGTCGAATCATGATGTTGGAAGGCTTGATGTCGCGATGAAAGATCTTCAGCGCGTGGGCGTAGGCGAGCGCCTCGGCGACGCCGTGAAACAGCGTTCGCGCCGCGGCCGACGACAGGGGCCCCCTCGCGAGCGCCTGGCGCAGCGTGATGCCCGGAACCAGGTCCATCGCCAAAAAAAGGAGGTCCCGGGCGTCGTCTCGACCCGGATGCAGGATGCGGACGATGCAGGGATGGCGGAGGCCCGCGAGGGTCTCCACCTCGCGCCGGAACCACTTGTCGCTGCCAATGTCGGTGACCCGGAACACCTTGACCGCCGAGACCACGCGCTCGGTCATCGCGTGGTGGCATCGGTATACCGTGGCCATACCCCCGTGTCCGAGGCGCGCCTGCACCACCCACTCACCGATCCGGTCGCCTTCGTTCAGCACCGGCGACACAGGCCAAGGACGCCGCGATGGCCGACTCGACGCGTCCAGCCCTCAGGGCAGGAGCAGCTCATCGCCGACCTCTACGAGGTTGGGGTTGCCGATGCGGGATTTGTTCAGATCCCAGATGTCCTTCCAACGACCCGCGCTGCCCAGCCGCGTCGCTGCGATCGTGCTCAGCGTCTCCCCAGCGGCGACAACGTGACGTTCGCCCTCGGCTCCGGTAGGCTCAGCGGCGTCCACGGTCGGGGCACCCGCGAGGTAGGTCTTGAGCGCGATCGCGTAGTCCGGCGACGCGCGGAAGGCGGCAATCGCCTCGTTGGTGACCTTCAGGAGCTCCGGGTCCCCCTCACGAACGCCGACGGAATACGTCGAATCTGTAAGGTTATACTGGGCGATCCGGAGGGCGCCCCGGTGGTGGGGGTTCTGTTTGTAGAACACCTCGATCTCCGCCACCGCATAAGGAAGGTCGTAGAGATAGGCGTCGATCTTGCCGTTCAACAACAGGTCCCAGTAGCCGTCGGCCAGCCGGACCAACTCCGTGTAGCCCTTGACCAGGCGGGCCACCTGCGCTTCGGCAGCGTCATCTGGGTAGATCGCGATCTTTTTCCCCCACAGGTCGGATGTGGTCTGGATCTTGGACCGCGTAGGGACCACGAGGCACAAGCCATACTCCAGGTAGGGGTCCGAGAAACCAATCCCCTCGCTCCCGTCTGGGGTGTAGCCCGCGATGAACAGGTCGAGGTCGGGGTCCGCCTGCAAAGCGCCGGACAGGTCGTCGTAGCCGACGTGTACGAGCCGGATCTTGGAGACTCCGACCGCATCGGCGATGTGGCGGGCGACCACGTAGTCAAAACCGTCGGGCTCACCCTTCGGATTCAGGAAATAGGTCGGGGGACTGCCTGCCCAAGGCGGCGTGCCGGTGTCCATCGCGACCACAAGCTCATTCCTCGCTTTTATCCTTGCAATACCCTCGCCAGCACTCGAGGGGAGCGCCTTCACCGGGCTGGCTGCAGCCGCCTTGGCGGCGGCGGGCTTCTGAGCCGTGTCGGCCGTATAGATGCCGAGAACCAGCACCCCGCCGGCGACTGAGACGACAAAGGCCAGCACCAGCAGGATCACGATGATTTTGGCGGAGGTCGACATCTGCGGCCGCCATCGTAGCCCGGCTCCGGCCCCCGCGGGCCCGACCGCCCTGCCGTTCTGCATTTTTCAAAGGGTGTACCCCCGTGATGAGCCTACACGCGACTCGGGGCCGGGCGGGGTCCTGCGGCGCGCACCGGCGGGCGGCGACTGGGCCCCGAAACACCGGCCCGGATTCGAACGTACGTAAGAGCCCGGCCGACCCCATATCACTGACAGCCACTCAACTCAGGAGCTTTGCTATATTCTATTGCCAATACGTCGGCAGATAGCCGTCGCAACCTTCGTCTGACGCGCCGAACGGCCGCCGGGCAGTTGCGCATCATGTTTACCCATAGATACTTTGACACAATGTCGATTCACCACCACACACCCAACTCTGGTGACCCCGTCGCGACGCGTCCGTGGTGGTTACTATCTTTTTTACTCGTCTTCTTCATTGCCCTCTGGCTTGCGTCCGCGGACATGTCCCCCTTGCGCAGCCTTAGCTACTCGGTACACTGAGTCCACGTGGTGGCTACCTCGGCAGAAGCAGGTGCTAGCCCCCACGAACTGGTTCAATCGCCGCGGCGTGTCCTGGCGCTGACCGGACCCTGGGCCTTGATCGCCGCGATGGGGACTTGCCTGGGCATCGCCGTGGTGCACACATGGGGGCAAGCGAATGCCCAACTCGCTCCGGAAGGGTGGAGCCGCGCAGTCGCCTCTGCGGAGTACATCGATCCGACCCGACTGGGCCCGCTGCGATTGGACGCCTACACGTGGACCCTGGACGCCTACCGGGCCGTCTCCACGACGCTTCCCGTGCAGCGCCTGGAGCTCGATATCGAGCTGCCCGTGGGAGGCGAGTTAACGATCAACCTGGACGAACGCGCGGGCATCCACCTCACCGCCGGCCAGCTCCCCAAGCCCAAGCCCGCGCTCGCCCGCTGTGAGGGCGAGCTGCCGCGGCTCGCTGCGGGACCGGTCACGGTCGTGGTCGTTCGGGAAAAATTCGGCTTCACGACCCATATCGGCGAAGCCGCCCTCTCCTGCCCTGCGCGGATTGAAACGGGGCCGACCCGTCTGACGCCTGGCCTACGCCGTGTGGCGCTCCGCGGGCTCACGGTCAACGGCGAGACTCAACCACAACCGCTCGACGTCGGACGGGCGCTGGGCGGCGGCGTGCTGGGCGCCGTCCTGGCGATGCTCTTCTCGCTGGCGGAGTGGCGGCTGGCTTTTGCCCCGAACCCCGCGGGCGCTGCGAAGATCGGCCTGAGCCTCCTCCCAATGACGACCGCGCTGCTGCTCGCAAACCGCGATCTGAGCGCTCTCCGCGAGATCCTCCGGGCGCCCAAGCTGGAGGTAGAAGCGCTCGCAGTGGTGAGCGGCGTGTTGTTCACACTTGCCGCCAAGGTCCTGCTCTATGCGCCGCGCGTGCTCACGTCGACGGTTCCGCTCTACCTCCCCACCGCCGTGGTGACCGTGCTCGCGGCTGGTTTGGTGACAACCTGGGGTGCCAAGCCACACCCGGAGTTTGGGGTGCTGCTCCTCGGCGTACCGCTGCTGGCCGGCGGGCTGGCGGGGCGACTCGACCGCGGGCGCGGTTACGCGGGCGCGGCGTTCATGGCCTCAATCGGGCTGTTCGCGGGGGCCGGCCTGACGACGGGTGCGGGGCTCGCCGCGTCCGGCGGGCGCTTCTACCTCTCGCTCGCGGCCGCGGCCCTGGCGCTCCTCCTGTGGTTTCACTTCAAGCGGACCCAAGTCCGTTTCTACAACCTAGGTTCTTCGGTGCTCCTCGCTCTGGCGTTGGTGTACGTCGAGCTCGGTACCCGGTTCACCGAGCTCGGGAGCTACTGGGTCGTAGACACCAGGGGCCGCGGCGCTGGCTCGATCACGACGCTGGTCGAGCAGTTCGAGGCGATGGAAGCCGGTAGCTCCAGCCAATACCCTACGTCGGGCTTCCCGGTGCAGACGGGGCCCAAAATGGAGAGGACCCGGATCGCCTGCTTGGGGGCGAGCTCCACCGGCGGGGCCTACCAGCACGCCGACCTCTCCATCTTCTACCCTGCGAGGCTCGACCAGCTGCTCAGCGACGGCGTCGAGGTGGTCAACCAGGGCGCCGGCGCGTGGACGTCGTTCCAGGTGCGTCAGTTCTCCAGCCTTTACCTGAACAAACTCGACGCCGATATCGTCACGGTTTACCTCGGCGTGAACGAGGCGACGGCGTCGCCGATGACCTACGTAGAGCTCCATGAACGCTGGCGTAGCGGCACGCTCGACGCACCACCCAGTCGCCTGACGAAGCTGCGCCTCTTCAACGGCCTTCGGTTCATGCTCCGCGGGCTTCAGGGCGAAACCCTCGACGCCGTCGTCCCGCCCGCACACTTCAAGAACAACCTCACGACAATCGTGGATCAAGCGCGCGCGCGCGGCGCCAAAGTGTTGTTGATGTCGGAGGCTCTGCGCCCCGATCCGCAGATCCTCAACCGCTACTGGGCGGTGCTCCGCGACCTCGCCAACCGTCACCAGAACGACGGCGCGGTCAACGACGTGGCCTTCCTCGACACTGCCGCGTCTTTTGAGTTGATGGAAGGGCCTTATTTCGAGGACAGCAACCATCTCAGCGCCGAGGGGCATGCGCTCCTGGCGGGGATGATCCACGCCGAGCTGCTTCGACTCGGTTGGCTCTCGCCTACGCTTGATTGAGCGGGCGACGACCCCGTCCGGGTCGGCGATCTCTGCCCCACTGCGGCCGGGGCCCGGCGGCCCGGCCACCAGATGGCACCCTCAGGCGGCGCCGGGGCCGGCCTCGCTCTCCTGGTCAAGCGCACCTTGAAGCAGCGGGACGAGCGACTCCGCACGGCCCGGCAGGGTCGCTACGAGCCAGACCATCCACGGCACTCCCGCGAGCAGGGTGAGCAGGTGCACCCACCGGAACACCATCGCGCAGAAGACCGCGTCCGCCGTGGATCCTTGGGCGAAGGTCGGGAACAGCCCGATCACGGCCACCTCCACCGCCCCCATGCCCCCGGGCACGAGCACACCCGCGACAGAGACCACGGCCGTGAAACTCTGCATGAACAAGGTGCCCAGTGGGTCAGCCGGGATCGACGCCGCCCTCAGGGTACACAAGGTTGAAGCCGACAGAATCGCCAGATTGGCGCAGCACCACCCGACCGCCTGGGCCCACCGAGTCCATCCAACTCCCCCTACCGCAGAAAAACAGCGCACCCACCATAGGATCCGCGCTAGCACGCGCTCCCGCCGCTCACCACTCAGGAGCCGCTCCACCGCAGCACGCGCCAGCGCGACGACCCGGTCCCGCTGAAAGCCCAGGATGAGGAGCGGAACCACGCTCAAGCCGACCATCAGCGCCAGCGGGGTGACCCAACGCACCAGCGCGTCAGGCAGGTCTGAGGCCACAAGCGGCCAAAGCACCAGGGTCAACATCCCAAATACGGTGAGCGCGAGGAGCCGACCCGCGAGCGTAGCCGCGAGCCCGACCAACATCGGAACGCCGTGCCGGTGGCGCAGGTACCAGGCCGCCGCGAGCTCGCCGACCGGGCCGGGGAGCGCCAGGTTGAGCACGTTTGATCCGAACAAGACCTGGCCCATCATCCACGGCGACGGTCGCGGCTCGACCGCGAGCAAGGCACGCCACCGAAATCCCTGAACGATCAACGACGTGGCCCACACGCCAAGGGCGATCGCGATCCAGCGGGCGTCGAGGGTCATCAGGCGCGCCTCGGCGTCATCGACAGCGTCAAGCCCGGTAAGCGCCGTCCCGGCGATCGCGCTGATCGCGAAAAACGAGAACCCGACCGCTGCCAGCACCCGTACGACCAGGCGCGCGCGCGAGCGCCACTCGGTGCTCAAATCAAGGTCGGATAGTTGGAGTTGCGCTTGTGTGGATCGCCAATGTGCCGGAAGAACCGCAAACCGTCGATCCAACGCAGGTTGTTGATCCCCTTCTCTTCAAACGGGATCATCACCCGCAACACGTCGAGCAGCGGAGTCACCGGCAGGTGCACGACGCGACGAATCACCGGTTCCAAACCGGGCACATGAATGCCGAGCCTGAAGAAGTAGAAGAGGTTCTGGAAGGCGCGGGCGTCCTCGTGCCGGAACGCCACGATGGGGCGCTCCATCGTATTGACCCGATTGTCCACGTAGGAGGCGTCGAGGTGACCTTCTGCGAGGGCGTCCGCCTCAAACTCGGTGTGGGGTAAGGGCACGGCCAGGTTGACCCGGACGTAATCGGTGCCGATCTCGCGGTTGAGACGGAGCGTCGCGAAAGCGTCTTCCAGCGTCTCTCCCGGCGACGCCAACATATTGAAGGTGATGAGCTTCATACCGGCGCCCTTGATCAGACGGGCGGCCGCGCGTACATCATCGTTGGTCACCGTCTTCTTCAGGATCTTGGACCGAAGTCGCTCGTTGGCGGTCTCGACACCGATACACACGCCGCGGCAACCGGCCTCCTTGAGCGCGGCGATGTTGCGGGGCGTCACCAGCTCGATCGAGCTGTTGCAAGTGAAGGGGATCCCCACTTCCTTCCTATACAACGGCGCGAACTGCTCGAGCCACGAGGAGCGCACGGTGAACAGGTCGTCGGAGAAGTGCACCGTGCGAAGCGGCCAGCGCTCCTTGACCACGCGCACCTCCTCGACAGCGCGCGCCGGGCTCTTACGCCGAGTAAAGCTACCTTTTGCCTCGTACATCTCGGCGAGGGTGGGATTCCAACAGAACGTGCAGGCGTGGATACAGCCTCGGCCGGTGCTGAACTTCTTCCACGGGAAGCGCCCCATGAACCCGTAGCGAAAGTAGAGGTCCCGCGCCGGCATCGCAAGCTGGTCCAACGGGTCAATCAAGGGGCGAAGAGCATTTTTTTGCAGAACCCCATCCGTCACCGTCGCCAGGTTCAGGACGTCCGTCCACGTGCTCCCGGCGTCGATCCGCGCCGCAAGCTCGGCGACCGCGCCCTCCGCCTCACCGACCACCACCGCGTCTACGTCGGGCTCCTGCGCCAGCTCGGGGGACAGCGTAGCATGGGTGCCCCCCATCACGACGATGGCGCGCGGGCTGATCGACTTCACGCGGCGGGCGTGCTGAAGCGCCACTTCGTGCCCCGTGACCGGGCATGGGATCACCACCAGCGCCGGGTCCGCCGACCGGATCGCAGCGTCCGCGTCCCGCTCGTGGTCGGTGAGCACGAGGCTGACCCGATGCCCCGCCGCGCGCAGAACGCCGCCGAGCTCACTCAGCGCGAGCGACTCGTTGATAGCATTGTCCTGAACAAAAAGGACGTTGATCATCCGAGAGCCCTCTGAAGGCGCATCTTAGCCCAACGAGAGGTGCGTCGGGACGTCGACTACGCCCCGCGTACGTTCAGTGTCGGCGACCTTACGCATCCGCGCGACGGCCGCACAGGGCAACGCCTCCCTCGCCTACTCCGCTTTGGGAGGAGCGAGCTTGGTGATCACGAATTCGACACGGCGGTTGGTGGCCTTGCCGGTGGCGTTGGTGTTGGGCGCGATCGGCTTGGACTCGCCGTAGCCCATCGGCGTGAGGCGCGCCGCGTCCACCTTGCCCTTCTCGACGAGGTACTTCACCACCGACTGGGCCCGCCCGTAGGAGAGCTTGAGGTTGGCGTCGTCGTTCCCGTCACTGTCCGTGTGCCCGCCAACCTCCACCCCGAGGATGTCGGTGTTGGCGTTGAAGGTCGTGGCGATCTGATCGAGCAGCGGGAAAGACACGGGCTTGATCGTGGTCTTACCGGTGTCGAAGTAGATCACATCCAGGATCTCGATCTTGGTGCCGGTGACGATGACCTTCTTGCCTGGGCAGCCGTCTGAGCGCGAGGGATCCTCGCGGGCATCCTTGGGCTTGTCGGGGCATTTGTCGCGGTTGTCGGCCACGTCGTCGGCGTCGCGGTCGGGGCAGCCGCGAGTCGACTTGGGCCCCGCCTCGGTGGGGCACTGGTCCTTGTCGTCGGCGAGCGTGTCGCGGTCCCTGTCGGGGCAGCCGAAGGTCTCCGCGGGTCCAGACACATTGGGGCAGAAGTCATCGCGGTCGGCGATGCCGTCGAGGTCGTTGTCCGGGTCGGGGCAACCGTCGTCATCGGCGTAGTTGTCCTTGTCCTCCGCCTCAAACACACACTTGTCGCTAACGTCGAGCACGCCGTCCAGATCGTTGTCAAGTTCGGGGCAACCGTCGTCGTCCTCGAAGGCGTCGCTGTCCTCAGGCACCTCCGGACACTTGTCGGACGGATCCTGAATGCCATCCTTGTCGATGTCCTGAATCGGCGGCACACCGGCATGACGCCAGGTCAAACCGCCGATCACACGGAGCGCCGGCGCGCCGACGCCTGAGACGAGGCCGGTGCCCAAACCCAGGGTAGCTGCCAGGCCGTCATGGTCCCCGAAGGCCCCATAAACGTGGAGCTCCACCGGGTTCTTGTTGTAAGGGCCGAGGCCTCCGGCCAGGGTAAGGAGCGCATCGAGCTCGGCGCCGAGTTTCACCGCGTCGGAGATGGCATAGTTGCCGCCGAGGCCCAGGGCCAAACCCGACCCGAACTCCAGCGTGCCGCCCAGAGCGTCCTTCGGCGTACCGTAGATGCCGGCGTTGGCTACCAGGGCCAGCGCTTCCACCGGTCGAAGGCCCGCCGCGACGGTGAGTCCGCCGCCCACACCGGCGCTGCCCGTGAAGGTCTCGGTGTTGCCGCTCGGGAGCGTGATGAGGGGGATGATCGCCACGCCGAGCGGGGCGTCCTCGCCTTCGATCAGCGGGACCACACCCTGAAGGCGGATATCGCCGATCGCTGCGCCGCTCGCGGGATTGTCCGCGCCGCCGACGTAGGGGTAGATCGGGATGTCGAGATCGAGCCGGACCTGACCGAGGATGTTGTAGCCGCCCGCGAGGTGGGTGGCGAAGGAGCTGCCGACGAGCACGTCTTCCTGCAGGGTCCCGTCACTGAGGGTCGTCGTACGCACCAGCGGCTTGTGGGCGTAGACGATCGCGAGCGCGCCGTACGCCGATCCGGTCCAGCCGATCTCCGGCGAAGTGACCTGGAGCGCACCCTGTCCATCGAACATCGAGCCGCTAAGCTCAAAAGTGTCGGCATCGACAGCCAGCGCAGGAAACACGAGAGAGAGGAGCAGCATCAGTGCCTCGGATCGGTCGCCGAGTTTAGCCCGCTTCGAACGGTCGGCAAGAGCCCGAGGCACGAACGCGTCCTGGCAACCTGATCGTCCGGGCATTCGTCCATCGACATCCGTCGGCGACGCGCGTCAATCTTCGGAGCAGCCTCCGAGTCCAACACGTTTGGGGAGGCGCGCCGACCCGCGGTTCAAACGACCGGCGAAGCCCCATAGCTCAGATACCGGTTCGGACGAAGCCAGCCGTAGAGCCGCATCCCCGCCGCGCGCGCCGTCGTCACCGCGAGATCCGTCGGTGGGCCGAACACCGCGAGCACCGGGACGCGGCCCACCCAGGCCTTCTGTACAATTTCGAACCCCGCCCGACTGGTCACGACCATTCCAAGCTCCCCGAGGTCGAGCCGCTCCGTCCGCAAGCGGGCGCCGAGCAGCTTGTCCACCGCGTTGTGCCGACCGACGTCCTCACGAACATCGAGGATGTTCCCCGAACGGTCGAACAGAGCGGCAGCGTGGAGCCCGCCGGTCCGTGTCCACGCAGGCTGCGCGCGCGTGAGCGCTCCGGGCAGCCTGAGCAGCAGCTCCGGGCCAGGCTCCCAAGCAGACTGGAGCGGCAACAGCGACCGTATGAGGCGGTCTACCGTCTCTTTGCCGCACACGCCGCACGAGCTCGAGCTGAAGCTCGCGCGGTCAGCCGCGCGGCTCCTCGCTGCGGGCACCCCATCCGCGAGGCGCGCGTCCACCACGTTCTCGCCCACGGACGCCAGCGCCACGAGGTCGTCCGGTCCGTCAATCACCCCCTCCGTCCACAGAAACCCAGCAACGAGATCCAGATCGTCTCCCGGCGTGCGCATCGTGATCGCCACCGCGCGCCCCTCGACCTTGATCTGCAGCGGCTCTTCCCGCACGACCTCGTCCTCGCCCGGGCCCGCAGGGTGACGGTCTACGTTCAAGCGGCGGATCGCGGATGACAAGATAAACAAGCTCCACCGCCGTGGATCCCGATACCGGTACAGACGGCCAGGATCACGACCGTGCGAGCTTACCCCGGCCCGCCCGCGATGGCGACCGACCGTCCTCCGCGGCGCTGGCCCGGAATTTCCTCGGAATCCCCGCGAGGGGGCCTTGCGGTGGCGCGCACCCTGCGTACTTTAGGGCGCCATGGCGCCCCTCGACCTGATCCTGCGCGACCGCTTCGGCCACCTTGCCTTTCGGCCCGGCCAGCGCGAGGTCGTCGAGCATGTGGTGTCCACGTCCGACGCCCTGGTGGTCATGCCCACCGGCGCCGGAAAGTCCTTATGTTACCAGCTTCCCGCGCTTGCCCGCGGCGGCGTCGCACTTGTGGTCTCCCCGCTCATCGCGCTGATGAAAGACCAAGTGGAGGGCTTGCTGAAACGCGGCGTTCGCGCCACGCTCATCAACTCCACCATCTCGGTGGACGAGCGCCGCACCCGCCTTGCGGAAGTGTTGGCGGGACAATGGGAGTTGGTGTTCGTCGCGCCTGAGCGGCTCACGCCGAGTTTCGTCGCCCGGCTCCGGCAGGCCGATATCCGGCTCTTCGCGGTGGATGAGGCGCACTGCCTCTCTCAGTGGGGCCACGACTTCCGCCCGGACTACCTGCGCCTCGGCGCGGCGCGGGCCGAACTTTCGGCCGGCCGGGAGCCGCTACGAACGGTCGCGCTCACCGCCACCGCGACCGCGGCGGTCCGCCAGGACGTCGTCGAGCGCCTCGGCATCGCCGGCTGCCGGATCTTCATCCGCGGCTTTGATCGCCCCAACCTGGATCTTTCGGTGCGCCAGGTCCGGAGCGGGCGCGAAAAAGACGAGGTACTTCCAAAGCTGTGCGTGAACGGCGCCACTTTGGTGTACTGCGCCACACGCCGGAACGTCGAGCGTGCGAGCACGGCCCTGTCTCGGGCGGGGATCGCCAACGCCGCTTACCACGGCGGGCTTGAGCTCGACGAGCGCGACCGCGTACAAAACCAGTTCATGGGCGGCGAAACGCCGGTGGTCGTGGCCACCAACGCCTTCGGCATGGGGGTGGACAAGTCCGACGTCCGCACCATCGTGCACTACGACCTCCCCGGCACCTTGGAGGCCTATTATCAGGAGATCGGGCGCGCTGGCCGCGACAATCGACCGTCCCAGGTTGTCCTGCTGTTCCGCGAGAGCGACCAGCGTACCCAGCAGTTCTTCATCGACACCGCCCACCCCCCGGCCGAATGGGTCCATCGCGTCTACGCGCACCTCACCCAAGTCGGCCGAAATCCTGTATTTGCCACCATCGAGAGCCTCGCCGCCGCATTGCCCGACGAGGCGGGGGAGCGCGCCGCGGCCGCCTGCCTCTACATGTTGCAGCGTGAGGGCTACCTTCGCCGCATCGCTCCCAGTGATCGGCCTGGAGTGCTTCGATTTGTAGGGAGCTATCGCGAAGAGACCTCGCGCGGCCTCCCCGGTCTTCGCGCCCAGGTGTGGCGCTACGCCCGCGAGCGTGCTGCCGAAGAACACGACACCACCACGCTGGACCTGTGGCCCGACCGGATCGCGGAGGACCTCGATCTTTCGCGCGAGCAGGTCACCGCGGCGCTACGTGGCCTCGAAGACCGGGGAGCAATCCAATGGACCGCGCCTGAGCGGGCTGGCGGCATGGAGCTCCTCCGTCCCGGCGAGCCCCTCAAGCTCGACGAGGCCGCGATCCGGGCCCGGCGCGAGCGTGAGCTGACGAAGCTCAAGAAGATGGTCGACTACGCCTGGGCGGACTGTCGGCGACGGTACATCCTTGACTATTTCGGGGACCTGGCCCCGTACGAACGCTGCGGGGCCTGCGACGCCTGTCGGGCGGGCACCGGTCACCCGACCCGCGCGCGCGGTCTCGCCCCGGACGAGATCCTTATCGTAAGGAAGATCCTATCGAATGTCGCGCGAATGGGTGATGGCTACTCGCCCACCATGATCGCCCGTGTGCTGACCGGCAGCCGGGACGAGATGTTGCAAAAGCTGGGCTTTCATCGGCTATCCACCTACGCACTGCTCTCGAGCTTCACCCGCGTCGAGGTCGAGGCGATCCTCGGAGACCTGGTGCGCGCCGACGCGCTCAGCCGGGAGATGACCACCCGCGACGTGTCGGGCCGTGAGCGGAGCTATGCGACCCTCGCCCTCACGTCGCTCGGCCGCGAGGTCATGAAGAACAACGCGCCCGACTTCCAGATGAGCTGGCCGATCAACGCGCCGCCCGAGGCGCCGCGCACCGCCACGCGCCCACAGCTTGGGGGCGAAGCGGCCGATCTCCTGTCCGCGCTCCGCAGCACCCGGAGCCGGCTCGCCCGGGCAGCCGACGTCCCACCCTACGTGGTGGCGCCCGACCGAACGCTCGAAGACATCGCCCGCTCCCGGCCGCTCACCCGCCAGGCCATGCTCTCGGTGCACGGCATGGCCGAGCGCCGGTTTGCCGCCTTTGGCGAGCCCCTGCTCCAGACCGTTCGCACCTGGTGCGGACG
Source organism: Deltaproteobacteria bacterium (assembly GCA_947486185.1). Lineage (GTDB taxonomy): Bacteria > Myxococcota_A > UBA796 > UBA796 > SXON01 > CANKTH01. The sequence continues at coordinate 35,918 of CANKTH010000013.1, forward strand.
GTGACCCTCCCCGTATCCGTCGCCGGAGGCACCCCCGATGGGTACCCTCAAAAATGAGCTTGTATGGTCACATTCTCGGGATCGACTCTTCCGATCCTGCCGGAGGGCCTATTGGTTTGCCTACTACGGGTCATGGGGCGGCTGGGATCTGCGCGCGCCACCCGAACAACGGACTGCCTACGTACAGAAAAAGCTGACCAGCATCCCGCAGTGGATCGGCACGCGGGTACATGGAGCGGCGGAGCAGGCAATCGGCGCCCTCTGTTCTTCGCGGCCGCCAGACGTGGAGGCTAACGTAGCCCAACTTCGCCGGCAGCTCCAGGCCGACATCGACGGATCGCGTAGCGGCGCCTGGCTCCAACGCCCCTCCAAACGGGTGGGTTTTCGCGAACACTACTATGGGGAGCCCGCCGACGAGACCACGTGGACCGCGGCGACAGCCGAGGTGGAGCGCCAGGTCCGGGGCTTCTACACCAACCGGCTCTATCAGCGGCTCGTAGCGGTGCCGGAGCGTGTCCTCGAGGTAGAGCAACTACGCCGATTCTGGGTAGGAGACGCTGAGGTCTACGTCGCCCTCGACCTCCTGGTGGACGACGGACGCGGCGGTGTGGTGGTGGTGGACTGGAAAACCGGGGAGCAACATGACCACCACGAGGTCGCGGGCCAGCTCGGGGTCTACGGCTTGTACACCACCCGCCAGCTGGGTGTTCCGGAAGATTCCGTGCTGACGATGTACGTCAACCTCCGGAGCGGAACGGAGACGAGGCACCGCGTGGGGCCACCGGAGATCTCCAAGGCAGAGCAGGAGATTCGAGAGGGAGTGGACAGCATGCGCGCGCAGCTGACCGACCCGGCGCAGAACGTCGCCGAGCTCGAACGCTTCCCGCCGCTGCCGCCCGGGGCGCCCGCGTGTGTCCGATGCAACTTCCGCGGCGTATGTGGGCGCGGAAACGTCGCGGCTCCGGCGTGACTCCGAGCGCGCCGCCCGCACGGGACCTGCAGCAGGCGTCAGCAGCGGCGAGGGAGGGGTGAAATCTACTTTCGAGTTGGGCTAGCCAAATTCTGTCCGCGCCCCTCCGCGCCGCTGCGTGTCGGATGAATTACAACCACGGGTCACCGGCGCACGCCGCGCCCGACAGGTAGCCGATGCCGATCCGCCCTCCGAATCTTGACGACCGCCGGTACGAGGACATCCTTCGCGACGCGCGGGCGTTGATCCCGCAGTATACGCCGGAGTGGACCAACCTCTCCGACGCCGATCCGGGCATGACGCTCGTCCAGCTTTTCGCCTGGATGACCGAGATGATCATCTTCCGGCTCAATCAGGTGCCGGACAAGACCTACATTCATTTCCTCAACTTCATCGGCGAAGAGCGGAAACCCGCCCGGGCCGCAGTCGCCCCGGTCACCTTCACCCAGCGCCTGGACCGGCCCGTTGAAATCGCGCCCTTCGCCCGTTGCGCCACCCGCCAACGGGAGGACAGCACCGCCGCCGACTACGTCACGGTTGACGGCCTCACGGTCCACGGCAGCACGATCACCCGGGTGATGGCGGTACGCGGTGGCCCACGCCCCGCAGTGCGTGAGATCCCCTTTGCACACATGGGCGCCAATCGTTCGGCGCTGATCTTCGCAGGCGGTCGCGGCGTCGAGTTTTTTGACCTTGATCCTATCGATTATGGGCCCGACGCCTATACGCCCGAGCAGTACCTCTATGTCAGTCACGATGACATCCGCCTGATGAACCTCTCGCCGGAGGAGGGCCGGCCGGTCGGTAGGCTGCGACTGCGAAGAGACGGCGGGGACCGCGATCATATTTCGGTCGCCAACTTCTTTTCCTGGGAGTACCGCACCGCCCAGGGCTGGGTGCCGGCGCCTACCGATCTGGAGCCGGAGGAGATGCTGGGCATGCCCGAGCTTGCGCTCGTGACCGCCCTGCCCGGCATCGTGCCAATCGAGGACTTTGAGGTTGGACAAAGCCTGTTTCCGTTCCCTGAGCCCGTCGCCAAGGACCGGTGGTGGATCCGCGGCCGGCTCGATTACGAACGGTGGATCGCGGCGCGTATGCTGGAGGATCTGGAGATCACCTGGCGTGACGACCGCGGCGGTGAGGAGCGCCCGATCAACAATTGGGAGGTCCGGGCCACCGGGCGCACCCTGGAGTTCTTCCTCCAGGATGTCCCTCCGATTCGCGGCGGCTGGGTGATCCGCTTCGCCATGACCGATCGCGGCGTTCCCGCCGGCCGGAACAGCTACCTGCCGCGTTACCGTTGGTATTATCGGCGCCGTGAAGGTTGGGAAGAGATCCCGCGAGAGCGCGTACGCACCGAGGGCACGGTGGTGCTCGTCACCGGCCCGCTGACGGACATGTCCACCGACGGCTACAACCTGCGCGCCGAGCGTATCGAAACCGCGTTTCTCCAGGCGTTCATCCCGGACCTCGAGCTGGACCTCACGTGGATCCGACCGATCGAGCTCGATATGTTCGTCGGTGATGACCCACGCCGACTATCGCCGATGTTCGTCGACGAGGGGCCCTGGTCCCCCTTCCAGCTGTCGCCGATCATTCCGCCCACGATCTCTCGGAAATGGTACATCGGGTCAGATCTTTTTGAGAACCGTCGCCAGCAGGCTGTGCTCCTGGAGCTCGATGTCGCCTTCGAGATGAACGGCATCGCGCTCGCCGAGCCCAAGGAGCTGTACATGCTCCAGCTCACTTACCGGGCGGAGGACAACTGGCGCGTGGTGTGGTCTGAGGACAAGATCTTTTCCGGCTTCACCTTTGCCAACCTCGACGCCGAGGGCGCGAAGAACCCCGGGACCCGCACCATCCGCATCACGCTCGACCCCAAGACCCAGCTCCGCGGCCTTGCCCGACACACGGTCAACAACCGGGAGACCACCTGGATCCGCTTCGAGCTGATCAAGTCCAGCCTGACCGGCCAGGACGAAAAGAAGGTCCAACACCCCATCGTTCCCCGTATCCACGCCATCCGACTCGGGGTCGAGGGCGCGGTCGGGGCAAAGTCCTACGAACAACCGCTCCCTTCGCCGCGCGTTGCCCAACTCGACTACCGTGAGCACAACCGACGCCTGACGCGGGTGCTCACCCGCGCGGTTGGCCGGCTTGGCGAGTTCTTCCCCTTCTTCCCCTTCGTCGAGATCAAGGAGGAGAATCAGTCCCTGTATTTCCAGCTCGACCGCCCGCTGCCCCGCGGCCGCCGACACGTCACCCACTTCCGTACCCGGGGGGAGACCTACCTGCCCGAAGGGGTGCGGGTCGAGTGGGAGCTCCTGGAGGCCCGCGATCACGGACGTTGGGGCTGGCGCCGACTCCACGCACCCGGCGAACAGGAGCAGGTGCCCTACCAGCTGACCGCCACCGGGACCCTGGAGTTCCCGCTCGCAGAGGTCCCCGCCCTTCTCCCCGATGGCATGTGGCTCCGAGCCCGCTTCGCGACCCCGATCAACGTCGGGGTCGACCAGCTCCCCGCAATGCCGCCAGTCACCCACCTGTTGCTCAACACGGTGGACGTGGTCAACCTCGTCACAGTGCGCATCGAGCGCTTTTCCGGCCTGGGCGTGCCGAATCAGGTGATCCAGCTCCGACGCGCCCCCTTGTTCCTTCACCAGCTCGGCGGCGAAAAGAGCCCCTTCCCTCACCCAGAGACCTTTCCGGACATCGTGATCTACCTGGAGGACACCGACGGCGAAAAGCAGCTCTGGACGCGCGTGAGTGACGCCGACCTCCTCACGTCGGGTAAGGACGACAAGGTCTACGTCGTCGACCCGGTCGAGGGCACGCTCACCTTTGGAAACGGCATTCGTGGTCGTATGTTGCCTGTTGGCTCCGCCAACGTCATCGTCGACGTCTACCGCTATGTGCCGGGCGCAAAGGGCAACGTCGCCGCCGGCGAGATCGTGATGATCGAAGGTTTTGCCGACGCGGTGAAGGTGGAGAACCTGCTACCCGCGTCGGGGGGCCGCGACGCCGAGACCATCGAGGAGATCATCCGGCGCGCCCCGAGCCTGCTCACGTCGCGGGACCGGGCCGTGACCCGCACCGACTTCGCCATCATCGCCACGGAGGCTTCCGGCGAAGTGGCCCGCGCCGCGTGCGACGGCCGCATGGGACCGGACGGCACGGTCGAGGTGGTGATCCTCCCGCGGCGGCGCGAAGGCGAGCAGGTCCCCGACCCCTTCTTGTCCACCGGGCTGCGCGACCACGTCCAGGCTTACCTCAAACGTCGCTGCTTGATCAACGTGTTGCCCAAGGTGAGGGTCGCCACCTTCATGCCGGTAGATGTGAGCGTCACGCTCCGCCTCCGCGCCAACGCCAACCTGATCTCCGTGCGTGAAGCAGCGCACAAATGGATCGAGACCTTCCTCGATCCGTACGCGGGCGGGCTCGACCGGCAGGGCTGGCCCTTCGGCGGCACCCTGTATGCCCAGGATTTTGCAAGGATGGTCTCTGATCTTCCGGAAGTGCGCCATGTCGTGGACGTTGCGCTCTACGACATGGCCGGCGAGCGGCGCCGCCTGGGCCGTCCCGGCTGGGAAGAAGGGGAAGGGGTCAAGGAGCTGATGCTCAACGAGCACGATCTCTTCGCAGCGCGCCGGATCAGGGTGCGCTCCGAAGAGATCGGCGAGTAACCGGAGGCTTATGATGGGGATGGAGCTACAGCCCTACCGACCGCTTCCGCTCGCGGCCCACGCCGAATACCGGTACCTGCAAGACGTGGTGCGGATCGGCTACCCGGTCCGGGACGCGCTGACCTATCTCAACCGCCACGTCGGGAATCCGGTAGGCTATCGGCTTGTGGAGGGTCTACGCGGAGAAAGGGTGGGCTGTGTCCGCTCGGTCGAGGTGCAGCCCGCGGCCGGCGGCGAGCCGACGTACATCCGTGGCCTCCGCGTCCTGCCTGACGGCAGCCCGGCGTCCTACTTCACGCCCGACGATCTGGTCAGCATCCTGACCGAGATCGTGACGCCTGACGGCCGCCCGCCCCCGTCGTTACAGGCCCGCGACCGGATCATCCTCCACATCCCCGTCCGAGGCTACTTACGTTGGCTTCCGGGTATCTACCAGGGCGCCGTCCCCGCCCAACGCAGGGACATCGTACGCGCCGACGAAGTCTCACAACGCCGCTGGGGCACGAAGGACCTGGTCAAGACCACCGAGGTCCAGGGCTTCAACTCCGATGCCCTACGACGCTTCCTGTTCATCTTCCAGCACGTGATGACCACGGTCACCGACCGGATCGACGCCCTGCCTTCGTTGATCGACCCGAGCACCACCGACCCCCGCTTCCTGCCGTGGATCGCGAGCTGGGTCAGCTTTGAGCTCGATACCTCGCTGCCGATCCACCAACAGCGTGAGCTCACGCGGCGCGCCATCCGGCTCTACCGTACCCGTGGCACGGTCGCGGGTATCGAAGAGATGATCCGGGTGCTCACCTCGGCGCCGGTGCGCGTCCTGGAGCTCCAACGCCCACGAACGCTGGCGCTGGGCCGGTCCACCCTGTCGGGCGGACGCTCGATCGAGGCGCGCTACACCCACTCCGAGCCGGCGGCCTGGTTCATGATGGAGCCACACCGCGCCACCACGACCTTCTTCGCGATCGAGCTCGAGCCGGTCGCGCGGTTCCGCCAACGTTTCGGCGAGCGCGCACCTACCGTGCTCAGGCGAATCGCACAGGTTGTCACCAACGAAAAGCCGTCACACATCACCTTCACCATCCTCTTCGCCGATGCTCCGCCTGCCCGCGACCCGCGAGGCGACTCGGCTTCTGGTTAGCCACCCCATACCCGCCCTCGCGACGTGGATGATCCTTGGACTACAAGAACCTCTTTCAGCTCTCCCGGCTTCGCCCCTTCGAGGGCCTCGCGCTGACCGCACAGGACCTCGTCGACGATCAGACCTACCACCGGCGAAACCTGCACCGGCACGTGCTGTACATGCACGGCCACGGCATCGTACAAGGGCTCCAGGTGGAGCTCGAACAGCGTCGCGAGAAATACGTGGCGATCATCCAGGCGGGTTACGGCATCACCCGGATGGGACAGGGAGTATTGCTGCCCGACCCGGTAGCGGTGCCCCTGGAGCTCCCCCAGAAAGACGGGGAGTACATGTTGTGGATCTTCCACGTCGAAAAGCCCGACGAGGGAGATTCGCGGCCCATCTTCGACACCAACGAGCGTAAAGAGGCCCGCGTCCGTGAGTTCGCGGCGCCGCGGCTCCACGCGATCGAGGAGGACCACGCCGACGCGATCGCGCTCACCCGAATCAACGTCCGGATGGGCCGGATGGTGCAGGTCTTTTTGCCCGTGCCCCGCGCGGGTCGCCAGGCACGCGCCGCCGAGTCCTACCTCAAACCGCGGGTCGTCGAGTACATCCGGGTCAACAAGAACATCATCAACAACCTGTTCCGCACGACACTGCTGCAGGAGCTCACGATGAACGCGCTGGGCTTCTACAGCGCGCTCGTGTCCGCAGAGTTCACGCTCCTCGAAGAAGGCACCTCTGACCGGGTCTTGTACCGGGCGGCCGGCGCGCTCATCAACTACGGACACGACTTCTACAACCCCCTGCCGCGCACCACCGACCGTGTGGAGCGTTTCAAGGAGTTCATCCGACGGGTCAACGCGGAGGTTCCCGGCCCCGACCAGGGCGACGAGATCTGGCTGCGTTGGTTCGAGAAGTTCGAGCGCCTGCTCCAGCCGCTCGGCAAGATCTCCGAAGAACTCGAACGTACCGTCGAGGCCGAGGCCCAGCGGTGAGCGACGGCGCCCTCCATGGCTGACGAAGAGACCGTCGTCAACCTGCGGGTGCAGGTCATCGACGTCAAGGCGTCGGTGCTCGATCTCCAAGTGCCGACCTACCTGCCCTCGCGCGATCTCACCCAGCGTATCGCACGAGACGCCGGCCTCGACGCGTACTGGCCCAACCGTACGCGACGTTTGTACTGGTTACGCGCGCGCGGTCGGCTGATGACCGAAGATGAGCGGCTCTCCGATCTCGGCGTCATCAACGGCGAGCTCGTCTACCTGTTGCCCCAACCCCCCGAAGGCAGCGGCGTGATCGAGCAGGCGCCGGAGTACCCGGTCACCCACGACTACCCTGCGGCCGGCTGGCTCACGGTGCTCGGCACGCTTTTTGTCGTGCTCGCCTTCGCGCTCGGCTGGGGTGTCGCGATCTCCTACGACCGGAGCTTCTCCGTCACCCTCATCCCTGGCTTTGCCCTCGGTCTCTTCTGCTGCGCCCTCGCGCGGCACACCTGGGGTGGCGTCGGGAGCGCCCTCCGGATCCCGGTCAGCGCGCTCGCCGTGCAGATGATCCTGACGGTCCTTGCGTTTCTACCACCGCTCGTCTTCAACGCGGTGCCGGTGATCGACGTGCTCAAAGAGGGGCTGCCGGGCCTGACCACCGGGATGTTGGGTGTATTCATCGGATGGTTGGCGTGGTGGGGCGGCGTCGAGCCCTTGCCGCCCGTGCAGATCCAACAGATCGAGGCGGCGCCGGTCGCGGTGGTCGTGGCGTGTGGCATCTGTGGAGGACCGGTCGAGCCCAACGTGCGAGCAGAGTGTAGCTTCCGTTGCGGCCAGACCTTTCACCAGGGCTGTTTACGCGCCAAGGAGGCCGTTTATCGAGGCGACAAGAACAAATGCGCCGTCTGCGGCCGCATCGGCGCTGCCACCGCATAGACCCCTACTCCCCGCGGCAGGGAGTCGGGTCGTCCCACGCCGGGAAGGCCTGATACGCGGGTTCGGGCGCATAAACCTGATGGCGGCCCAGCCCCTCCACCTCATAGGCCCCGTCCGGGCGCGGCCGGAGTAGGAGCGGGGACGACGGCTCGCGACCGCGACGGTCGCCCAGTCGGATCTCCAGCCCGGCCGCCTGTGGGCCTGCCGAGACCACGGTGTACTCGGCGGATCCCTCCCGCCAGCTCCACGAGAGCAGCCGGCTCTCCACCTGGATCTCCAAGGTGCCCGGCTCGCCATCGCACGAACGGCGGCGGACCAGGGTGCCTTCGTGGTCCACGAGCTCCATGAGCCGGCTCGGCGTTGCGCCGAGCTCGATCGGCCCGGGCGGCTCGGCAGCAACTACGACCTCGGGCGGTGGAGCCTGCGTCTTCAACGTCGTCCTCGGCGGCTCCGGGTCCATACAACCCGAGAGCACCAGGCCAAACCCCAATCCCAAGAACACGCCCACTCAGCCCTCCGCCAGGAAACGTTCGAGAGGCATCACGCAAAAACCTTGCTGGGACGCGCTCTCCCAACTGATGCTGTAAACGTCCAGGCTGCGTTCGCCGTCGGACGTGGAGCGCAGGTAGCCGCAGGCGGTCCACGCGGACCTTCGTACGCCCCACGGTCGCCCTGGCCCGTCGTCCGCACAGCTCGGGACCGCGCCATTTCCGACCGCGCTACACAACGCGGGCGCCGACACATCGAAAATCACGACTTTGTAGCTTCGTCGCACCGCGCCGCGCCGCCCCACGAGGCCGAGGCCCTGCAGCACCGCGGCGGGATCCCGGCCCTGCTCCTGCACCCACTTCCGTAAGTCCGCACTTCGTACCACGGTCAGCCGGGACGACGCCCTCGCCCGTCTGGCGATCGGGCTCACCCACGCCACCTGGAGCGTGTCGGGCACCGCGAGCAACGGCTCACACGCGGCGGCGCCGAGCGCGGCGCTGATGCCAAGACCAAGGAGCAACATCTACACCCGCCCCTGAGCCTCGGCGCGTAAGGCCAGCTCACGGTGGGCTCGATCCCCCACCACCGAGAGCTCAGGCGCCGGCGGGCGACCAATCAAAAACCGTTCCCTCAAGGCGAACAAGCGGCGAACCGAGTCGGTGGACCGATCGTCCTCACGCGGGTCCTGCTCCTGGAGCCGCACGAGTGTCTCGAACGTCTCCAGCTGAAGCCCCGGTTCCTTACAACACAAGAACACATCCACGCTCGCGCGGGACGCCAGGTCCACCTGCATCTCCAAGGGATACCGTCCCCGCACCGCCTTCATCTCCATGTCGTCCGAGAAGAGCAGGCCGCCAAAACCGAGCCTCCTCCGGAGCAGGCCGCGAAGGATCGTCTCGGACATCGTCGCAGGATACTGCTCATCCCACGCCGGATACAACACGTGCGCGCTCATCACCGTCGCGACCCCGGCCGTGATCGCCTGGGTAAATGGTCGAAGCTCGACCTGCTCCAGCTCGTCCCGATCCTTGTCCACCACCGGAAGATCGAGGTGGGAATCGACGGAGGTCTCGCCGTGCCCGGGAAAGTGTTTGATCGACCCGATGATCCACTCGGACTGTAGTCCCTGGATGAACGCACAGATCTGCTGCCCCACCTGGTCGGGGCGGGTACCAAAAGCACGATCGCCTATCACCGGGTTCTTCGGGTTGGACAACACATCCGCGACCGGCGCAAAGTCCAGGTCAAACTCCATCGCGCGGAGCTCTCGCGCCATCGCCGCGCCGATGTCGCGGGTCAAACGCAGGTCACCCACCTGGCCCACCCACAGCATCGGCGGCCACACCGTCGCCGGGGCCCGAATCCGCTGAACCCGGCCTCCTTCCTGATCTACCGTACAAAGCGGAGGGTGAGACACCGGAAGCAGGGACCGGAGCTCACGGTTGAGCTCCCGAACCTGCGCCGGCTCCTCGACGTTGCGCTTGAACAGTACGAATCCGCCGGGCGCGAGCTCCCGGATGAGCGCCCGCTCCTCCACGCTGATCGATGAGCCGGCGATACCCATGAACACACGTTGCCCCGCCCGACGCCGGCGATCCGCGGTCGAGGTGGTCAGGCCGACGGTGCCGACGCTCATCGCTGTTCCGCCACGAGCTCAATCAGCACCCCGTCGCATGACTTGGGATGAATGAAGATGACGCGAGAGTTGTGGGCGCCGGCCACCGGACCCGGGGTGATGAACTGGTAGCCCTTGGCGCGCAGCGTCTCGACGTCCCCTTCGAGGTCGTCGGTGGCGAAACACAGATGGTGGAGACCGCCGCCTCGTTTGTCGAGGAAAGCCTGGATCGGTCCCGATTGATCGAGAGGATGCACCAGCTCGATGCGGGTGCCCGGGATCGGGAAGAACGCGGTGGTGGTCTTCTGGGTGGGCACCGAATCGCGCCCCGCGAGCGGGATACCAAGGTCATCGGCGAAACGGTGGATAGCCCGCTCGAGGTCAGGGACGGCGATAGCGATGTGGTCGAGGCGCAGCAACATCGGCGCGTCTTATCCCGTCGAATCAGGGACGGCGGCGCGAGCGGTCAAGCTCGCCGAGAAGGTCAAGGCGGCGGCTGTGCGCGTTCGCCACGCCCAGCTCCGCGTAGATCGCGGCCAGCGGTATACCCACGTTGTAGGCGCCCTACGGTGAGGCGGAGTCGTGCCGCCGGGGGCCTCAGGGCGCCAGCACGGTGACGAGCACCAACACCAGCGGCAACAGCACCACCGCGACCACCCAGGTGAAACCCATCACATCACGCGCCTTCAAGCCCAGCAGCGCCAGGGTGGGCAGCATCCAGAAGGGCTGCACCAGGTTGGCCACCGCCTCGCCCAGATCGTAGGTCACCACCATCCAACCGTCCGGTACCCCCAGCTCGCGGGCCGCCCCCAACACATAAGGTGCTTCAATCACCCACTTTGAGCCGCCCGACGGCACGAACACTCCGAGTACGGCCGAGTAGATCACGATCATCGCTGGGTAGAAGGTCGGATTGGAGAGCCCGACGAACCAGCCCGCCAGGGTGTGCGACAGCGCGGTTCCGGTCATCACCCCGAAGATCCCCGCGTAGAAAGGAAACTGTAGCAGCACACCCCACACCGTCGGCGTGCCCGCCGCAAAGGCGCGCATCAGCGAGCGCGGGGTCCCATGAAGCAGCGCGGCGAGCAGCAGGAAAAGCAGGTTGATGAAGTTGAAGTCGATCGCTGCCAGCGCGCCGGTCACGCTGCCGCCTTTGACCACGAGCTGCCGGCCCAGGTAGACGAGCCCGAGCAGCACGATTGGCTGTAACAGCAACGGGCTTCGTTCCAACCATTCCCCGGGGGTTGGCGGCCCGTCGTCAGCTGGCTCGGGCGGGTCTTTCAGGTCCACCCCGAGCTCCGCGGCGCTTCGGGCGCGCCCCGGCCCTGGCGCCGCGAACCACACCACGGCGCACACCACCACGAGCTCCACCCCCACCGCGATCAGACTATTGAGGCGGAAGATTGTCTCGGTGAGCGGGATCGGCGTACCCACCACCTCCTGGAGCGCCTTGGGGATCGAGCTGGCCGACGCCATCTGGAGCGCCGCCGAGCCCGAGAGCCCCTGGGCCCAGACCGTGCCCAGCCCGAGGAGCGCGCTGGCGCCGAGCGCCCGATAGTCCGCGTCCGGGCGACGGCGAGCTACCTCCCGCGCGAGCATCGCGGTGAAGATGAGGCTGAACCCCCAGTTCAACAACGAGCTCAGCATGGAGACGAGGGCGACGAAGGTGACCGCCCCCTTGGAGCTCTGCGGCACGGCCGCCAGCCAGTGGATCAGCCTCCGCACCGGCGGCGCGCGCGCCAACACATACCCCCCGAGGATGATCATCGACATCTGGAGGGTGAAAGGGATCAACACCCAGAATCCGTCTCCCCAGGCCACCACCACCCGCATCGGATCCGCCCGCACGCCCTCATCGACGGCGAAGGCGCCCAGCACCACCACCAGGGTGAACGCCAACGCAAACACAAAGGCGTCCGGCATCCACCGCTCGGCAAGCCGGGTACCCGCGAGCGCGAGGCGCTCGATCCACCCGACCCCGCCGTCACCCTTTTCAAAGCTCAAAGGCACACTCCCGCGACACATGCACCCATGTGTCGGACCTGTATCACCGGCGCACGACAAAGCCGAGGTCCCCGCGGGGGCTCAGCTCCAAACGCCGGACCGCGCTCACCCGGGACGCCGGAGAGCCTTGGTGACACCACTGCTCCAGTCGATCCACCACCTCCGGCGGCCCTTCGGCTTCGAGCTCCACCGAGCCATCCTCCCGGTTCCGCACCCATCCGGAGAGCCCCAGCTCGTCGGCGGTCCTGGCGGTCCACGCGCGGAAGCTCACCCCTTGTACCCGACCTTCTACCCGCAGATGTACCCGGACCCGCGACGACATCCGCCTCTGTATCGTTGCCGGGCCCGACGCGCCCGGCGAATCCCGTCAGCGTCGGCGCGCCTCGGAATAGATGCGTAACAGTCCTTCTACCTCGTGTTCCACCTGGTGACTCCGCGCCCACCACGCGCGCGCCAACTCTCCGAGCGCGCGCATACGCGCAGGGTCGGCCTCCAACTTTGCCACCTCTCGGCCCACCTCGGCCTCCGCCACCACGCTCGCCCCGTCAGGGACCAGCGCGGGTTCGACCAGCACCAGCGCGGCTCCCGCCGCAGCCGCCGCGACGATACCGCCGCTGTCCAGCCGATCGGCCGGCCCGCTCACGTAGACGCCCGACCTTGGGCGCACCGACGTCGCCCCCGCCTCGACTACGACGATCCGCCCCAGCGCCACCCCGGCCCGCATCAAAAGCCGGGCGTGCCGCTGCGAGCTTACGAGATATCTCCGGATCAGCCTGTCCCAAGCCGGGAGATCCAGGTTCGCCGGCGTTGCGACGATCCGCTCCCGCCGCGCCAACGCCTGGAGGCAATCACCGTGCATTCCCGGCAACCAACCGACCAGATGTCGCACCCCGTCCGGGCGGTCGACCCGCTGCCGAAAACGCTCAGCCACCTGCCCTGCCCCGATCACCGGCATTCACCGAACTCCAGATCACATTTAGACCGAGATTGACCCTTCCGGCCTCCTCGGTCCTGAGATATGCCGAGGCCCCTTTGTGGGGCAGGTGCATCGATGTTGACAACTTCTACTCCTACGAGCTCTCGGCCGGTGCAGGTCAAGGAGAGCGTCGTCATCCGTTTCGCGGGAGACTCCGGCGACGGTATGCAGGTGTTGGGCTCGCAATTCACCAACACCACGGCGATGTACGGCAACGACCTCGCGACCTTCCCCGATTTCCCTGCCGAAATCCGGGCGCCTGCGGGGACGCTGGCGGGAGTGTCGGGCTTTCAGCTTCACTTCTCCTCGCTCGACATCTTCACCCCGGGGGACACCCCCGAGGTGCTCATCGCGATGAACCCGGCCGCGCTCAAGGTCAATATCGCCGACCTCAAGCCGGGTGGCCTGTTGATCGTCAACGCCGAGAAGTTCGTGGCCCGCGAGTTCGAGAAGGCGGGCATCACCGTCAATCCACTCGAAGATGGCAGCCTCGACGCGTACAAGCTGGTCCAGCTCGATCTGGGGCGGCTCGCGAAAGAGGCGGTGTCGGGGCTCGGGCTCGGCACCAAAGAGGTGGACCGCTGCAAGAACTTCTTTGCGCTGGGCATCACCTACTGGCTCTACAACCGCCCGATGGATGGCACGGTCCGCTGGATCGAGGCCAAGTTCAAGGACCCGTACCGCGAGGCCAACCTCCGCGCGCTCCAGGCGGGCTTCAACCTCGCCGAGACCATGGAGCTCTTTGGTGAGAGCTACTCGGTGCCCAAGGCCAAGCTCGCGCCAGGAACCTACCGGAACATCCTGGGTAATCAGGCTACGTCGCTCGGCCTCGTCGCTGGCGCCCAGCTCGCCGGGCTGCCGCTGTTCCTGGGCAGCTACCCGATCACTCCGGCGTCGGACATCCTCCACCAGCTCTCGGCCTACAAGTCCTTCAACGTCACCACCTTTCAGGCGGAAGACGAGATCGCCGCGATCGTGTCGGCGATCGGCGCGGCCTACACCGGCGCGCTGGGGGTCACCACCACGTCGGGCCCGGGTATGGCGCTCAAGACGGAGGCCATGGGCCTCGCGATCATGACCGAGCTGCCCCTCGTCATCATCAACGTGCAGCGCGGCGGCCCGTCTACCGGGCTCCCCACCAAGACCGAGCAGGCCGACCTGCTTCAGGCCTTGTACGGCCGTAATGGTGAGGCCCCGCTCGCCATCGTCGCCGCCTGCACGCCGGCCGACTGTTTCGGCGCCGCGGTCGAGGCGGTGCGTATCGCCGTGACTCACATGGTCCCGACCATCCTGCTCACCGACGGCTACCTCGCCAACGGCAGCGAGCCCTGGGCTGTGCCCAACGTCGCGGATCTCCCCAAGATCCCCGTGCAGTTCCGCACGGACCCTGACGGTTTCCAGCCTTACGCCCGCAACCCCGACACCCTCGCCCGCGCCTGGGTCAAGCCCGGCACCCCGGGCCTCGAGCATCGCATCGGCGGCATCGAGAAGGACGCGCTCACCGGCGCGGTGTCTTACGACGCCGAGAACCACCAGACGATGTGCCTGACTCGCGCCGCCAAGATCGCCGCGATCAAGGTTCCCGACCTGGTGGTCGAGGGCGACGAGGGCGAGCTCCTCGTGGTGGGCTGGGGCTCAACCTACGGCGCCATCCACACCGCCATCGAAGCCGCCCGGGGCCAGGGTATCCGGGTCGCCCAGGCACACTTCCGCCACCTCAACCCGATGCCGGCCAACACGGAAGCCGTACTTCGCCGCTTCAAGCGGGTGATCGTGCCGGAGATGAACCTGGGCCAGCTCGTGAAGGTGCTCCGGAGCGAGTACCTGATCGACTGTAAGCCGATCACGAAGATCAAGGGCCAAGCCTTCAAAGTCAGCGAGCTCCTCGCCGCCATCGTCGAGCACTCCGCCGCTATCCCCTCCCAGGAGCACTAAAATGGACGCCACCTCAAATGGAGGCGCTGCGCGCGCCCTGACCAAGAAAGACTTCATGTCCGACCAGGTCATCCGCTGGTGCCCGGGCTGCGGCGACTACGCCATCCTCTCGCAAGCCCAGACGGTGTTTGCAGAGCTCGGTATCAAGCGCGAGGAGCTGTGTATCGTCAGCGGCATCGGTTGTTCCAGCCGTTTCCCCTACTACGTCAACTCCTACGGCTTCCACACCATCCACGGGCGCGCGGCGGCGCTGGCCACCGGCGTCAAGGTCGCCAACCCGGCGCTCTCGGTGTGGGTTGTGACCGGCGACGGCGACGCTTTGTCGATCGGCGGCAACCACACCGCCCATATGTTGAGGCGTAACGTCGATCTTCAGGTGTTGTTGTTCAACAACAAGATCTACGGGCTCACCAAGGGCCAGTACAGCCCGACCTCCGAGATCGGCAAGAAGACCAAGAGCACGCCCTATGGCAGCGTGGATCACCCGTTCATGCCGGCGGCCTTCGCGCTCGGCTGTGACGCCAGCTTCGTCGCGCGTACGGTAGACATCCTCACCAAGGAGCAGCGCGACGTCATGAAGGCGGCCTACGCGCATAAAGGCTCGTCCTTCGTGGAGATCTACCAGAACTGCAACATCTTCAACGACGGCGCGTGGGACGCGCTCATCGAGAAGGCGGTGCGTAGCGAACGGATGATGTTCCTCGAGCACGGCGCACCGATGGTGTTTGGCGGCGGCAAGAAGGGCATCCGGCTCAACGGGCTCAAGCCGGAGATCATCGAGCTGGGTGACGGGCTCGGCCCCGACGACTGCCTCAAGCACGACGAGACCGACAGCACGCTGGCGATCCTGCTCGCGCGGATGGACTACCCGGAGTTCCCGGTCCCGATGGGCGTGCTCTACCGGAAAGAGCGCCCCACCTACGACGCACTGATCAACGAACAGTTGGACACCGCCAAAGCCAAGGGGGCGGGCGACCTACAGAAGCTCCTCCTCGGCGGAGAGACCTGGAAGATCGACTGATGTCGGGTGGGGTGTCGGCCGGTCGGCTGCGGCCGGTCGCCGAGCTGGGCGCCGCCGAGCTGGGCGCGGTCAGCGGCATCCTGTGTGACATCGACGACACCCTGACGCTTCACGGCCAGCTGATACCGGAGGCGTTCATGGCGATGGCGCGCGCGCGAGCGGCGGGCCTCGCGGTGATCCCTGTGACCGGGCGCCCGGCGGGCTGGGTCGATCACCTCGCGCGGATGTGGCCGGTGGACGGCGTGGTCGGTGAAAACGGCGGACTCTGGTTCTTCATGAAGGACGGCCGCCTGAACCGGAGGTTCTTGCAGTCGGAGCCAGAGCGGCGGCAAAACCGCGCCAACCTGGACCGGATCGCGGCGTTGATCCTGGCCGAAGTCCCGGGTACGGCGCTGGCGTCGGACCAGCCTTATCGAGAGCTGGACCTCGCCGTCGACTTCTGCGAAGACGTACCGGCGCTGCCCGAGGCCGAGATCGACCGGATCGTGGCGGCCTTCGAGCGGCACGGCGCGACGTGTAAGGTGAGCTCGATCCACGTCAACGGTTGGTTCGGCAGCTTCGACAAGCTCACCGGGTTCCAGCGACTGACGGCGGAGCTTGGGCTCCCGTCGGCGGCGGACCGGTGGCTCTACGTGGGCGACTCCGCGAATGACGGCCCGATGTTCGCCCACTTTCCGGTGTCGGTCGGGGTCGCCAACGTGGACGCCTTTCTACATCGACTCCCGGTGTGGCCCGCATGGCGTTGTGAGCGGCCGGGCGGCTACGGCTTCGCGGACCTGGTGGACCGGGTGCTGGCAGCGCGCGAAGGGTGAGCGGAGGCCGGATAAGGAGGTTGAACGCCCCTCACGGCCGAACCGGCTCGTTCACGGACCCCTGGCGGGATGGAGCCGGTACGGTAAGCTTGGGGGGACGACCGTGCTCTCCGGCCTCCGGCTGCGTTGACACCGCCATCCTCACCCCCGCAGGATCACCCTCACACATCCGAGGCCGTAGCTCACGGACCGCCGGAACGAGATGGACTGGACGCCCGGCGTATAACGGGTGGGCACGGGGCGCTCGGCGATCCGCACCTTACGCCGGAGCAGCGCCACCAGGAGCTCCTGGTCAAAGAGGTAATCATCAGAGAAGCTTGAATAATCGACTGTCTTCAGCAGACTCGTACGGAAAGCCCGCGCCCCTGTATGAAGCTCGCTGTGGTGTACCCCAAAACGCCAGTTGGCCAGGCTCGTGAGCCCGCGGTTGGCCACCCGCCGCCAGCCCGGGATCACCGAAGGATCCGCGAGGAAGCGACTTCCGAGCACCGCGTCCGCCTCGTCGAGCGCGTCGGCCAGCCCCAGCGTCGCGTCCAGATCGTACTGATCGTCGCCGTGGAGCAGCACGACCCGCTCCGCGCCCGCGGCCAAGGCGGCGTCGTAGCCGGTCTTTTGAGCGGCACCGTAGCCGCGATTGTGCGGGTGCCGGAGCACCCGGTGCCCTGGCGCCGCGACCGGAAGCTCGCTGCCGTCGTCCACTACAAAAACCTGGAGCCCCGCCGGTAAACGTGCCAGCAGCGCCGGCAGCGCCGGTCCTGTGTTGAAGGCGGGGATCACCACGGCGAGCGACACAGATCCTCCCACGCCACCCGGCCGCGCCACAGCTCCCGCCACATGTCCAGCTCGCCGCGCTCCCAAGACTCCCGCTCCAGCACCCGCTCCTGCCACCACTGCGGCGCTTCGACCAGGCCCAAAAAGAGCCCCGCCAGCGCGGCTCGTCCGAGCCCCGGGGGCAGCTTCAACGCCGGGCCCCGCCCTCGCCGCGCCAACACCCAGTAGAGCCCGTAGCGCCCCGCCGTCCAGAGAGGCAAGGTCAGGAGCGCCGTCGCCGGCAGGCTCCGTACCGCCGCCCTGACCCGGTTCTTCTCGATGTTCTTGACCTTCACCGTGCTGTCTCGGCCATGGGTGGCCCCCAGGTGGTGATACACCCCCGCGGTTGGCACCGCGACGAGCCGCAGCGCGCGTCGTAACAATCGCAGCGAAAAGTCCACATCTTCGCCAAAACTCTCGAGCCGGAGATCGAAGCCGCGGAGCTCGTCCCAGATCGGCCGGGCGATCAGCACCGCCGCGCCCGAGAGACCACCAGGCACCCCGTCGGGCACCTGCGTGCCGGCGCGCCCACGGGCCCACACCGCGCCGTCGGGGAAAAAACCGTGTCCCAGGTTGTCGATCCGCCCGCTGCCATCCGCGAGCCAGATACACGGCAGGTACACCGCCGGCCCCGACCAGGCCGCCGCCAGAGACGCAATACATCCTGGCGCGAGCCATGTATCATCGTTGAGCACCAGCAGGTGGTAGCCGGGAAAAGCGTCGGCGCCCGCGTGCACCGCCCGCGCATAAGCGACATTCTGACCCAGTTGAAGCACCCTTCCGGGCAGGCCCTGGAGTGATACATCGCGCGGTGTATTGCTCACCACCACCACCACCGCGTCGGGCTGCCGATCCTGCGTGCGGATCGACCGGAGACAGGCCTCCACCAGGTGGTCTGCGTGGTGGGTCACCACCACCACGAGCAGGGGACTCACCGGCCGAGAGACAGGCGAAGCACGGTTTTTCCAACCCCGACGGTGTCCCCGATACGGAGACGCGCCACATAGACCCGGCGACCGTTATGCCAGGTGCCGTTGGTACTCTCCGTGTCACGCAGGAACACCATCTCGCGGCCGAAAAGCTCGATCACGGCGTGACGACGCGACACCTCGGTGTCGGACAGGGGCACCTCTCCCGCCCGCCGACCGATGGTCATGTTCCCACGGGTAAACCGGTAGATTCGCCCGAGGTCGGCGCCCGCCACGACCTCGAGCACCGCGTTCATACCCGGCGGTACCCGCAGGTCCTGACCCACGATGTCCACCGGGCTCCGCCGGCCCCCGACCTCCACCTGCTCTTCGTTGAGCAACCACGCGATCTCGAGCTCCTTGGGCGGCCCGGCCGCGCCGGGACCGGCGGCGGGCACCTCGGCGGGAGCAGCCGGCGGCTCAGGCGGATCGTCCGCCAGAAAGAGCACGAGTCGGGTCGAGCCAAGCGCCACCTCCGCCCCCGGACGCAGCAGCGCCTCCCGCACCAGCCGGCCGTCCACCAGGCTGCCGTTGGTCGAGCCCAGGTCCTGGAGCACATACTCTCCGAGCCGAAAGATCACCTGACAATGCCGACCGCTGATGAGCTGATCCTCCAGCAGCAGGTCCCCCTCGCGCCGCCCGATCACCAGCGGCTCGGTGGTGGACAGCGGCACGTTCAGGCCCGCCCGGGAGCCGGCTACGATCTTCAAAAATGCGCGCGCCATCGCTCCTGGCTCACGACACTTTCCTGGCCGACGCCCGGGCTTGCGCCCCACGCCACGCCAGGTGTACCCGCCCCGGAAGCTCCCGCCCCAGGATCTCGGCGGCGTATCCGCCCGCCTCACACAGCTTCTCCAGGTTGACGCCGGTGTCTACCCCCATCGCCCCGAAGAGGTGGACCAGGTCTTCCGTCGCCGCGTTCCCCGAAGCCCCGGGTGCATACGGACAGCCGCCCAGGCCGGCGACCGAACCATCAAAGGTGGTGATGCCGCAGTTCCATGCGGTGAGCGCGTTGGCCAAAGCCGTGCCGCGTGTATCATGGAAATGTACGGATAACTTTGATAAACCGATACCCGCCCCCGTGAGCACCTCCACGATCCGCTCAACCTGGCGCGGGTCGCCGAGGCCCACGGTGTCCCCGAGCACGATCTCGTCCGCGCCCGCCGCGAGCAGGCGCTCCGCGATCCGCAGCGTCGCGTCGGGCGCCACCGGACCCTCGTAGGGGCAGCCAAAAACCGTGGAGATGTAGGAGCGCACCCCCAGGTTTGCCGCCTTGGCACAGGTGATCACCTCGTCGAGCCCCGCCAGGCTCTCCCGGATCGTACGGTTGAGGTTCTTGAGGTTGTGGGTCTCACTGGCCGACATGAAGGTGGCCGCGTGCGAGAGCCCGCTCTGAATCAGCCGCTCGATCCCGACCGTATTGGGCACGAGGCCCCAGTAGCGTACCCCCTCCCGCCGGGGCAGCATCGCCACGAGCTGGGCGGCGTCGGCAAGCTGGGGGATCCAGCCCGAACGTACAAAACTGGTGACCTCGACGTCGTTGCAGCCGGCGTCGACGAGGCGCGCGATCAAGGCTGCTTTGGAGGCGGTCGGCACCACACAGGCTTCGTTCTGAAGCCCGTCGCGAGGGGACACCTCGTAGATGCGGATCGATCCTGGTCCCATTCTTCAACCCTAACGCCGCGCGAGGCTAACCGAAATGGCGAGACCGCTCATCGCCTCGATTAGCTGCGGGCTCGCACGGCAGTAACCTGCGGCGCTCGGACGCAGGCAGTGGGTGGCACTCCCGCCGCCTTGCGCGAACGCTCGGGTCGGATAAAGCTCGGCGAAACGGATCGTTCCCCATGTTGCTCCTGGCGATGCTCTGGGCCTGCACCGAGGCGACTGATCCCAAGACCCCCACGGAGCCGCTTCCCGACCGGGACGGCGACGGTTACGGCGACTCCGACTGCGACGACAGCAGCGCCGCCGTCCACCCAGGCGCCGACGAACGGTGCGACGGGCTCGACAACGACTGTGACGGTGAGGTCGACGAAGACGCGGTGGACGGGAACACCTGGTACGCCGACGCCGACGCCGACGGCTTTGGGGCCGACGCTATCCAGGGCTGCGAGGCGCCCGCCGGCGCGGTGACCAACGGCTACGACTGTGACGATGAGGATCCGAGCGCCCACCCCGACGCCGAAGAACGGTGCAACCTCGCCGACGACGATTGTGATGGCCTGATCGACGAAGATGCCGCAGAGGCACGGGCCTGGTATGCCGACACCGACGGGGACAACCTAGGCGCCGGCGAGCCGACGTCGGCGTGTGAGGCGCCCGCAGGCAGCGTCGCGGACGGCAGCGACTGTGACGACACCGACCCGGACACCTGGCCGGGCGCGCCCGAAGCCTGCACCGATCTCGCCGACCGGGACTGTGACGGGCTCCCGGGAGGTCAGGACAACGACACGGACACCTACGCCGCCTGCGAAGACTGTGACGATTCTAACTTTGGAATCCACCCCGACGCGACGGAGACGTGCGACGAGGCGAACGTAGACGAAGACTGTTCGGGCGCCGCCGACGACGACGACCCCGGCGTCGATCCTGCCGGCCAGATCACCGGGTACACCGACGCCGATGCCGACGGTTTTGGGGACTCCACGACCCT
The DNA here is from genome assembly GCA_947486185.1 of Deltaproteobacteria bacterium. Lineage (GTDB taxonomy): Bacteria > Myxococcota_A > UBA796 > UBA796 > SXON01 > CANKTH01. The sequence continues at coordinate 56,905 of CANKTH010000013.1, forward strand.
TTTTCAAAGCTGTGACCTGCCGCCGGGCGCCACCCACGATGCGACGGACTGCGACGACACCAATCCCCTGGTCTCGCCCAGCGCGCCCGAGCTGTGCGGCGGCGGCGATGAAGACTGCGACGGATGGGTGGACGACCTCGATCCCGACGTGACCGGGACGTCCACCTGGTACGAAGACCACGATGGCGACGGGGTTGGCTCCGCCTCCGGCCCGACGACGGCGTGTACCCGGCCGGCGGACTCGAGCGGCACCGCGGGCGACTGCGACGACAACGACGACGCCCGATACCCTGGCGCCACCGAGCTGTGTGACTCCGGCGACGTGGACGAGGACTGCGACGGCCTCGCGGAAGATGACGACCCCGAAAGCGCTGGAGGTACCCAGCTTTACGCCGACGCGGACGGCGACGGTTGGGGCGCCGACACCAGCACGACCACCGCCTGCGATCTGGCTCCGGGCCTGGTCACCGTCCCGGGAGACTGCGATGAAGGCGACCCCGAGGTGTTCCCCGCCGCGACGGAGGTCTGCGACGCGGTGGACAACGACTGTGATGGACTCGCCGACGAAGACGACGCCGACTTGAGTGGCGGGATCGTGCTTTATCGGGATGTCGATGAAGATGGCTGGGGCGGCGCTTCGTCGCTCGTCGCGTGCGCGGAACGATCGGGGTGGACCACCTCCGGGGGTGACTGCGACGACCTCGACGCGCTCGTCTCACCGGACGCAAGTGAACGTTGTGACGGAGTTTTGGACGAAGACTGTGACGGCCTGATCGACGACGATGATGTCGGAGCGAGCGGCACCACCACCTGGTACCAGGATGGCGATGGCGACGGCTACGGCGGAAGTACCACGATCGACGCGTGCTCTGCGCCGCCCGGCGCGCTCGCGAGCGGCGGAGATTGTCACGACGGCGATCCGGCCGTCTCTCCGGCGGCGACCGAGACCTGTGACGGCGTCGACCAGGACTGCGACGGCGCCGCCGACCAGGGCCTGGCGCTCTGGTACCCCGACTACGACGGCGACGGCTTTGGCGATCTCCTCGATCCGGGATCGTGTAGCCCGGGGCATGACCTGATCAGCGACAACACCGACTGTGATGAGTCGGACGCTGCGGTCAACCCCGATGCCCTCGAGGCCTGCACGACGGGGGACGAAGACTGCGATGGCCTCGACGCCGACGGGGACCCCGACGTGATCGGCACCACCTTCTACGCCGACGCCGACGCCGACGGCTATGGCGACGACAGCCTGCCGCGCACCGGCTGTACGCTCGCGGCCGGCGAGGCGCTCGTCGGCGGCGACTGCGACGAGGCCGACGCCGCCGTGCACCCCGGAGCAACCGAGATCTATGGCGACACCTTCGACGACAACTGCGACGGCGAGATCGACCCCGAGGTCTCCGCCTGCGTCGGCTACGACGTCCCCGGAGATTATTCCACCTTGAGCGCAGCGGTCGCGGCGCAGGTCTCCCCCATCTGCCTGGGGGCCGGGACCTTTCGCGGGGACATCGAGTGCGACTACGACTGCACGATCCAGGGGGAGGGCCCAGAAACCAGCACGATCCTGGGGAACGTGACCCACTCCCTGTCGACCGACGTCCTCACCCTCTCGCACCTCGGGATCGAAGGCTACCTCAGCACGGGCAACGGGACTTTCGAGAACCTCCGGGTGGACTGCTCGGGCGAGAACTCGGCGGTGAACATCGGGGACGTTCGTAGCGTGAGCCCGAGCTTCAATCGGCTGGACGCCACCTGCCCGGGCGGTCGGGCCGTGGAGATCACCGCATCCAACTACCGGGGCACGCCCACCATCAGCATCTCCAACAGTTGGCTCCACGACTCCAATCAAGGCATCCACGGCGGCATCTATACCTATCCATCTGGTACGTCCGGCAATATCAGCTTCTGGGTCTACAACACCACCATCGACGGAAATGACTCGGGTATCGACCTCTCGGTGACCGACCGCTACCCCTACAGCGCGATCTTCTATGAATTCAACAACCTCTATTACAACAACGAGACCGCGCTCAGCCTGGACCTGTACGGCAGCGGCCGCCACTACACCGGCCCCGACGTGTTCTGGGCCAACAACGACGACTACGCGGCCAGCGCGAGCGCGAGCGTCGATCACATCCGCGCCGACCCCGAGCTCGATACCAGCTACGCCCCACCCCGTTTTGCCGCCGACTCTATCGCCGCGTACGCCGGCACCACGTACTACACCGCGATCCCTGCGGATTTTTACGGCGTAACGCGCGACGCGTCCGCGCCGTCGATCGGCGCGGTGGAGCCCTGAAGAGGGCGTGAACGGCATCCCGCCCCTGCTGCGGGTGCCTCAGCTCAACTGCCGAGGATCGACATCCACGATCATCCGCACCCGCGGAGGCGGGCGCCAGCTCCGGTGGCCCGCGAGGAGGAAATGGCGGAAGCTCGCCGTGTTTTTCCCGCGGAGCACGACCTGATAACGCCAGCGCCCCACCAGGCGAGGCAGCGTCGCCACCGCAGGGCCCAGCACGTCCACGTCGATGTATTCCGCGGCCAACTGTCGCGCCGACTTGACAAACGCCTCGGCCGCAAGTCGGGCGTCTGGACGATCTTCAGCCTCAAACCGTACCAAAACCAGTCGACTATAGGGCGGGTAACCGAGCACCCGCCGGTAGTGGGTCTCACGTTCGGCGAAAGCGTCCATGTTGCCGATACAGGAAAACACCGGATGTTCGGGATGATGGGTCTGCAGGAACACGCGGCCGGCCACCGCCCCCCGGCCCGCTCGGCCGCAGAGCTGGGTCACGAGCGAAAAGGTACGCTCCGCCGACCGGAAGTCGGGCATGCCAAGGATGTGGTCCACGCCCAACACGGCGGCGACGTGTACGTCGGGAAAATCGTGGCCCTTCGCCACGATCTGGGTGCCCACGAGGAGCTGGACCTCACCGTCCCGAAAACGGTCGAGGATACGGGCGTGGGAGCCACGTTCGGAGGTCGTGTCTGCGTCCATCCGGGCGACCGAGACACCCGGAAAAGCTTCGATCACCGCTTCTTCTACCCGCTCGGTGCCCTTGCCGAGCACGGAGAGCTCGCCCCCACACTTGGGGCAGTCCTTGGAGAAGGTTCGGAAAAAGCCACAATAGTGGCAGTCCAGCCGGGAGGCGCCCTGGTGATACACCATCGCGACCTCACACGACGGGCAGCGGTAGGCCTGGCCGCAGCCGGCACACTCCACAAAAGTGGCATATCCACGTCGGTTGTAGAGCAGGATCGCCTTGCCACCCGCAGCGAGCGCATCGGCCACCGCCTCGCGCACCGTCGCCGAGATCATCGGCTCGCGACCGTCGACCTTGGCCTCCTGCCGCATGTCGATGACCGATAGCTGCGGCACCTTCCGTGCGGTGGCCCGCTCACGGATGCTCAAGAGCGTGTATCGCCCACTCCGGGCGTTCTCCCAGCTCTCCAACGACGGCGTGGCTGAGCCCAACACCACGGCCGCGGACGCGACCCGCCCGCGGACCACCGCCAGATCCCGGGCGTGGTACCTCACGCCGTCGTCCTGCTTGTAGGAGTCGTCGTGCTCCTCGTCGACCACGACCAGACCAAGCTGGTGTATCGGGGCAAAGATCGCGCTCCGGGCGCCCACCGCGACGCTCGCTTCGCCGGCGCGGAGCCGGTGCCACTCCTTCCGACGCTCTGCCGCGGTCAACGCCGAGTGGAGCACGGCCACCCGCTCGCCGAACCGCGCCCGCACCCGGCTGGTGAGCTGCGGGGTGAGCGCGATCTCCGGCACCAGAAAGAGCACCTGCCGACCTTCGGCGAGGGTCTTCTCGGCTAACGCCAGATATACCTCGGTTTTTCCGCCACCCGTCACGCCGTGCAGGAGCCAGACCCCGGGCCCGTTCACCGCCGCTACCGCCACCTGCTGCTCGGCGTTGAGCGGCGGCGGCGCGCTGACCGGGCCTACCGCGGGCGCTTCGGCGCGACGCTCGAAACGGCGCACCACGCCGGCGCGCTCCAGGCGGCGCACCCCCTCCCGATCCAGCTCCTTGAGCGGCGCGGGGCCCGAGAGCAGGCGCTCCAAGACCGTCCTGGCTTTCACGGCGCGGGGGGTGAGTCCGGCGAGGCTGGCGTCGGCCACCTGTTCCACCCACGTCTCGGTGTCGGCGATCGCCGCGACCAGCTCATCTTCGGCGACCACGAGTCCGTCTTCGAGCAGCGCCGCCAGCGCCCGGTCGACGTGAGTCACCTCCGAGTACAATCTGCGCTCAAGGCCGGTTTTCGTGATACTTCGGTGAGCAATCACCTCCCGGAGCACCGTGCCTGGCTCGCCCGCCGGCGGATCCGCGGCCAGGGCATCCAGGCCCGCGGTCGTGGCCCGGTAGACGTGGCGGGTCCGCGCGCTCGCCCCCGAGGGGATCGCGGCGGCGATGACCTCCCCCAACGGAGAGAGGTAATAATCCGCGATCCATCGTAAGAACTGGAGCTGTTCGGAATCGAGCTCTGGCGCGCCCAGCACCTGCTCGATCCCCCGGGTGGGCACGGCGCAGGCGGCGGCCTCCGCGATCACCCAGCCGTGCAGGTGGCGGCGACCATAAGGCACGCGTACGGGCGTGCCTGGGGTGAGCGGCGGCCCACGCCAGGTATAAAGCTCAAAAACCGGAAGAGGGACCGCGATGGAGAGGTAGACCTCCCCGGGCGCCAAGGCGCGTCCCGCTTCTTCGTCACGATGCTCCGGCGGCGGGGCGAAGGCCTCGGGGAGGGAGGCCCCCGCGAACAACGTACGTTGTGTCGGTGGATCTCGGCGGTTCCGCGATCCGTCGCTCACGTCAGGCGACGGAGCAGCTCAGCCGTCTCGGCGCCGTAGGTCGGGTGCTTCAGCGCGTAGTGGAGCGACGCCGCGAGCAGGCCCACGGGGCTGCCCGTGTCAAAATGGGCGCCGCTGAACATCACCCCCTGGACGCGCCCCTGGCCGGCGAGCACCGCGATCGCGTCGGTGAGCTGGATCTCGCCACCCCTGCCGGGCGGGGTGTGTGCGAGGATCTCAAAGATCTCGGCCGGAAGCAGATAACGACCGACCACCGAGAGGTTGGAGGGCGCCGTCTCGGGCGCGGGCTTCTCCACCATGACCTCGATCCGGATCCGGTCGGGCCCCAGGCTCGGCCCCGCGCAGATGCCGTACCGGTTGGTCTTTTCGCGCGGAACCGCGCGCAGGGCGACCACTGCCTGGTCAGGAGACTCCTGCACCGCGAGCAGCTGGCCGATCGCGGGGATAGGCGAATCGACGATATCGTCCGGCAGGATCACCGCAAAAGGCTGGTTGCCCACCGCCGCGGCTGCCTGGAGCACCGCATGGCCCAGGCCCCGCGGCTCCTGCTGGCGTACGCTCACCACCCGCGCCAGACGCGCAGCCGAGAGCACCTCCTGAAGGAGCGCCTCTTTTCCCGAAGCCGCGAGGCTCGCCTCGAGCGCCGGGCTACGATCAAAATAGTCCTCGATCGCGGACTTACCGCGTGAGGTCACCAGCACGATGTCTCCCAGACCGGCCTCCACCGCCTCGGCGATGACGTAGGCCAGGCAGGGGCGATCCACCAGCGGCAGCATCTCCTTGGGCACCGCCTTGGTCACGGGCAAAAAACGGGTTCCCATACCCGCGACCGGCAGGACCGCCTTCGTGGCGCGCATCACAGATCTCGCGAAGAACGCTCGAGCTGCTCCAGCTCAGTCTTGCAGTCGATGCAGTGCGTAGCCACCGGGCGCGCAAGCAAGCGCTTCTCGGAGATATCATCCCCACAAGCTACACAAATGCCATACTCGGCGCTGTCGATGCGTGACAAGGCCTCGCGGATCTTGTGGATCAGCACCCGCTCCCGGTCGCGGATACGGAGCTGAAAGTCGCGGTTGGACTCCATCGACGCCAGGTCGAGCGCGTCAGCCAGGCTCTCCTGTTCGCCCGTCAGATCAATCAACGTTGCCCCCGCCTCGCTGAGCAAGGTCTTGAGCCGGTCGTTGAGCAATGCACGGAAGAATTCGAGGCGTTCGGTTTCCATTTTCGCTCCGGGTGGATGCGTTTTACGCGCCTCGCCCCCTGACGGCGCACCGGCAGGGAGACGGACGGGGTCCCAGGATGTCAACCCGGCTTGCAGCCGGCTAAGCGCTCGGCATAGTAGTCATGCATATGGCTCCCGGCAAGCTCTCGCGGACTTCCTGTTGTTACCGTCTGCCAGGCGTCTGGCTGCTGATGGTGCTGAGCCCGATGGCTCACGCAGCCGACAGCCTGCTGCTCGAGGACCCCGGGGCTCGCTCCCTGGGCCGCGGCGGGGCCTCCCGGGCCGATCCCGACGCGGTAGCCGAGGTGGCGGACAGTGTCACCGCCGCGTCGCTTCAGTCCACGTACGCGATGTACGCCGGCGTCTCGGTGATGCCCGACGCGCGGTTCGGCTGGAGGGTCGGTGCCTTGGACGCACGTACCAGCCCCATCGCCCTCGGGGTTCGTTACCAGCGATATGGGGACGAGCCGACGCTCCAGGGCAGCGAACGTCCGGGCTGGAAGCTGACCGGGGAGGAGCTCACCGACCCCACGGTGCATCAGGCGATCGCGCTGGCGGCGGCGGTGCCCATGGCAGGGCGGCGCTTCTCGCTGGGCGTGAGCGGTCGGCATCACTGGCGAGAAGGGGAGCGTAGCGGCCGCGATCGCGCGACCAATCTGGGCGTCTCGGCGACCGGGATGCCGGCCCAGATGCTGGTCCTCAGCCTCGGCGCTCGCAATCTCGTGCTGCAGGACTACCCGGAGACGCAGCGTCACCTGGATGCGGGAGCCCGCTTTCTCGGCGGCGAGACCTTCGCCGTTGAGATCGACGGCGCCGTGCCGTGGGTCGACGGCGTAGATTTCGGCGGGGCGCGCTGGATGGGCGGGGTGGATGTGCAGCCTATCTCCTGGCTCAAGCTGCGGGCGGGCACCAGCCAACAGGAGCAGGCGTGGTGGGTTCACGCCGGCCTCACTATCGGAAACGAAAAAGGCGGCCTCGAATACGGACTTCGCGTGGACACCCGTCAAGCGTCGGACAACTGGCACGCGATCGACCTGTCTTTACGTTTCTGAGCCCGGCGGGCGTGCACCCTCCCAGGCCCTTCGGAGCCCTCACCCACGAAGCGACGGCCCGCGGTCCGAAGCGGGAGCCGCCGCCCGGTCGCCCTCGCCGGGCCAAGGCGGCCGCCCCGCCGGGAGCTCAGCCGCTACCCTCGGTCAGCAGAACCCACGCCTCCAGGAGGAGCGGAGTGAACGAGGGCGAACAGGAGTTGGTCTCTTCGTAGTGATCCCCGTCGTCCGTGAGCTGGGAGACGTAGGTGTTGAAGTCGGGGTCAGGCACGAGATAGCCGCAATAACCATTGGTGATGCCGATCGGCGCCCGGTAGGTGCCCGGCAGCATCTCACGGATGATCGGCGTGCCGTCGGTGGCGTGGACGTACGGTTCCGCGTGGTAATGTAGACAGTCGCAGTCGCCAACCGACTCTACGTCTTTACAGTCCGCCCACGGAACGTCGTTACAGTCTGGGTCATGCTCGTCCCAGCGGCGATCCTCCGACCGAAGCGACGCGTCCGCCATCGCCGGGTCGTCGGGCACGCCGTAGAAGAGCTCGGGGAGGAGCTCGCCCGGCATGGTCGCCAACGTCGCGGGCCCCAGTTCGACCCGCCAGATGCCCGTCGGCACACAGCCAAGCACGTTGGGATCCGTGCCGTAGCCCGGACAATCCGTGCTCGTGTCGAGGTCCTCCAGCTTGCTGTCCAACAGTCCGGTGCGGAAGGCGACCTGGTAGAACACGTTGCTGACCGGCACGAGGAGCGGCTGACTACGGACCGCGATCTTGGTCCAAGGCTGACTGTCCGTAAGTGCGAGCGGAACGGCCTGGCCGAGCAGGATGCCCTGCGAACGTGCCAGCTCCCAGCTCTCTCCTTCAACCCACACCGTGTCCCCGGCCGCGTCGGTCACCTTGGCACCCTGGTCGTCCAAGGCGGGTAGAATCGAGGTGACCGCGGACATCATGCCCCCGAGCGCGCCGGAGAGGAACACCGCCAGGCCCCCTTGGCTCGCCTCGACGGTGTCCCGCATGAACCCCACGTAGTCCGCCGAAACCTCCGTATTCCGGTCCCCAATCGTCTCGGGGTGCGACGCGAAGCTCATGATCGTGACGAGGCGGCCGTCCGGCCCGTCAAACGCCATCCCGACGAGCTGGTCGTCGACGATGATCGGGTCACGAAGATCGTCGATCGTTCCGATCTGGTGCGGATTGGGGCTCGTGCCACCGAACAGGGTGCCGTTCAGGTCCGGGTCGATTTCACCCGTAGCCACCGTGCCGACCACCGGGCTCACCGGCACCATGGACCCGGCTGCCATCGCCACCGCGTCGTGGATCGCCGGAGGCAAGCTCTCGATATACTCCTGGTTGATGCCGGTGTACAACGCCGTCGTATCTCCCCAGATACCCACCACGTCGGGGCTCTGGTGGGAGTGCGACGAGGACACGAGCACCCGGTCCATCTCAAAGCCCTCCGCGTCCAACAGAAGGCGGGCCTGCCGCACGCGGCTCTCCAACAGGCCGACGGAGTCGACCCCGACGAGGGCGACGTACTCGCCGTTGAGCGAAAGCACCACCGCCCGGGCGTATAGCGGGTCGCTAACGCCAGTTGCCGCCCGCCTTTCGCCGTAGCCCGCGATCCAGATGGCGTCGAAGTAGCCGTTGCCATTTACGTCGTCGAAGGGCTCGTCGCAGCCGGGACGGCTGCTATCCGGGCCCAGCGGGTCGTTCACACAACCATCAAACTCTCCGTCCGCGTCGAGGTCGGTGAAGGTCTCAGTCACCGTGGGCGAGATGTCGATCGACCCAACGCCCGCGTAGAGTTGGTTGTCGTTGGCGAGCACCATCCCGAAGGGCGGCGGACCCGCCGACGGCTCGGTGGGCGCCAACTCATGACACGCAAGCAGGAACCAGAACATCATACCTTCTCCTCAGTACGAGAAAAACGACCACCAGGGGCGCGGAGCTCCACGCCGGCTCTATACGCCGCTCCGCCTGAGCGCGCCCGCGGCGAAGGCTACCAGACCCGCGGACACGTCCTCGATGATCATCTCCATCTCGGTCCACGGGGGCTGAAACTCCTCACCCCACTCCAACGTGTAGGCCCAGACCTTCGGTTTGGCCGGGTCAGTCAGGTGCCTGCTGTACGCCCAGTCGTCCACCGTACCGGAGGTCGGATACAGGGCAAACCCCTGCTGGGGCTCGTACACCTGGCCTCGGACCGCCTTGATCGCGCGGGCCATCTCCTGAGCGAGGGCCTTGAAGGTCTTGAGGTCCGCCTGCTTGATATACGCCCGGTAGCCCGACTCGCCCGCGGTGCCTCGGCGACCGTCGTAGACCGGGTTGTTGAAGTGCATGTCTGGGTTCGTGGTCTGATTCTCGTCGTCCCCCCAGGGGTAAAGGATCAGTTTGCCGTAGCTGTGCAGGTCGATGGACCACCGGATCAGGGGGTTCTGGTCCATCAGCCACACGACGTTCCGCGTCTCCCGCTCGGATGTTGGGCTTCGACCACGGTAGGTCTGCGAGCGGTCGCAGGGATCGTCCGACGTGGCGACGTCCGCATCAGGCGAAAAATGTTTGGGGAAGTCCCACAAGAAGTTGTAGTTTCGGTTGAGATCGACTCCGACACAGGAGGGTCGACCGCCAGCGTCGTCCGGGTTGCGGTTCTTCCGCCACATCGCCTTGACGGTCTGGGAGTGGTGGCGGCCGTCCGGGTTGACTTGCGGGATCACGAAAATCTGAAGGTTAGGACCCGTTACGGAATAACTTACCCCTAATCGACGAGGCGACGGTTGCCATTGACGAGTCAACGTGTAACCCGAGGGCATGAGCGATGTCCAGGCGATTCGGCGGCGGTATGAGCTGATGGACCCCCATCTCAACGAGAAGAC
>CANKTH010000014.1 GCA_947486185.1 Deltaproteobacteria bacterium
CCTCAAACCGCCACCGTTGGCGCTATTCGCGGACGTATGCGACCGCCTGCTCGACGCGCGGCTGTCACGGGTGGCGGGCCGGCTCAAGCTCGGCCGACCCCGGACCGCGCGGCGGAGCGGTAGTGTCTATACTCCCGCCTCGTATGCTGAGAAGTTGGCGAAGTTGGCCCTGCGGGGAGCACCGCCGGGTCCGCTGAGGGTGCTTGATCCCGCCTGTGGCACCGGGAACCTGTTGGTGGCGGTGATCCACGAGCTCCGCCTCCGCGGCGAGCCGCTCGGGGTCATCGCCGGGATCGACCTCGATCCCCTCGCGCTTGGGCTCGCGCGCCATCGCCTCCGCGAGCTCATCGGCCATGAACCTCAGCTCCTGCTCCATGACAGCCTGTCCGAGCTTCCCGCTACGACGAGCGAGGCGGCGTGGGATGTCGTAGTCGCGAACCCGCCCTGGATCGCCTACGCCGGTCGCGCGTCGTTGGGACTGTCGGATGAACGCCGAGCGGCCTACCGCGCCCGTTTTGAGAGTTTCCGCAGCTACCCCACCGCGCACGGGATGTTCGCCGAGCGATGCGCCGAGCTGCTCCGACCCGGCGGACGGTTGGCTCTCCTCTTACCGTCTTCGGTCGCCGATCTTCAGGGCTATGCGCCTACGCGCGTTGCCCTCAGCCGCCGCTTGGAGCTTGACCCCGACCTCGAGAGTTTTGGTGACGGGGCATTCCCTGGGGTCTTCCAACCGAGCCTGCTCGTCGGTGCGACCGCGAGGCAGACAGCCCTCGGGCCGCTGGACGGGGCGACGGCAGCACCATGGCAGCTCCCGCAGCCGGGCCTGACGGACGCCGACGCGGCGTTGCTCCGATATATATCGGTTCTGCCTAAGTTTCCGCCGGAGTGTTTCGGGGAGCGTGGCCTGCAGGCGCCGCGCGGTACGGCGTGGCTGTCTCAGGGTCCGCGTCGGGCAGCCGTGCGTGAGGGCAAGGACATATCGAGCTTCGCGGCTGCTCCACCGCGGCGATACGCCCCAGCGAGTGTAACCCTGGGCGCGCCGGGTCGGTGGGCGGCGGTGTCCGTACTGATCCGGCAGACCGCCCGTTACCCCGTCGCTGCCCCCTCGGATGGCCTCGCCTTCCGAAACTCTCTGCTCGCCGGCTTCAGTCATCCCGAGTGGCCCGCGGCCCGACTGATCGCGCTGCTCAATAGTGGGCTGTTGCGTTGGTACCATTATCACTCGGTACGTGACGCGCGCGAGGGCATTCCCCAGGTGAAGGTCGCACACCTCCGCAGCCTGCCGGCGCCGCCGCCGGGCGGAGCGTGGAGCGCGCTCGACGGGTTGGCGAACGAGATCCTGGAGCGGCCGAAAAAGACTGTAGATCGCCTGGATGATGCCGTCGCCGCGCTTTACGGTCTCGACGCCGAGGCCGCGGCCAGGGTGAAGGGATGGCACCGGAAGATCCTGGGTCTGACGGCGGTTCTTCCACGGTCCGAGCTCCTTGGCCCCCCCGCGGTGCCGGGGAGCGGCTCGGGGGCCGGGTAGCCGCGCGCGACAGAGGCCATCTGGGGTTCCGCGGGCGCGACCGCGCTGATCCGCGGCCGCAAAGTGGAGCGACGTGCCGGTCTGGTGCTATCCTGGCACCATGATCCTCCCGATGCTCCTCGCCTGCGCGTCCACCGATCCCGCGCCCGCCGATATTGACGGTTTGTTCCATTATTTCTGGGACAAGTATCGGGCGGGCTCCGATGAGGAGCTGGTCGAGGCGATCACCCACGCTCAGGCGGCGGTCGCTCGGCTGGACCTCCCGGCGACAGGCTCGCTCACCCGGCTGAGCTCCGCCCAGGTCGCGGACCTGCCGGCCGCCAACACCGGGGACCCCGCGAAATCTGCAGGCTTATACCTTATCAATCCTCTGCCCTGCACCATGGAGCAGCTCGAGGCGCTGATCATCGACGCGGATCAGCAGGCGCTCCACGAGAGCTACGACACCTACCAGCGCTCCTTCCTGACCTCCTTCGACGATTATGTGGCCCGGCGCTCCCAGCTCTTGGATTGGGACACCGACTACAGCGCGTCGCTCGCCTTCTACGGGAACTATGACAATGCAGTGCGGTCGGGGGCGCGTCACGTGCCGGACGGGGGGCCCGGCCTGCTCAGCGGGTCGTGGATGCGCGAAGCTGCGGTTTTTGAAGATCCCGATCAGATCTTCGACACCGACTACCAGATCGAAGTGTGGTGGCCCGCGCCCGAGGGCGGGGTCATCCACTACTACGGCATCTGGCGCCATATGTACCTTGGCCCCAACCTCACTACGGATGACGAATTCGTGGTCAGCATCACCCTCGCCGAGCTCGAGAACTGGGACAAACCGGTGGCCGAACGTTGTGAGGCGGATGCGGGCTGAGCGCGGGGCTGCGGGGCCGAGACGTACGGGTTAGCGGCGCGGCGTCAGGAAGCGCCAATGTATACCTTTGATCCCGAACGCCTCGCGAAGGTCGCCTCGTTACGTGCTGAGGGGATCAACCCCTGGCCTCACGGTGTTGAAGCTGGCTCCTATGCGAGCCACCACAGCGTTGAGCTCAAGCAGGCGGCCGAGGGCGTCGCTGACGCCGACCTGCCCGGACTGGGTACCTTCGCGGTGTCGGGGCGCCTGATGTTCAAAAATGAGATGGGCAAGGCTGGTTTTGGCCGCGTGCTGGACCAGGAGGGGCGCATCCAGTTCTACGTAAGGAAGGACGACGTCGGTGACGCTACGTTCCTGATGTGGAAGCGGCTCGACCTGGGGGATGTGGTCGGCGTTGCCGGGCCCCTGATGCGCACCCGCACCGGGGAGCTCTCGATCAAGGTCGAGCGCCTCATGCTCCTCTCCAAGTGTATGGGCTCGCTGCCGGACAAGTTCCACGGTCTCTCCGACCCGGAGCTCCGGCAGCGTCAGCGCTACGTCGATCTGTTCGTCAACGAGGAGACGCGCGCGGTCTTCCTGCGTCGAAGCCAGATCGTACGTTACATCCGTAACTATTTCGAGGCGGAGGGTTTCATAGAGGTCGAGACCCCGATGATGCAGCCGATCCCAGGCGGAGCCACGGCGCGGCCTTTCGTCACCCACCACAACGCGCTCGACGCGCAGCTCTACCTGCGGGTGGCCCCCGAGCTCTACCTCAAGCGGCTCGTGGTAGGCGGCCTCGAACGCGTCTTCGAGATCAACCGGAACTTCCGGAACGAGGGCATCGACAGCTTCCACAACCCCGAGTTCACGATGCTCGAGTTCTATGAGGCCTACGCGACCTGGCAGGGTCTCATGGTGCGGACGGAGACGCTGATCTCCGGCCTTGTAGCAGCGCTGTTTGATGGCCAGACGACCCTGACCTACCAGGAACAGTCCATCAACTTCGGTCTCCCCTGGCGGCGCGCCACCATGGCCGAGCTGATCTCGGAGGCAACCGGGCTTTCGGCCGAGGCGCTCCGGGATCCGGTGGAGCTGCGGCGGCGCTGGTGCCAGGATCACGGGGACCGAGACGCGGCGAAGTTCCCGAGCACCTACGGGAAGTGGTGGGAGTGGTATTTTGACGCCTATGTGGAGCGTGGGCTGGTCAACCCGACCTTCATGACCGGCTTTCCGGTGGAGATCAGCCCGCTGGCGCGGCGTAATGAGCAGGATCCCGAGCTCACCGATCGGTTCGAGCTCTTCATCGCGGGCCGCGAGTTCGCCAACGGCTTCAACGAACTCAACGATCCGGTGGACCAGGCTGAGCGCTTCGCCGCTCAGGCCAGCTCTCGAAACGCAGGGGACAACGAGGCGATGTTCTTCGACGACGACTATGTCAACGCCCTGTCCTACGGACTCCCGCCCACCGCGGGCGAGGGGCTCGGTATTGACCGGCTGGTGATGTTGTTGACCGATTCCTCCAGCATTCGCGACGTGATCCTTTTCCCTCTCCTGCGTCCGCAGCGGGTTCATTCCGGCTGAAGATCGGCGAAACACCTGACGTACATCGGGGTCGCGCCGCCGATCGGGAGGCGGTGACGTAACGGGAACTACGATCTACGATCAGATCATGTTCTCCAAGCAGAAGCGTGGTGCCAAAGCTGGGTCCTCCTGCGCCGCCGGCGCGGGTGGTCGCTCGGGTGCGGGTCGGGGCAACGGGGACCGCCTGGCGTGGCTCCGCGAGTCGGGCTGGCTCGGCGAGCAGGTGTCCGGGGTGGTCGAGGGCGCGGCCGACTGGGTCTCTGAGCTGTTCGGCGGGAAAGACGAGGTTTGTCCCACGGCGTCTGGCAGCGGCACGTCCTCGGGCACCGGGGTGGGTGCAGAGAGCACCGGCGGCGATCAAGAGCAGGAGGGCCCCAAGACCGAGGAGAAAGACGGCAGCTTGACCTGGCCCGGCGCTCAGGCGAGCACCGATGACAAGTTCAGCTTCTACGCTGGGTTGATCGGGGCGCTCGGCCACGCAGACGCCTGGAGTCAGGAGCCGGGCACCTATTGCCTGATCGGCATTCGTGGCCTCGCGATGACGACCATCGGCGTCGGGGACTACTCTGACGTGCCGGGCGCGTATGACGACATGTTCGTCGTGCTGGGCCTCGACGAGGAGGGGAAGCCGGTGGTGAAGGAGTACCCCGGATCCACCGATCCCGGGAAGTTCACCGATCTCGACAAAGGTATGGACGGCGCGCTCGACGGAAAACAGTACGGAGGCTCGAGCGAGAACTGGCGGCTCCAAGAGGGCGCCTACGAGTATGCCTTTGACAACCAACACCCGGACTATTGGAAGGACGGCTACGGCGGCGCAGATCGCTTCCGCATGACGGCGGATCAGACGGAGAAGGGGGTCCCGCTCTACGTGGACGAGAACCAGGACGATCAGTTCCAGGGTGAGGGGGACAGCACCTACGTCCAGCACGACTCAGCTTTCCTGATCCACCGTGCGGGGCTGAACCCCGGGGGCAACGTCGGAATCAACTCCGCGGGCTGTCAGGTGATCGCGGGCAAGACAGCGGACGGAAAGACCCTGAACATGGACGACGCCGCCGCCACCCTGAAACAGACTCGGGGCGGGAAGTTCAACTACATTCTGCTCGACGGGAAGAAGGTGGTCGAGGCGATCAAGCCGGCCGGCGCTAGCGCCTGAACCTGCCGGGCGGTTTGGATCCCCGCGCGTTCTTTTCGAGCAGGGTGATCGCCGCTTGGTGCGAGTAGCGCCGGGCCTCCTCCAGCAACCACAGGAAAAGTACGTGACCGAGCCGTTTTTCGCCCGCCCGGTTGTACATGGCCACGCCGTAGTTGCAGGGATCCTGCCACAGGCGGATGAAGTGTGGCGTGCCCGCGGCGGTGTCCATCAGGCGGAAGCACGCGATCCACCGGTCTCGGATGCGCATGAAGCTGTCCCACTCGTCCGCGCTGGGCAGGAAGGTCTCGGTCGAAGCCCGGCGCTTCAAGTCTCGGCATTGAAGCTCTAAGTCTCGTAAATGCCACTCCTGAAGCGCTTCGTAGACGCGGGCCGGCATTGTGCCCGGGACGGAGACCGGGGGCTGTGGGTGCTGACGCAGGTGCGCCGCGAGCTCCATGATCGCATCGTCCACGAGTCGATCTCGAAAAGTACTGGGATCATCGGGTAGATTGAGCGCGAGCGCCCGACGGGCCAGGTGCGCCAGCACCGCCGGATCCCGCGCGACCTGCTCCCACGCCTGACCGAGCTCGGTGAGCTCATCAAGGGTCAAGTTAGGGTTTTGCAGGGCACGCTGCTGGAGGCTCAAGGCGAGGGTGATCGGCTCGACAGGGTCGTCCGTTCGGATGAGGCTCGGAGGGGCCCGGGGCGGCTCCAGCCGGGGTCGCGTGAGGGCCTCTCGGACGAGGAACAGCCAGCGCGGAGAACATCCGAGGAAAATCCATGCGAATACGGCCAGGAGTCTCGACTGGCGCTCCGTACCGCTCCCTCTCGCCGCCCGCAACAGGATGCCTCCCGGTCCGGTACGATTCGCCAACGACAAGGCCCGATTCCAGTCCCCGCGGCTCGCCGCGTCCGCGAGCCGCCAACGGCGCGCCGCCCAGCGGGCGTGGCCGTCCCATGCGCGGGCGGGCAGGATGTCCACCGCGTAGAAAAGACGGTCTGAGCGTTCATTCTGGCCACAGAGCCGCGCGTGCACCCCCGCTGCGGTCAACCCACACGAGTCGAGATTGCGCTCCTGGGCGAGCCGCGCCCGGAGCCAGGCTTCTCCCTTGGTATTGGGGCGCCACATCAGCGCGCGGGCCGCCGCCGTCAACGCGCCGCCCTCGCGGTCACCCCAGGTGTTGTAGGGTTGAAGCCATCGCGCCTGAAGCCATACAAAGCGGTAGAGGCCGAGCGGCTCGAGCACGTACCGGGAGATGGCGCCTGGGATCGCGACGTAGAGCACCACCATCAGTGACGCGGCCGTCTTGAGCGTGCCTACGGGATTGTGTGCCGTGATCGCCGAGGCCACGGACGCCGCCAGCGGGAAGAGCACGATGAGCGCGATCACGCGTAGGGCCAGGATCGGTGGGCGCGAGAAGGAGAACGGCGCTGGCATCAGGCCGGGGGCCACCCGAGGGCCCGCCAGGCCCCGGGCCAGGGGGCGAAGCTCGGCGCCCGGGCAGGTTCTTCCTCGGGCTCGATCCGAACCCCGGCGCGAAGCTCCCACAAGAGCCGGCGGGAGGGGTCGCGGAGCTCGGCGAGGGCGCTCCGGACGGCCTGACTGTCGCGCGGCCGGGGACCCGACGGGCTCTGCCAGACGGCGGCCGCCGCGAGCCCCAGCTCGAGCTGCGCGAGGAGCTTCTGTCCGGCCCGCTCGACCTCCGCGCGCGAAGTCTCGGGCGGGAGGCCCAGCACCCAGAAGGGATTATCGGCGTTGTTGCTCACACCAGCCCCGAGTCGTGGCCCAGCTTCCGCTGTTCGGCGCTGACCGGGAGGAGTTCCCACATGCTACGGGTGACCCGCTCCAGCGTTGTGTCGTCGTTCTGCTCCAGCGCCTTCTGACCTTCGCGAACCAGCTCTCGGGCCCGGCTCGGGTCCCGACACTCGACGATGCGCGTGTTCACCGCCTGGAACTCTCTCCTCCACGCGCCCGGATGTCGAAGCCAGGCGCCGACCGCCACCGAGCGAAGCGCGGGGAGTTGGCGGTCCACGTCGACCGCCTTCTTGGCCGCGAGCGCCTTTTCGATACGTTGAACGGTATCTTCGCCCACCTTCTTCTCCACCGGCGTGCCAAAGTTGCTGAGCAGCCCGAGGTAGTGGGTGAGCCGCTCGCGGGTGCGCTTGACCATCTCGGGCCACGCCGAAACGCTCTCGGCCTCCGCAAGATCGGCGTCCAACTCAAGTAATAGCCGGCGACACTTCTCGAGGGCATCAGGGTCCCCGGTCGCGGCGCGCTCCAGATCGAACTTCAAGGTGCCGAGGCGCGCCTCGAGCTCGCCGGCGTACAGCATCGCGGCAGCGCTGCCCGACCGCATCGCGGCCGCGTTGATACTGGCGATCCTCCGGCGGAGTCCGGTCGCAGCCTCCTCCAGCGCGCCGGGACCGAGTTGAGGGGTCACCAGGTGCGCCACCCGGTCGAACACCTGGTCGAGCGCCGGGATGTAGGCCCGCGCGCTCAGGCGGCCGCCGCGGTCGAGCTCCAAGGTGACCTCAATCGCAGTGCCGGCGGGGAGCGTGCCCTTGAGCTCGCCGGCCGGGATCCGAAGGCTCCCAACGAGACGGCAAAGGTGGGCGGCGTGGAATTCACCTTGTACGATGGGGACCTTGAGCGCGTAGCCCGCCGAGCGGTCGGCCGCAGTCTCGCCAACGTCGCTGCCGCCCGCCCGCGGCACCCCGGGGCGCGGATCCTGTTCGGAGGCGACGGTCTCGACGAGTGAATGAACGAAGCTCCGCCGGGTCGGCAGCGGGCAGCCGCGTTCGAAGTAGACGTGCACCTCGTTGTTGGCAAGGGCGACGCCGATACTCCGAGACAGTGGTGGATCGCCAAGCGTGATCCCGTGCACGATCGAGAAGCGGGCGGGCTCCGGCACCACCTGTTCTCCGTCTGCGCGCCAGGCGATGAGCTCGAAGGTGTTGGCCTGCCGCAGCTTCAACGCGACCGGCAGCGCGAAGGCGCCCTCCGCGTCCAGCTTCTCCCGGGCGGACTCCCACTCGCCGTCGGTCCGGCGGATCGCCACCTCCGCGAGCGCCGGCCCGTCGCGGCCCTCGACCCGCCGCCCGACCACCCAGGGTGCCGGATCAGAGGCGATAGCAGGATGTTGGAGCCAGATCCGGGGTCCTTTAGGCACCGCTGGCGCGGCCTCCGTCGGGGGGCGCGCGTCGATCCGGTTCGCCGCGGCGTGAATCGCCGCACCTCGTGCGACGAGGGTCATCGGGTCGAGGCCCGTGGCGAAGGGGGCGCCTAGCGCCTCGGCCAGCCGGCGGCGGAGCACCGGCATCGCGGTCGGGCCGCCGACCAGCACCACCCTGCCCAGCTGATCGGGCGTCACGCCGTGGGTCGCGAGGAGGCGCGCGCAGATCTCGACGCTCCGGTCCAGATTGGGGATCGCAAAACGTTCGAACTCCTCGCGGCTGAGCTCCACGTCCAGGTCGTGGCCCCCCGACATGCGCGGCACTGTGACGTTGGCCCGCTCGGCCCGGGTGAGCTCGATCTTCGCGTCTTCGGCGGCGGTTCGGAGCCGACGGAGCTCACCGGCGAGCGCCGGGTCGGCTCGGTTGAGTGACAGACCGTGTTCGGACTCAAAGCGTTCGAGCGCATACTCCAGGATCGCTGTATCAAAATCACGACCGCCGAGGAAGTTGTCGCCGTCGTGGCCGACCACTCTGAGCATTCCGTCCTGGGTCTCAAGCAGCGAGACGTCGAACGTGCCGCCTCCGACGTCGTAGACCAGCCAGGGCCGCCCGGGATCGGTTGAGCTCCAGCCTGCCGCGATCGCGGAGGCGACGGGCTCCGGAAGGACCTCGATCTGCGCAAAACCCGCGAGCCTTGCGGCCTCAGCGGTTGCGCTCACCTGGGGAAGCTCGAACAGCGCGGGAACGGTGACCACCGCGCGGGCGGGCGTGAAGCCGAGCTGGTCCTTCACGTCGTTCCGGATCGACCGGAGCACGGCAGCCGAGAGGTCTTCAGGCCGAAGCTCCTGGTGGGAGGCTGTGAAAGACAAGAGGTGTCCCGAGCCCATCAGGCGTTTGAACTCGCCGCGGGTGTTGTCCGGGTCGTTGTCGAAGAAGCGGCGGGCGCGCGCCCCCACGGTCACGCCGCCTCGTGCGTCGATCCGAACGATGCTCGGGGTCAGCACGGTTCCCTGCTGGTTTCGGATCGGCGTGAACGTCTCGCCGTCAAACACCACCGCAGCAGAGTTGGTGGTGCCCAGATCGATGCCGAGGAACACGTGTACCTCAGGGGAAGGAGTCTCCCCTTTGCCCGGCGTCTCCCCGGGTGTCAAGCTGTGCGGGCCCGGTCGCCCGCCAAGGGGTGTCCGTTTGCGAAAAGACGGTTCCCGACACCGAAGTCAGGGCACGGACGGTGCCGCCGGGATAGCGGGGCGCCCCGCAATGACCTTCATCCTCACCATCGCGTGGTCCCACCTCCGATCTCGCCGTCAGGACGTGGGCATCTCGCTGATCGGCGTGCTCTCGATCATGGGGGTGACCGCAGGGGTCGCGGTGCTCGACATCGTGATGTCCGTGATGACCGGCTTCGAGGTCGATCTCCGCACCAAGATCCTGGGCAGCAACTCCCATATGATGGTGATCGAGTTCGCCGGCACCATGGACGAGCCTGAGGCCGCGATCAAGACGGTCGAGGCCTGCTCGGGGGTCGAAGCGGTAGCGCCCTTCGTCTATACCGAGGTGATGCTGCGCTCGGCGTACAGCACCGCGGGGGCCGTGCTCAAAGGCCTTGACACGGAGCGCACCGCCAAGGTCACCGAGGTGGTCTCCGATCTCAAGGTTGGTCCCCAGGGCCACCTCGACGACGACGCGGCCCGGGCCGACGTGATGCGTCACCTCAAGAGCCCCCCTCCCGCCCTTGCCCAGGACATCACCGACACCGAGGAGCTTCCGGGCATTCTGCTCGGCGAGGAGCTCGCAGCGGGGCTGCGGGTCTACCCGGGGGACCGGGTGTTCGTGATCAACCCGATCGGCGGGGGAGTGGGCCCCTTCGGAGTGCCGATGCCCACCACCCGGAGCTTTCGGGTCGCGGGCATCTTCTACACCGGGATGTACGAGTACGACACCAAGTGGTCCTACGTCTCTCTGTCCGACGCCCAGGATTTTACCGGCCTTGGCACCGCAGTCACCGGCCTGGAGGTGAGGGTGGCGGAGGACAGGCTCTACGATGTCGCCACGATCGGCACCGAGATCGAGCAGGCTTTGGGGTCGCCCTACATCACGCGCAACTGGCTCACCATCAACGCCGCGTTGTTCTCTGCTCTCCGCCTCGAGAAGATCGTGATGTCACTGATCCTCGGCCTGATCATGGTGGTCGCGGCCCTCGGCATCGTGACCAACCTCGTCGTGATGGTCATCACCCGTGCCCGCGAGATCTCCATCCTCAAGGCGATGGGCGCGTCAAACCGCTCGGTGGTCGGGATCTTTATCACCCAGGGAATGATCGTCGGGGTGGTCGGCACAAGCCTCGGTACCGCGCTTGGGTTAGCGGGCTCCGCCTTCCTGGATCAGTACCAATTTCCCTTGGACACCAACGTGTATTACCTCGACTCCTTGCCGGTGGTGGTCGAGTATCCCGCGGTCGCCGCGGTGGCGGGTGGCGCGCTGGTGATCTGCTTCCTGGCCACGTTGTACCCCGCGTGGCGAGCGGCGACTCTGCACCCGGTCGACGGTCTCCGGTACGAATGATGGGCGTTGATGTCGAGGTCAAGGGGCTGTCTCGCCGTTTCGTGAAGGCGGGCTTCGAGATTCCCGTGTTGGATAACGCCGATCTGCGGATCGAACCGGGTGGCGCGCTCGCGCTTGTCGGGCAGAGCGGGTCGGGAAAATCCACCTTCCTCCACCTCTTGGGTGCGCTGGAGCCGCCCTCCGCCGGACAGGTGCTGGTCGATGGTCGGGATGTACACCGCCTCTCGGGCGCGGCGCTCAACCGATACCGCAACCAGGTGGTGTCCTTCATCTTCCAGTTTCACCACCTTCTGCCCGACCACGACGCCGTTACCAATGTGGCGATGCCAGCGTTGATCGGGGGGGGTTCGGCTACAGAGGCGCGGCGGCGTGCGGCGGCGGAGCTCGCGCGCGTGGGGCTCGGCAACCGCCTGACGCACCGCCCCGGCGAGCTGTCAGGTGGGGAACAGCAGCGGGTCGCCATCGCGCGCGCCTTGATGATGTCCCCGGGTTTGATCCTCGCGGATGAACCGACCGGCAACCTGGACCCGCGCACCGCCGCTGAGGTCATGCAGCTGCTCCTGACCATCCAGCGGGAACAAGGCGCCACGCTTGTGGTGGTGACGCACTCGCTCGAGCTCGCCGGGTGGCTGCCTCGCCGTATTCGGCTGCGGGACGGCCGTTTTGTGGAGGAGGCGTGAACCCGCTCTGGATGCTCTTGTCCCCCGCGGTGTATGCGGAGGCCCCGGCACCGGCAGAGGGCGTGGTGGCCGAGGTGGTGGTCGCAGGCACCAAAAGGGTGGACGAAGCGGCGATCCTCGACGTGATTGGCCTTCGGTCGGGTGAGCGTGTCGAGCCCTGGAAGGTTCAGCGGGACCTGCGGGCGGTGTGGCGCACGGGATTTGTACAAGATGTAAGTGTACGATTCGAGGACGCCGGCACCGGAGTGCGCGTAGTTTTTGTGGTCACCGAGAAGCCGGCGGTACGCGAGGTGTCGATCAGCGGCGCCAAGAAGATCAAGGAGGACGACATTCGCGAGGTGCTCGACATCGAGCCCTTCACCGTGCCGTCGGACAGTCGTATCGCCAGCAACGTCCGGGCGATTCGCGATAAGTATCTCGAAAAAGGGTATTTCCTCGTAGAGATCACGCCGGTCATGGAGCCGGTGGGAGATGGGCTCGTCGAGCTCACCTTCGAGATCGTAGAGAACCGGAAGGTCGTCGTCCAGTCCGTGGACATCACCGGGAACGAAGGCGTCCCCGACGCGAAGATCCGTCGGTACATGCAGACCCGGCCCGGTGGTATCGTGCCTTGGCTCACCAGCAAGGGCACCTACATCCAGGAGAACCTCGAAGCCGACGTCTACGCCGTGCGGTCCGTGTTTCTCGAAGAGGGCTACGTCGAGGTCCAGGTTGACGCGCCGAAGGTCTACCTCTCACCCGACAAACGTTACATCTACGTCGACATCCACGTCACGGAGGGCCCCAAGTATCAGCTCGGAGAAGTGAAGGTACAAGGTACCTTCATTCCCAACGAGGGCCTGACTGTTGGCTCGGTCACCGCGGTGTTGGATGGCGCGACCCTCAAAGATGTGCAGGCCGCGCACGCCGCGGACATCGTGGCGGGCGTCACTGTGGACGACGCGTGGAGCCCGGACGTCAAACGCCGACTGTTCGACTTCTCGGGGGACTCCACCCCGCTGCGTCCGGGTGATGACTTCCGCCTGACCACGATGCAGGCGGCGATCCAGCGGGTCACCGATCTCTACGGCGACCAGGGCTATGCCTTCGCCAACGTGGTACCGCTCACTGCGACCAACCCCGAGACCCGCATCGTCGACATCACCTTCGACGTACAACCGGGCGAAAAGATGCGGATCGGTCGGATCAACATCACCGGTAACGATCCGACCTTCGACAAGGTCATCCGTCGCGAGATCCCGATCAACGAGGGCGAGATCTATCGTGGCAGCGCAATCCGCGAGTCGCGCGCACGGCTGGATCGACTTGGGTATTTTGAGAAGGTGGACATCAGCACCCCGCGCGGCGATGGCGCGGATGTGTTGGATATGAACGTGGATGTGACCGAGCGCCCCACCGGCTCCTTCTCGGTGGGCGCCGGTTACGGCTCGCTCGACTCCTGGATGTTCACGGCGAACATCCAGAAAGCCAACTTCATCGGGCTTGGTTACCTGATGAGCCTCGCGGTGACCTGGTCGCCGCGCACCAAGAACGTCAACGTGTCGTTCGCCGACCCGCATGTGTTGGACACCAACTGGACGGGGCGGATCGACGGCTACTACGTCCAGCAGGAATACCTCGAGGATCAGTACCAACGCGGCGGCAAGCTCGAGATCGGGCGCTACCTCGACGAGCGGAACGACATCCGGCTGGGCGTGAACTATACCTTCGAGGACGTCGGTATCCTCTCGCTGGACGACTACAAAAAGCGGCTGTACGGCGGCGAGCTCTACCGGAATGGGCTCACCAGCTCGGTCGGGCTGGTGTTCGAGGTGGACAAGCGGAACAACCGGATCAGCGCCACCCGTGGCGTGAAGTTCTCCGCTTCCTCCGAGCTTGCTGGCGGCTTCCGACTGGATGAGGAGACGCGCCTCAACCTCTTCGGGGGCGACTTCAACCTCTGGGAGACCCAGGCCAATTTCCGTTTCTACCAACCGGTGGTCCAGAAGGGCGACTGGCTGGTGTTCAAGTACAACATGTCGGCCGGCTACGTGCGCAGCACCGACGGGTCGATCGTGCCCTTCATCCACCGTTATCGTGCCGGCGGGATCACCTCGATCCGCGGCTACGAGAACTTCGGGCTCGGTCCATCCATCCGGGCGTTGGGCTACAAGGACTATAGCAACCGGTACTCGGTGTTCTCGGGATCAGAGGATCCGATGAGCGCCGACGATCGCCTGATCGTCGGCGGAACGGAGACCTTCATCAACAACTTCGAGCTGGAGTCTCCGGTGATCAAGGCGGCGAGCATCTCTCTGGTCGCCTTTTTCGACGCGGGCAACACGTTTGGGGATCCGTGGGGGAACGGTCACATCGACCTGACCGATCTGCGGACCTCCTACGGTTTCGGCCTGCGTTGGTTCAGCCCTATCGGTCCGCTCCGGTTCGAGCTTGGTTTCCCTATCAATCCTCACCCCGACGAACGTAAGTCGGTGTTTGATTTTACCATCGGGAGCGCATTCTGATGATCCTCACCTCACTGCTTCGCGGCGCGCTCGGACAAAGCCGGCGTCTATTGTTTCGTATCGCCCTGTTTGCCGCCTTCTGTCTCGCGGTGGCCCCGGCCTCGGCGTTCGCGCAGGCCAAGGTCGCCACCGTCGACTTCCAGCGGGCGATCAACGAGGTCGCGGAGGGAAAACGCGCCAAGGCCAACCTGGAGAAGATGCATGCCGACAAGAAGTCGGCCATCGACAAGCTGGGCGTCAAGGTGCAGACGATGCAGACCGACTATGAGAAACAAGCGCTGCTGATGTCCGACGAGAGCCGTCGGAGCGCGGAGGAGCAGCTCTACATGGCCACGGCCCAGTACCAGCAGGCCGCTGCCCAGGCAGAAGGTGAGTTCCAGCAAGCCTATATGCAGGCGATGGAGGCGCTGCTCACCAAGATGCGGAAGATCGTGGTCACCCTGGGCACCGAACGAGGCTACACGGTCGTGCTGGAAGTGACCGAGGGAGGCGTGATCTACTCGGTGCCCAGCATCGACGTGACCGACGAGCTCATCAAGCGGTACAACGAGCAGAACCCCAGCAAGTGATGGTCCGCACCGTCGCAGAGATCGCGGCTTTTGTGGGCGGGACCGTCGAGGGGGACGGCGAGAGGCGCCTCGACGGGGTGCGAGGCCTCGCGGATGCCAGCCCAAGCCATCTGTCGTTCTTGTCGAATCGGCGCTATGTAAGGGAGCTCCAGAGCACCCAGGCAGGCGCGGTGTTGGTGGGACGGCGTGACGAGGACTTCGGCCACACCGTCATCCGGTGCGCCGATCCCTACGTTGCGTTTGCGCGGGCGTTGACCCTGTTTTTCCCGATTGAGCGCCCCTTGCCCGGCATTCATCCGCTCGCGGTGGTGGAGGGGAACGCCGACGGCGCGACGGTGATGGCGTTTGCCTACGTGGGGCGTGGTGCGGTCGTGGGCGCCGGAAGTGTTCTTTATCCTGGCTCTTTTGTGGGCGAGGGCGCGGTCGTCGGCCGAGACGTGACGCTGATGGCCGGCGCCGTCGTGTGCGCGGGCTGTGAGGTCGGGGACCGAAGCTGGCTCAACCCGGGTGCGGTGGTCGGCGGTGAGGGTTTCGGATTTGCGCGCGCGGCCGAGGGCTGGGTCAAGATCCCGCAGGTTGGGCGCGCCGTTCTCGGTGAGGACGTGGAGCTCGGCTCCAACACCACCGTGGATCGGGGTGCCTTGTCGGACACTCGGCTGGAGCGTGGGGTAAAGCTGGATAATCTCGTGCAGATCGGGCACGGCGCTACGGTTGGGGAGCACAGCCTGATGGTGGCGACCGTAGCCGTAGGTGGCAGCACCGCCGTCGGCCGGAACGTGACCCTGGCGGCGCGGGCGACGGTGCTGGGCCACCTCGACGTCGGGGACGGCGCGACCGTCGCCGCCCAGGGCATGCTGACCCACGATCTCGCCCCCGGGGAGCGGGTGAGCGGTGTGCCGGCGATCCCGCACGCGCGCTGGCTGGAGGTCAGCGCGGCCCTGCCCGAGCTGCCCCGCCTCCGACAGGAGCTCGCCCAGCTGCGTGAGGATGTCGCGGCGTTGAAGGCGAGGATTGGCGAGAAGGAGCGAAGCTGAGGCCCTAGGTTTGGCCGTGTGTCAGCGGAGTCGCCCCTCGACGAAGGGCACCTCGGTGCACTTACGGTGTTGGATAGGTCCATGGCCGAAATAGCCGCTCTCACCAAACATCTCTCCGTGATCCGCCGTGACCGTGACGTAGGTGTTGGCCGGCAGCAGGTCAAACAGCTCCTCGATGCCGCGGTCGACCCACTGCACCGCGCGGATCTGGCGTTCCCGCAGCTCTGCCATCCGGGCGGCGTCGAAGAACCCGGGCGCCTCGCGGAGATGCACCAGGTTTCCTCCTCGGAGGTGTTCGTCGAGGCGTTTGAGCACCCCGTTGACCCCCGAGAGCCGCGGCCACTCGGCCTCCGGCTCATCCGGGGTGGCGTAGGGGTAGTGGGTCTCCCCGGTGTTCAGCATGAAAAAACTGGGTCGATCGTCGTAGAAGCGCATTCTTCGGTAGATCTGCGCGGCGTCGTTGTGCTGTTCCATCAGCTCAAATCGGTCGAAGCTGCGGTTGAGCGGCGTCGCCGGGTTCAGCACCGGCATGGAGGCGTAGAGGTTGGTGCGGTAGCCGAGCTGCTCCTGGAGCAGCGTAGGTAACCATAGGCTCGGCAGCAGCTGGGAGAAGCTCAACGTTTGGGCGCCCAAGCGCTCCTTGAAACGGAGGAAGTCGGATTTGTAGTACTCCGAGGCGTAGATGTGACGGGGAGAGGAGTGCGGCAGGAGCCCCATGAGCAGGTTGTAGTGGGAGGGTGAGGTCCACGTGGCGTAGCTGTAGCGCTTCTGCACGGGTCCAAGCTTCGGGATCCGCTTCGGCTTGGCCGCCACAAAACTGTCCCAGCGACAGGAGTCCAGGATCAGGATGACATAGTTGGTCGCGCCCGCGGGCGACTCAGGACGGGAGGGGGGCATCGGCGTGTCTCCTCACGAAGCAATCGCGTGTACACGAGTTCCGGGCTATCCTCGCCGCCCCCTGGTTCGGAGCATCTATGGCAATCCACCCCTCGGCGGTCGTCGATCCCGGCGCCGAGCTCGGAAACGACGTCGAGATCGGCCCATTCGCGGTAGTCGGGCCGGGCGTCATCCTTCACGACGGGGTGTGGATAGGACCCCAAGCCGTGGTCATGGGACCGAGCGAGATCGGTGCTGGTTCGCGGATTTTCTCCTTCGCGGCGATCGGCGGGGACCCGCAAGACCTCAAATACCGCGGCGAGCCCTCCCGGGTCATCATCGGCGAACGCAACACCTTCCGTGAAGGGTGCACCGTCAACCGGGGCACCGTCGGCGGCGGCGGGGTCACGCGGATCGGCTCGGACAACCTCTTCATGGCGGGCAGCCACGTCGCGCACGATGGGCAGGTGGGCAACCACTGCGTCTTCGCGAACTACGCGGCGATCGCGGGGCACGTGGTGGTGCACGACCGCGCGATCCTCGGCGGATTCTCCGGGGTACACCAGCACTCTCGGGTCGGGCGCTGTGCGATGGTCAGCGGCGGCGCGATGGCTGCGCTGGACGTACCTCCGTTCACGATCGCTCAGGGCGACCGGGCGCGCCTCTATGGCCTCAACCTCGTCGGACTGAGGCGGGCTGGCATCTCCGGTGCGGTACAACAGGCGTTGAAGCAGGCCTATCGCGAGATTTTCCATCAGGGGCAACCGTTCCGGATCGCGCTCGAGCAGGCCAGAGAGGCCTGGGCCGACGTGCCCGAGGTGATCGAGCTCGTAGAGTTCATGGAGCGGAGCGGGAGAGGGGTGTGCCGCTCGGTCGGCGCGGAGCATCCTCAAGAATAGGGAGGGAGTACGTGGGTATGTCCGCGAGTCGGCGCCTGAACGTCGCCCTTTTTGGCAATGGGCACATGGGGCGCCACCACGCGCGTCACCTGGCGGGTGAAGCGCTGGTCGTGGTGGACCCCGAACAAGGCCTCACGCCGTCGCTGGCCGAGCTCGACTGTGCGGTGATCGCGGTTCCTACGTCACTTCACGCGGAGGTGGCGGTGCCGTTGCTCGAGGCGGGTATCCCTTGCCTCGTCGAAAAACCCCTCGCGGCGACGCTCGAGGACGCGCGGCGGCTCGCGGCCTACCCGTTGCTCAGCGTAGGTCATATCGAAAGGTACAACCCTGCGTTTCGGGTCATGCTCCCGGTGGACGCGCGTTTCGTGCAGGCCGAACGGTTGGCGCCCTTCGCAGGCCGCTCGCCTGACGCCGACGTCGTGCTCGACCTGATGGTCCACGATCTGGACCTGTTCCTCGCGTTGTTGCCCCCGGAGGACCGGGTGGTGACCGAGGTACGGGCCAACGGCCTGGCGGTGCGCACCGGCCGGGTCGACATCGCGCACGCGCGGGTGGAGACGGCGGGCGGCCGGGTGGGCGTGTTCACGGCGTCACGGGTGAGCCGGGCTGGGGCGCGGCACTTCCGCGTGATGGCGCCGGGGGTGTACTGGAGCTTGAACCTTGGGATACGTAAGGCCCACCGCGTTCGCTGGGGGGAGGAGCAGCTCGGCGAGGAGCCCGTTGAGGTGCCACCGGGGGACGCGCTCGCGGATGAGCTGGCTGCCTTTCTCGCCGCGGTTCGGAGCGGCGGGCCCTTCCCGGTGCCGGGCGCCGACGGGTTGGCGGCCTTGGAGCTGGCGCTGACCATTCAGGCGCTCTGCCAGAAATGCGCCTCCTGATCAGCGCGGTCGAAGCTTCGGCCGACCGCCTCGGGGCCGAGCTGGTGACCGCGTTGCGCCGGCGAGGACCGGTGGAGGTGCGCGGATTGGTCGGACCGGCGCTCCGGGCGGTCGGCGCCGAGCCGCTGCCGGGTACGGGGGATCCCCTCGCGGTCATGGGATTGCAGGAGCTGTTCGCTCATATCGGCCGGATCCGGGCCAACGCTGCGGCCCTGCGGAGCGCGCTGAACGAGAAGCCCGACGTCTTTGTGCCGATCGACGCGGCGGATTTTCACCTGGGGCTGGCGTCGGAGGCACGCCGTCGAGGGGTGCGGACCGTCGGCTACGTCTGTCCCCAGTTCTGGGCGTGGCGCCCGGGCCGCGCCGACAAGCTGGCGGCGAGTTTTGACCGGTTGTTATGTCTGTTTCGGTTCGAACCCGAGCAGCTGGTTGGCAAGGGCCTGGACGCGGTGTGGGTCGGCCATCCGGTGGTCGATCGGGTGGCGGCCTCATCGCGTGAGCCCGGCACCCTGGCGATCTTCCCGGGCTCTCGTCGCTCTGAGCTTCGCGCTCTCCTCCCGGTGTTCCTCGAAGTCGCGGCCCGAAGTGGCGCACGTCGGGTGTTGTTGCCGGTGGCGAGCACGATCTCGCGGGCCGACCTTGGTGTGTTGCCGGCGGGGGTGGAGACCTGTCGCCCCGAGGAGGCGCTGGCGGTGGCGGAGCGAGCGCTGACCAAGTCGGGGACCTCCAGCCTCGAGCTCGCCGTCGCGGGCGTGCCGATGGTGGTCGCCCACCGGGTCCCCTGGTTGACGTGGCTCGTCGGTCGACTCGTCGTGCGGGGGGTGAAGCACCTGGCCCTCCCGAACATCCTGCTCGACGGCCCCGTCGTGGCCGAGCGCGTGCAGTGGTTTGACTCCGGGGAGCTCACGGACCTGCTGCGGAGCGCGGCGCCGCCGCCTGCGGCGAGGCTGCTCGAGGTCCTCGGACCACCCGGCGTGGCGGAGCGGGCGGCAGCGGCGGTTTGGGCGCCCTGAGGGAAGCTGCAGCTCCACGTGGATCGGCCGCGCCGCTGGCTCGAAAGGACGTTAAGCTCCATCGTGCTTGAGAGGGACGCCGCTCGCCGGCCCAAAACCCGGGTCGTGATGGACCGAGTGGAGGAGTGTGTCTACCTCCCCGGTCAGCTCGCTCGCTGTCCGGCGCGCGTGCCGGTACACGCGTTGACTCCCGACCAGCTCGACCTGCTCCTCGAAGAGGGGGATCAGCGGGTCGGAAATACGCTTTTCCGGACCGAGTGTCCCATGTGCTCGGCGTGTGAGCCGGTGCGGGTCTCGATTCCCGATTTCGCGCCCAACCGCTCCCAACGTCGGATTTTCGCGCGCGGGGAGGAGCAGCTCGATCTGGAGGTCGGGCGCCCGGAGCTCTCGCGCCGGAAGGTCAACCTGTGGAAGCGCCATCGCCGGGCGCGTGGGCTCTTGACCGCCCACTCGCGGCTCGACGTGACCGGCTACGAAGAGTGGCTGGTGCAGAGCTGTGCGCAGACCCTCGAATTTCGGTATTTTCACGAGGCCAAGCTCGTGGGGGTCAGCCTGCTCGACCTGGGCCGAGTCTCGGCAAACAGCGCGTACCACTACTTCGACCCGCGCTTCTCGCACCTGTCACTGGGCGTGTACTCCGTGATCAAGGAGATCCAGTGGTGCAGTGAGCTGGGGATGCAGTGGTACTACCTCGGTTTATGGGTCGAGGAGTGCCGGGCCCTCCGGTACAAGACCGGTTTTGTGCCCCACGAGCGCCTGCGGGGCGGCGCGTGGTGGCCGGGCGCAGAGTTGGATAGTGTAGGGTAGAACTACCACAACACCGGATTGGTGGTGGCTCCCCACCACGACCCTGGCGCGGGATCCCAGCCCATCGCGGCGCCGCTGCTGGTACTAAGCTCGACCACCTCGTCGCCGGAGGTGAAGCCATAGAGGGCGCCGAAGGCGTATCCCAGGCCGTAAACGCCATAGATACGCGTGCTGCCCAGCTCGACCGTAGCGCCGGTGACGGGATCGATCCGTACGAGCAGGTCGCCGCTGCCGGCGCCCGACACCGTCCAGTACAGATAACCATCGGGCAGACCGATGATATCGCCCGATGTGTAGTATCGGCCGGCTGGCACCAGCACGTCGTCGACCCACGTGGTCGGATCGTAGACGCGCACGCCGGCCCCCGCGACGACGAGCCGACCGTCGGCCAGAAACGTGAGCCCGGTACCCGAGTCGCTCAGGGTGCGGATGAAGCTCGTCGTACCGGTGGTGGGATTGACCTGGTAGAGATCCTCGTACGAGGCCGCGTACATCCGACCGTCCAGGGCGATGGCGATGTCGGTCATCTGCGAGTCGGGCCGGAAGTTGGCCACAAAGGTGGATCTCGCGGTGCTGGGGTCGAAGCTGTACAAGGCGTCGGACGTGTTGATGTAGACCGGCTCCGTGGCGATCTCGTCGTCCGGGATCGTTACGGTGACCCCAGGCGTCTCGTCGGTGGGGGTGCCGGTGTCGTCCGTGGTTCCGGTGGGCAGGCTCTCGGTGGCCGGCGAGTCAGCTGGCAGTTCGGAGCCCGGTTTCTGGTCGAGGGTGTAGTCGCTGCATGCAATGAGCCCGATCCACACCATGAGGCCACCTCTCGCGCCGGCATCATGCCACAAGCTGGCCGATCCGCAAGGGTAACGCTTGTTCATGCGCTTTTCGGTCCGCGGTGCTCGCGGAGGAGCCGGCTGTGCTCCTCCCATGCGGGCCAACCGCTCTCCACCCCCGCGGCGTCCCGCGCGGGGCCAGAGGAGATCACCCGACGGGCCTCGACGTGGCTGTCGGGAAAGTGTGTGTCCAAGCTGTTCAACAGACTGCGGAAGGAACGGGCTCCGGCACCGGGAGTGCTGCCGGGCAGCGCGTCGAGGCGACTCAGTCCCTCAACGATGCGTAGGATCATGGTGGGGAAATGCAGGTCGATCACCCCCACGCGCGACTCAGTCGTTGGGCCGTCGGCGAGGTAACGGTCTCGGAGTCGCCGCGCGACCTGCCGTTGGCCGCGCCGGCGGACCTCCACCTCGCCGGGCACCACGACCAAGGGCGCTGCCACCTCGATCGGCTCACCGCCCCCGTGGGTCTCGGGTTCGATGTCCTCCTCCCAAACGGGCTCGTCGAGTACGCGCCACGTTGAGCCCCCGAGCGCTTCGACCACAAAACGGGCGATAGGAGAGGCCTCCAGGGCCGCCCGACTGATCACACTCGCGCGCAGACCGAGGGCCTCGATCGCGGCGGCGCGGCGGCGAAGCTGCGAGTCCAACGGGGAACGACCGACCACTCTCGCAAATCGGCCGGCGGAGTAGAGCCGCGCGGTGAAGAGATCGACCTCGAGCGCCTCGGCGAGCCGAGGGGCCAGTTCGGGGCGATCGGCGCCGTCCATGAGGAGGATCCAGGGTAAACGGACCGGGGGCAGGCGGACCGTGAGTGGGGCTTCCGCGGGCGCGAGAGGTGCCGACGCCGGTGGATCGGGACGGTGCTCAACCGAGGGGACGACGGGGCTGCGAGTGCCGGGTGGGGGAGGCCTGGGTGCGGCCGCCGGTGGCGGGTCGAGGCGCGCGTGTTGCAGGGCCTCGTCGAGCCGCGCGAGCGCGAGCCGCCATCCGGACGCATCCTGGCGGGTGTACGCCGAGCGCGCGGCCTCCGCGAGCCCAGGGAGCAGGAGTGTAGAGGGACCAGCGTCTCCGCGGCTTTCCGCGGGCTCGGGCGGCGCGGCGCGGCTGGGCGGTGGGGGCTCCGGTTCTGGCGCCGGACGCGCGCTCAGGGCCGCCCTCACCGCGCCCGCCGAGCCGGCTCCCGTCAGAGCGCGACGGATCAGCTCGTCCAGGTTCTCGGGCGCTGGCGGCTTTTCGGGCGATGGCGCCACCGGATTGGGCATCCGCGCCCCGCAGTAGAGGCAGGCCGTACGGGTCGGCGCGTTGTTACGCTGGCAACGGGGGCACACGGCGGGAAGCACGGCGTACACTACTTGACACGGCTTGGTCGTACGCACCACGCTGCGGGCCTGGCGGCCACATTTTGTGGTAATTAGCGACGTGCTCATCGCCGTCCTCACGTGGATCCTCGCCGTCCAACTCCTTGGGTTGGGTAATACGGTTGGTTATCATCGGCTTTTGACGCATCGCGCCT
Organism: Deltaproteobacteria bacterium; assembly: GCA_947486185.1. GTDB lineage: Bacteria > Myxococcota_A > UBA796 > UBA796 > SXON01 > CANKTH01. Next base: position 22,434 of record CANKTH010000014.1, read on the forward strand.
TCGTGGCTCACCCCGTGGTGCGCCACGGGTTCACGCTGCTCGGGGCGATGCACGGCGGCTCACCAGTGATGTGGGTGGGCTTGCATCGGCTCCATCACGCCAAGTCCGACAACGACGAGGACCCCCACTCGCCAATCCAGGGGTTCTGGTGGGCGCATTCCGGGTGGCTTATCGGCCAGCGTAGCCCCTGGCTGGCGATACCCTTCGCCCTGTCGGGGTTTGGCCAGCAGCTCAAGATCCTCTGGCACGACGTGCGTCGGGTCGCCGGGCGGAACCCGCCAGTGTGGCGCGAGCTGTGCCCGGATCTGATGCAAGAACCGTTGATGCGCTGGTTGGACATGCCTTTTGTTGCGACAGGGCTCTTCGTCGCCCAGCTCGGGCTGGCGTGGCTGATCGCCGGGCCGACAGGGATCTTGTGGTTGTGGACGGTACACCTGTTCTTGACCAACAGCTCGTGGTCAGTCAACTCGGTGTGTCACTGGCCCCGTTTTGGAGCTCAACCGTGGGACACCCGCGACTGGTCCCGCGACGTACGATGGTTGGGCTTCTTGACCAACGGCGAGAGTTTTCACAATAGCCACCATCGTTATCCGCGGAGCGCGCGCCACGCCCTGCACGGGGGCCAGGACCTCTCGTGGTGGGTGATCAAGGGCCTGTCCCGTGTCGGGCTCGCCTCAGAGCTCTGGTTGCCCAAAGCTTTTCGCCCCAAGGACGCGCCCGAGCCCCAGAGCTGAGCTTCAGCTCGGCGTAGCGCCGACCGCCGGATCCCCCGCGCGGAGCAACGCGGCAGCCACCCGCTCGGGGTGGGTCTCCACCAGGGCATGGCCCGCGCCCTCGACGACCTCCAGGATGCACGACGGTTTTTGTGCGGCGAAGCGCTCGGCTTCGTCCAGGCCTCGGACCCGATCCTCGTGGCCCCAGAGCAGCGTCGTTGGCGTCGCGAGCACCGAGAGCAGGATTCGCAGGAGCGGATCTCGGTGGGGGCCGTACATACGCGCGGCCGCGAGCCCCGCGCCGCGGCGCGTGAGCCCCTGGCGCATCACGGAGAGGCGTGAAGGGTCGAGCTCGGACTCGGAGTAGTAGCGTGCCCTCCAGTAGCGTTCCGCGATCTGTGGCCCCGTGAGCGCGAAAAGCGGGCCCGCGAGCGGGCTGGCGATGAGCTGTTCGCGGCGGGACATCGGCCGGGTCCACCCGGGGGGGGCGACCAGCACGAGCCCCTTCACCCGCTCCCGCTGTTCATGAGCTACCTGACACGCGACCGCGCCGCCGAGGCCTACACCGAGCACGCGCACCGGCCACCCATCGAGCTGGTCGATAGCCGCGACCACCGAGCGTGTCAGATAGTATACGTTATAGCTGCCCTTAGGGCACTCTGACTCCCCGCAGCCCGGCAGGTCGAGGTTCAATACCCGGCGGCCGTGGAGCGCCGGCAAGAGCCGGGCCATCTGGCTCCGGTCCTGGAGCCAGTCGTGGAGCAGCACAAGAGTCTCGCCCGAGGGGCCCCGCTCTCCAGCGTGCTCTTCGAAGCCCATCTTCCCGAATCGGGCCTCCGTCAACGCCATCGTTTCCCTCCACGGCACTAGTTCAAAGACGAAAAAGCAGGATGAGTGTAGCGACAGCGCCGCGTCGGCTCAAGGGTAGGAGCCGCTGCCACCCACGGCTCGGACCGCGGGGAAAGGGCGCGCGAGGCGGCTTTCCGGTTTGATGATAGATGCTCCCGGAGGGGGCGCCGCTGGAGACCTGGAAGGATCGGACGAAGCGCGAGATCGCCGCGGTCCTGACGGGTCTGGCGGCGCTTGACGAGGAACGAGGTAGACAACTCGTCCACGGCGCGGACGCCGCTGACCGCGAGCAGGCCCGCGGTTTGGCGCACCTGGGGAGCACATTCCGGTCGACCTTCTCGGGCCTCGCGTGGCGGTGGGCGCCCGGGCTCTACCTGCAGAATCGCATCGTATTCTCGCCGGTGCTCACCGCTTATGTCTCGTTCTTCGCGGTGGAGCTCTCCGGGGACTACATTTCGCCCGCCAAGGTGTGGAGGGCCGTGGACCTGGACGCCTGGCTGGGCGCTGCCGACACCGCGGACGACGCACCGATGTTCCAGCGGGTGTGGATGCTGCGCGCCAGCGTCGAGGCGGACACCAAGAAGACTACGATTCGATGGCAAAAAAGCCTGCGCGAGCGCTTCGGGTCGGCGGTGACCGCCGAGGAGCGCGCCCGGATCCTCACCCGGTTTGACCTGCCTTATCCCTTGGGCGAGGACCTCGCTGTTGAGCTCTACGCGCGGGACCGGATCGCGAGCGCCTGGGTTCAACGGAGGCTCCCCAGGCTCCCAGCGGCTAACCGGGGCACGCCAGAGAAAGGTTGGAAGCGTCTACGAAAAATCGCAGAGGAGCACGGCGATCAGCCGATGTTGCGGGCGCTCTACCGGCAGCAGGTGCCGCTGGCTATCTGGATCGCGGACCTTGAGGCGGCCTGTCGCGACGGAGGTGGCGAGCTGGCGGCGCGGCTCCAGCGCATTCAACCTGCGAACCTCCGCTCCGCCGACCTCGTCGCCGGTCTGCGACGGGTGATGGCGCTCCGGCCCGAGGCGGAGGCCTGGGTGATTCGGCAGCTTCCGACGGCATGGGGCGACCTGGCGGGCATCCCCGAGATGATCGACGCCGCCGCGTCCGCCGGCCAGCTCCCGCTCTGGTCGGCGCTGCTCCGCCACTCCGCGCCGCCCGCGCGATTTGACGCGGAGGTCCGGGGGCTCCTCCGTAGCGGCCGCTCCCCAGCCGATCAGCGGGTCTGGCTCCGCGCTCTGGTCGGCGGCGGGGCGGAGTTCAACGGTCCAGGCTTCGGGCTCATGAGCGTGCGGATGCTCAGCGACGACACCGCGGTCGAGCTCTATCGACAGTTTGCTGACCTGGTGCGCGGCCCCTACCGACTTCACGTAGCGCCCCACCATGCCTCGGCCTACCCGAAGCTCCTCGACGTGGCGATTCGCGCCGGTGACGACGAGCTCGTCAACTTCCTGGCGTGTCGCCTCTTGATCAGCCGGGGCCACACCGCGGAGTGGAAGGCCGCGCAGTCGCGCATCGCGAAGCTGCTGGATGTTTCACGTGGCACACCCGCCTTTCGGCGACGTGCCGCCTCGATCCTCGCCAGGGTGCCGGCCTACGCGATCGCCAATGTCGACCGGTTGATCCAGCACAACATGCTCGCGCGCCTCTTGTTTGCCCGCTCCGCGCATGAGTGGCTGGAGGACCAGGATCCAGCCTTGATCAGCGATCTTCTGGAGTCACCCAACATCCACGTCCAGGCGCTCGGGTGGCGCGCGTTGGCCCAGCCGGATGCACGGGCGGCGGCGCTCGCCGAAGCTAACCTCGACGCCCTGATACCCGGCCTGCTTCGCCCGCTCCACCGCGGGTCGCGGCTCGTGTTGCTCACGGCGCTGGAGCGCGCGATCACCGGCCCTGAAGCCGCCGCGCGGGTCCACCGACGGGCGCGGGAGGCGCTTGATCTCCCCGACCGGCGTTATCCCCGGGATGCGCTCATTGGACTCATCGGGAGGTTGTTGGCGCGGTATCCGGAGCTGCGGGCCAGCGGTGAGGCTCCGGTGGTCTATGCCGACGCGGCCCGCCGCGAGGGGGCCTCCCGATGATCGTCGCCCAGTTCAACTACGCGATCCCGAGCGTCTTGGACAGCACCCGCGAGCGGGATCTCGTTGGTTTGAGCGCGGATACAGCTCGTCCCGTCCGGTTTTTGGGCCGGCTGCGGTCCAACGTGCTCTCGGTTCGGTTTGCCCTGTCGGCGCTTGGCGGGCTGATCGCATCGGAACAGGAGTGGTCCAGTGACGGTGAGCAGCTCTCCGCTTCGCTCGACCCAATCGTGAGCGTGACCCCCGACCGCATCGTATGGGAGGGTTTCTCCCGGGACCTCGGAGCGATCGGGGTGTTCGAGGTGCCTCGCAGCGTGTTCGAGACCCGAGGCGAGGTGCGCGAAGGTACCACCAACGTGGACTTCAGCGCGTGGTTCGCGGCTGCGGTCAACGAGCTGCGGAGCAGCCGTGAGACCTGGCTCGGCATCGCTCCGGATGGGCTCGAGCTTCGTACGGTCCACGCCGGCGGCCGTTATGAACCGAGGGTCGAACTTCCCGAAAGCTGGCTACGGGGCCTGCTGTCGGCGCAAGCCGCGATGGCGATGCCGGGCACGCGGCTGTCGGTGCGGCCGGTGGACCTGCTCGCGGCGATCCGCTGGCTTCAGTTCAAACGGGCGAAGGTCAGCCCTCGGGGCCTCCGCTGGGTGATGGCGCCTGGTGAATACGCTAGGTTGATCCTTGAGCCCTGGGAGACGGAGGTGCGCTTGAAGGGCGCGACTCACGGCTACACCGAGACCCGCACGATCCGCACCTGGGGTCGCCGGCAGCTTCGGTTGATCGAGCCGCTCCTTCCCCTGGCCGAGTCGGTGACGGTGTACCTCAAGGGGCGGGCCCTACCCGTCTTCGTGGTGGTCGAGCTGCCGGGATGTCGCTTCACCCTTGGTTTTGGGACGGCGGGGCTCGGGGGGCTCGATCTGCTGTCGAGTGACGTCGTGAGCGAGCTCGGTGCCGAAGCACCGGCGATCGACGAGGCTCTTGTGGAGCAGGTCCTCGAAGCGCTCACGCGTAGCGAATGCGGCGCCGCGGAGCTCGCGTTGCGCCTGGGGCGGCCCGGCGGCGAGGTGGAGGGCGCCCTCCAGCGCCTGGTCCGGCTTGGACGAGCGGCTTATGATCTGGGGGAACGCCGATACCGCCATCGGGAGCTGTTCTACCCGCCGATCAGCCCGGACAGGCTGACGTTCCGGGATCCCAGGCTAGCAACAGCACGGTTCGCGCTGTCCCGGGGTGAGGTGACCGAGGTCAACGTGGAGGAGCGGGAGACTCGTAAGACGCGGCGTCTGCCGGGCCCCGATGGGCCCGTGACCCGTGAGCTCGTGTTCCGCGACCACGTCATCAACGGCCGCGTCGGGGCGCACGCGGTGAGCGTGGTGCTCGACGCTGGCGGAAAACTGATATTTGGCACCTGTGGCTGTGATTTTTTCCGAACGTACACTTTGGGGAGGGGGCCGTGTTCCGACATGCTGGCGCTCCGCGGTGCCGCCGCGCCGCTATTACGGGATGGGCCGTCCTCCGCGCCCGCGCTGGCGCCGCCCCCGGACGCGCACGTAACGGCCGGGGGTGCCGCGCTTGACAACGGCGACGAGGAGGAGGAAGAATGACCCTTGTCCGCCGGGGTGAGCTTCGGGCTCAGCTATCCATGCCGCGGTGTTTCGCCGCGGTGGCCTTTGCTCCTCATCCCTTCGCCACGGCGCCCACGTTCGCAACGCGGGAGACCATGGTTCCAAAGCTTCGAGGTGGACTCTGCCCACCCCGGCGGACAACCTCATGAGCGTGATCGCGGGGCTCTGGGAGCGCTTCCTGGGCTGGGTCCGGCGGCTGCTCGGCACGGAGACCAGCCGTGACGTGAGCCGTATCGCGGGCGATCAAGCTTCGCTCTCGCTGACCCGCGAGGTCGTGCGCCTCCATGACGGCCCACTCAAAGCCGGTCGTCGTCGGCTGGTGCATCGAGATCCGCGCCTCGTACCCAAGGCGGCTCGCTCCCGTTTGGGTCGCAAGGTCAAACTCTTGAGCCACGACGAGGCTTCTCGGCGTTTCTCCGCGACCTTACGGACCCGGAACCGCCAGATCTCCGACCTGATCGCCGATCCTGTACAGCTTCAACGCTTGGGATTGCCGGCGTTCGCGGACGAGGCCGCCCTCGCAGCCGCCCTGGGCCAGACAGTCAAAGGGCTGCGGCACCTTAGCCTTCATCGGCAGGACGACGGCATCGACCACTACGTCGCGTTCACGGTACCCAAACGTAGCGGAGGCGAGCGGCTGATCCTCGCGCCCAAGCGTCGATTGAAGGCGGTATTACGACGGCTCAACACCCTGCTGGTACAGAAGCTGCCCGTTCACGACGCGGCCCATGGATTTCGTAAGGGGCGTTCGGTCAAGAGCGGGGCGGCGCCCCACGTCGGTAAGGCCGTTGTGATTCACCTGGATCTGGAAGACTTTTTCCATCAGGTCAATTGGCGGCGCGTGCGCGGGTTCCTGCTCGCAGTGGGCTACAGTTACCCGGTGGCCGCGACGCTCGCGGTCCTCACCACCGCTTCGGTGCGGCAGCCGGTGAGCCTGGAGGGTGGACGGCGGGTGTTCGTTCCGGTCGGGGAGCGGGTGACCGTGCAGGGGGCTCCGACCAGCCCGGGCCTGTGTAATTCCATCGCGGCGCGCCTCGACCGGCGCCTCAGCGGGCTGGCCAGGAGCAAGGGCTTTCAGTACACACGATACGCGGACGACCTGTGTTTTTCGGGGGATCGCGTAGACGCGGCGAAGGGCCTGATCGCTGCGACTCGTCGGATCTGTGAGGACGAGGGGTTCCCGCTGAACGGCAAGAAGACCCGGATCATGCGACGTGGTGCCGCCCAGACGGTCACCGGTGTCACCGTCAACCGGGTGCTGGGTCTTTCGCGCCAACAACGCCGGAAAATCCGGGCCGCGCTACATCAGGGCCGCTCGTGTACCGGTGAGCTGGCCTGGGTGGTGATGCTCAACGCCGAGCAGGCTGCCGTCCTCCGCCGCGCGCCTCGCCGAAAAGCTGTGGAGGACGCCGAATGACCGGCCGACCCCAGGCTCTCGGGGGCCTTTCCTTTGCCCCCTCCCGGTGCCATGATAGCCCCTTGACCATGAGTTCCCGCCCGGTATGACCACTCCTACCGCAGAAAAGACGCTCGACTTCAACGACTCGGATCGGCTTCGAGAGGTGTCCGGGGAGCTGGGTCGAAACCTCGCGATGATCGCCCGGATCTGTGGCGCGCGGGTCTCGCAACGCGGCGCCCAGGTGCGGGTCACCGGAGACACCGCGGCGGTGGAGCACGCCGTTCGGGTGGTCGAGCAGCTCTATGAGCTCTCCGGCGCTGGGCTCTCTATCACCGGGACCGACGTCGATCAGGCCTGTCGCCTCATCCGGGCCGAACCTTCGGCGAAGCTCCTGGAGTACCATGCGGAGACGGTCATCACCGGTGTCCGCAAGAAGGCCATCTACCCTCGTACGCCGCGTCAGCGCGATTATGTGCGCGCATTTACCCGTAACGACCTCGTTTTTGGTGTGGGACCCGCCGGCACGGGCAAGACCTACCTCGCGATGGCGGTCGCGGTGGCAGCGCTCCTGCGAGACGAGGTGCGACGGATCGTGCTCTGTCGCCCCGCGGTTGAAGCGGGCGAAAAGCTGGGTTTTTTACCCGGCGACATGGCGGAGAAGGTCAATCCCTACCTCCGCCCGCTCTATGACGCGCTCTACGACATGGTGGACGAGGAGCGCGCAACGCGCCTGATCCAGAAGGGGGTCATCGAGGTGGCGCCGCTCGCGTTCATGCGCGGCCGCACCCTCAACAACGCCTTCATCATCCTTGATGAGGCGCAAAATGCCACTCCTGAGCAGATGAAGATGTTCCTGACCCGACTGGGCAACGACTCACGCGCCGCGGTCACCGGAGACGTCACGCAGGTGGACCTCCCGCGTCATGTGCGCCCGGGGCTTGTGGACGCCTTGAACCTGTTGGATTCGATCGACCGAATCGCGATCGTCCGCTTCGGAGACCAGGACATCGTCCGCCATCCTCTGGTGAGCGAGATCGTACGCGCGTACGACCGCGAAGACGCGCGCAGAGCCGCGGGCCGGCGCACGGGGGCCGGTCACGCGGGTCCGCCCGAGAAATCTGGTTTGGACGAGGCACAGTGACCCGCGCGGCCTCAATGACCGTCCTGCGCCGAGTCGGCCGACCGTACTCAGGGACGGGGCGATGAACCTCCGTACCCGCCTCGCGAAATGGGCAAACGGGTACCCGTTCCGGGTGCGAATGCTCATCCTGTTTCTGGTCTCGCTCCTGACCGCGGCGCTCTTGACCCGATTCTCCTGGGCGCCCCCGCCGCTCGCTACTGGGGAGGTGGCGCCGCGGGATCTCATCGCGCCGATGGATTTCCGTTACGTCAACCAGGCCGAGACCGACGCCCGCCGGGCCGATGCCGAAGCGCTTGTCCCCCCGGTCTACGACCTCGATCTCACCACCGCGACCCGCGTACAGAAGCGCATCTCGCAGGCGTTTGACATGGCCCGGCGGCGCCACAACAACGCGCTCCTCGAGGCGGGCGACGGCGGTGTGCCCGCGGACGCGCGGAGCGTCATCGCCTCGGACTTCGTGCTGTCTCTCGACATCACGCTGGACGCAGCGGTCACCGCCGGCATCGCCGCGCGGGGTTTCGACCGGGAGATTGAGGATCTCGCGGTTGATCTCGTCGGCGTGGCGCTTCGCTACAGCGTGATTGAGGACCGGATGGTGCTACCCTCGCCGCCCCGCCCGATCCGCGTGGTGGCTCGGCTCGGGGATCAGGTTGAAGAGTCCACTGTCGAGAGCTTTGATCAGATCCGTAGCCCCGACGAGGTGCGGCAGCTCCTCGCCTTACACGTGGTGGATCGGGTGTCACCTACGCTGCCCGGCCGTAGCGAGGTGGTGGCGCTCGCCGGTGCCCTCGCGCGCGCGGCGATCCGCCCCAATTTTGTGTCCAATACGGCGCTGACGGTCGAGCGCCGCCTCGCTGCGCGCGCCGCGGTTCAGCCGGTCGTGGTGGACGTCAAACGAGGGACCTACCTCCTGCGCCAGGGCGACCCGGTAGGCCCCGAACAATCGGACAAGATCGACGGCCTTCGCGAGGTCACCGGCGACCGTTCCGGCTGGGGCGTTTTCCTTTCCTTTTTCGCCTTCGCCGTGATCCTGATCGTCGTCCCCTGGTACTTCGCTCAGTCCACGATCCGTAAGTTCTCCCCGCGCCCAGCCGATGACGCTGCGCTCGCGCTCTTGCTGGTCGGTGTGCTCGCGACCGGTCGTGTATTGGCGGAGACCGCGGGTTTTGTCGACATCGCCCATACCACCGACCTCGGCGCCCTCTCTCTCCTCGTTCCGGTCGCGGGCGGGGCGATGCTCGTGCGGATCCTCATCAACAGCGAGACCGCGTTCATCTTCACCGTGGTGTCGGCGCTGCTCGCAGGCGCGATGACCGATCGTTCGGCCTCCTTGGTGGCGTTCTACGTGATCACCGGGTGCGTCGGGGCTGCGGGCGTCGGGCCGGCGCGCGAGCGCGTGCTCGTGCTGCGGGCGGGCCTGCAAGCCGGCCTCGTGGGGGCGGGCTTCATCCTCCTGGTGCTTGTGCTCCGCGATGAAGGCCGAGATATCGCCACAGCCGGGCTGATGGGGGGCGCGGCGGTCCTCTCAGGGCTCATCGGCGCGGTCCTGGCGCTCGGCGTCGTGCCGCTTTTCGAGTGGCTCGGCTACATCACCGATTACAAGCTGCTGGAAATCGCCAACCTCAATCACCCGGCGCTCAAACAGCTCGTGGTCCGCGCGCCGGGCACCTACCACCACAGCGCCGTCGTCGGGTCCCTCTCGGAGGCCGCCTGTGAGGCGGTCGGCGCCAACGCGCTCCTGGCCCGGGTCGCTTGTTGGTTCCACGACATCGGGAAGGGGCTAAAACCCCAGTATTTCGTAGAGAACCAGCGGGATAACGGCAACCGTCACGACCGGCTCTCGCCCGAACAGTCGGCACAGGTGATCATCAACCACGTGCGCGATGGGCACCTGCTCGCGCTCCAGCACAACCTACCCAAGCCGATCCTCGACAACATCTACATGCACCACGGTACGGGGATCATCCAGTACTTCTACAACAAGGCCAAGGAGCAGGCGCGGGAAGCAGCGGCGAACGGCGGCGTTTACGTCGCACCGGATGAACGTCTCTTCCGTTATCCTGGTCCCAAGCCAGATAGTCGCGAAGCCGGCATCATCATGCTCGCCGACAAGGTGGAAGCCGCGTGCCGCACCATCCGTGAGCCGACCGAAGAGCGGATCCGGGCGATGATCCAACAGATTATCAACAGCGTCATGACGGATGGGCAGTTCGAGGACTGCCCGCTCACCTTGCGCGAGCTCTACCAGATCGCCGACAGCTTCACCGTGACGCTCGGCGGTATCTACCATCATCGGATCGAGTACCCCGACACCAAGGCTATCTCTCAGGGTAAAGGCAGGTTTGTCGCGGTTCCGAAGCAGGGGACCATCACGCTCGAGATCCTCAACCCGCTGCGGCCGCCGCAGCCTGGTGAGCGCGAGGCGCGAACCACGGGAGACTACGAACGGGTTGACGATCCGAGCAGCCGGACCGAGCCGATTCCCGGGGTGGATGACTCGTGAGCCGGCGAGCGTCACGTCGGCGTGCCGACCGGGTCGCGGTGTCTCTCAAGGTGCCGCTCGACTCTGCTCTGCTCGCGACCCTCGTTCGTGACAGTCACGCGCTGCTCGACGCCTACGGGATGCCGCAAGGCGAACTCTCGCTCGTGCTGTGCGATGACGCCTTCATTCAGGAGCTCAATCGGCGTTGGCGCGGCATCGCTACGCCCACCGACGTCCTCTCCTTCGCGATGACGGAGAGCGTCGCCCACGCCGCGGCGACGCCCGGAGCGGATCGGCTGCTGCATCCCAACCTGCTTGGTGACGTGATCGTGAGCCTGCCGACCGCAGCGCGGCAGGCCGAAGAGGTGGGTCACCCGCTCGCCGCTGAGCTCCGAGTGCTGCTCGTTCACGGCTTCCTCCACCTCTGCGGCTACGACCATGTGGAGGAAGAGGATGCGGTGGAAATGCGGGTGGAAGAGGCGGAGATGTTGGCCCGGTTAGAGGTCTCGGCATCGGGGCTCATCGCCCGAGCGGCGGCGGCGGGTTAGCAACGCGACCCGGTTCAAATGCCGGTTCCCGCTTTGAGGCCCTTATGTTGATGGACGTCCGTAGCCAGGCCTTTTCCCTGAGAGCGCGCGTCGACGCGCTCCGGGGGCATCTTTGACGTAGATCGCCGATTGGAGCGTATCGCCGACCTGGAGAGGCAGGCGAATCACCCCGAATTCTGGAACGCCGCCGCGAGCGCGCGTGAGCTGATGCGGGAGAAGACGACGCTCGAGCGGGCCGTGGAGCGCTTCTACGGCTTGAAGCGGCAGATTGAGGACGCGGAGACATTGATCGAGCTCTGGGACGAGTGTCACGAGCCCGAGTTGGAGAAGGAGGCGGCCGAGGCCTTGTCCACGCTGGAAGAGGCGGTGCGCCTGATGGAGGTCCGGCGGATGTTGGGCGATGAGGCCGACGAAGCCAGCGCAATCCTGTGCATCAACGCGGGCGCGGGCGGGACGGACGCCGCGGACTGGGCGGACATGCTCAAGCGGATGTACCTGCGCTGGGCCGACCGGATGGGTTTCAAGACCAGCATCGTAGACGAGCAGCTCAACGAGGACGGAGGGATCAAGTCCGCGACCATCACGGTCGATGGGGAGTACGCCTACGGTTACCTCCGGAGTGAAGTGGGCGTTCACCGCCTCGTTCGTATCAGTCCTTTTGACGCCAACTCGCGTCGGCAGACCGCCTTCGCGGCAGTGGACGCCTGGCCGGAGGTGGGCGATGAGATCGAGATCGACATTCGGGACGACGATATTGAAGTTCAGACCTTTCGTTCCGGCGGGGCGGGTGGTCAGCACGTCAACAAGACCGAGTCGGCCGTCCGCTTCATCCACCACCCCAGCGGCATCGTTGTCGCGTGCCAGTCGGAGCGTAGCCAACAGAAGAACCGTGTCACGGCGATGAAGATGCTCAAGGCGCGGCTCTACCAGCGAGAGATCGACCGCCGGCAGGCTGAACGGGACGCGGTCAACGCTACGAAGCGGAAGATCGAGTGGGGAAGCCAGATCCGCTCCTACATCATCCACCCCTATCGAATGGTCAAGGATCTCCGCACCGGAATCTCGACCGGCGACACGGACGGCGTGATGGACGGCGCGCTCCTTCCGTTCATGGAAGGTTGGTTGGCGGCGAAGGCCGGCGGCACGCTGGGTGACTCGGTCGCCGAGGAGTAGCGGCTGGGCGCCACGGCGTTATCCTGGCGTTGTATCCGAGCGGTCATGCTGTTGTTCCTCCTGGCCTGTGTGGACCCCGCTCCCGTCGGGCTCGAGGACAAGGCGCCGGACCGGTCTGCTGATCCGGACACGGATCTCGAGGTCATCGACCCTTCAAGCTCCTATTTTGATGAGTCGGTGATGCACGAGGTCCGTATCACGCTCGACGCCGCCGATTGGGAGAGCCTGCGGCGGCAGGATCGGTCGGTCATCGAGATGTTCAGCGACGGCTGTATGGACGCCCCGTGGCCGAGTCCGTTTACGTGGTTCAACGCCGACGTGACCTTCGACGACGTGGCGCTGCCGGGTAGCGCCGTGCGGAAAAAGGGCCTTCTCGGCTCGCTGTCTTATGAGCGCCCGTCGTTCCGCATCGACACCGACCGAAACGACGGTGGACAGGAGCTCGGCGGCCTCAGCGCCCTCGCACTCAACAACAACAACCAGGATCCAAGCGCGCTTCGGAGCTGCCTGACCTACGCCGTCTTCCGGGAGGCGGGCGTGCTCACCCCGCGCTGCGCGTTGGCCCATGTGATGGTCAACGGGGAGGACCTGGGCCTCTACTCCCACGTGGAGCAGGTGGACCCCGACTTCATCCGTCGCGGCCGCGGTGAGGCGCCGGAGTCCCTCTATGAGGGCACGCTCTCGGACTTTCGCGAGGGCTGGCTCTCCACCTTTGACGCCGAGATCGACGGAGCCGACGGCGATGACCTGGACGCGCTTGCCGACGCGCTGACCGTAGCCGATGACGCCTTGTTCGCCGCGCTGGAGCCGCTCCTCGACCTGGATCAGTTCTTCCTCTTCTGGGCCGCCGAGTCGCTGACCGGACATTGGGATGGTTACACCTACAACACCAACAACTTCTTCGTGTTCCGGGACGGGGTCGACCAGAAGCTCCGGTTTGTGCCTTGGGGCCCGGACGGCGCGCTTCAGATCGACGGCGAGCCACCGTGGGTGTTCACTGCGGGCATCCTTGCGAATCGGTTGATCGCTCACCCCGAGGGGCGCGAGCGCTATCGCGCGGCGCTCACTGCCCTGGTGAACGGTCCGTGGACCGACGCCGATCTGGTACATCGGGCGCTGGACCTCGCGAATCTCACCGACCCCTACCGCACCAGCGACATGCGGGGCGACCAGAACGAGCTGCGAAATATGCTCGAAGATCGTGCAGAACGCGTGCTCGACGCCATGAGCGCGGAGCCGGGCCCGGTGGAGGCGGAGCTCCGGGAGGCGTCGTGCCTGAGCGAGCAGGGGCAGATCGAGCTGGTGTTCAGCACTACCTGGGGCAGCCTCGGGGTCGAGGACTACTACACCTGGGGGGACGGCAGCTTCGAGATCGAGCTGAACGGTGAGCTCTTTTCCGCGGGCGAGCTCGGCGTGGTGGTGGGCGAGGACGCAGGATCCGCGATCTTCGTGGCGATCGGCGAGATCGCGCCCTCCGTCTACCTCGCGCCGTATGTTACCTTCGACCCCGAGACAGTGGCTCCGGGGGTGATCGTCTTGGATGGGCTTGATGCGCTCGGCCAACTGATCTACTCGGAGCCGGGCACCGACTGGACCTCGGTGGCGTACCTGGGGCCGGGGGAGCTCAGGTTCACCGAAGCGTCCACCGCGCCCAATGCGCCGGTCACCGGCACGATCTCCGCTCCGATCCTGGGCTGGTGAGCAGACGGCGCTCCAGAGCTACGCGGCCGGTGCGGCGTCGGTCGGTGCACCCGTCCGGCGGCTCACACGAGGGCTGCGCGCCGACGTCTGGCGTGGAACACCAACAATGCGCCGGCGAGGCCCAGCAGCAGCCACTCTTCCGGCTCCGGCACCCCGGAGGTCCCCAGGGTCTCCTGCCCGGGCTCGGCTTCGCGGTCGAACCGATCCGCCTGCCCCTCGAGCTTCTCGAGCCGCTTCCGTTGTTCGTCGTTCACCAGCGCGATGAGCGAGGACCAGGGCGTCACCACCCCGCTGGCCTTGGCGACCCGATGGAGCGCGTCGAGGTTGGTGTTCCCGTCGGCGGCACCCTGCCGCGCCGCGCCTAGGATCCAGGCGCGCGCCGCCACCGGCTCCACCCAGGCCATGGTGGATGCGGAGCCGGGCTCGATGGTGAAGCTCCGCCCGTCCATCCACATCCGTCGGCTGAGGCCCTCCTGGCGCACGCTGAGGTTGGCGAAGAGCTCGAGGGGGCTCGTCGCTACCCCGCCGCCGGAGGTGGTGACCAGGTCGAGCACACCGTCGTCGTAAGCGGGCGGCAGGCGTCCGCCGGTGTGCAGCAGCCAGAGGGGCGCCCCGAGGGACACGGGCGCCTTCACCCCCACCTGCTGCGGGGCGCCGGCATCGGTCCAGAACACTACGGCGTCATAGCTCTCGTCGCCGGACAGGGTCCAGAAGTCCTCCAACAAAGCGCCCATCTCTTTCGTACCGAACCATTGCACGTCGGCGGGATCGAACTCCGCCAGCGCGGGCACCCGGCGTGCCGGAGCGCCGCCCCAACCGGAGACCAGGTAGAGGTCGAGGTCGTTCGTCGGATGGTAACGTTCGAGGATCTGAGCCCACTCTTCGGCGACGGTTGCGGCGCGCGTCGACATCGACCGGGTCGTGTCCAGCACCAGCGCGACCTTGAGCCCCGAGGCCGTTGGCGCCGCCGGGTCGGGAGACACGGTGAGCAGCTCTTCACCTACCTCGAAGCTGTGCGACCCCACCTCCGGCATTTGCAGGGTCACCGGCGCGAACCACTGCTCCGTCTTGGCCTGGGCCTCGCCGTCGAGCACACGCACCGTGCGCCGGTTGGTGAACACATTCCGGCGTTCGAGCTCCTCGGGCCAGGGCGAGGCGTCCGGGGCGCGGAGCACGGTGTAGACGAAACGAACGTAGAGCCGTTCGGCGCTCGGCACCGGAAAGGCGCGAAGACGGTATTGTTGAGGGCCAACCTGCTCCAATAGCGCCGGATCCCGTCGGACCGACACCTGCTCCCGATAGACTTGCTGCGCGGCCCCACGAGGTGCCAACACGCCCGGGAATCGTTCCCGATCCTCGGCTACGTCAGAGAGCCAGAGCCCGTGCACCGCCGCCGACGCCGGCAGGGCGAAGGCCCACAGCACCTCCTGCTCGCGGTCGGTGAGGTTCAGATAGGTCTCATCCACCGTGACCGTCAGCAGGTCGCCCCGCGGTTCGGTGCGAATGACCTGCTCTTCGAGCAACACCTGTTCGCGATCAATGTCTATCTGGCCCGCGTCGGGGGCCTCGGTGCTCCAGGTGGAGCGCAGCGCGTGACGTAGCGCTTTCGCTTCAGCACGTTGAAGGGGCACATCGACGAACCGGGTCCAGGCCTCGCTCGCGCGATCGGGGGTGCCGCGGCACTGTCCCTGGAACAAGAAGGGGTAGAAGAGGAGGTCCATCGCCACCCTCCACACCTCGTCTCCCCCACGATGCTGCGGCGTCCGAGTGCCCGTGTCGGCGAGGTAGCGGAAGTCACATAGCGCGGCGTCCAGCAGGCCCTCACGGATCTCGCTCTCGTCGGCAAGCAGGGCCTCACGCTCTACGTCAGAGCTGGGGGCATGCTCCAGCCGATCCAACACCCCTACGTGGGGTTGCGGCCAGGTCAACGCCGCGCTGCCCGAGATGAGCGCCAGGCCGCAGAAGGTCGCGAGCGCGCCGGAGCCGTCGCCCGGCCGCTGCCTCCAGGCGTCGTACCAGGAGCGGAGGCTCACGAGGCAGACCGCCAAGGGGGCGGAGAGGACCACGAGCGCCGTGGTGGACAGGACCCCGAACACCGCGAGGAACGACGGCAACGAGGTGAAGAAATGCCAGGGTTCAGAGACGGCGCGAGTGAGAGTGCGGCCGACCTCGAGGAAGAAGTCGGGCACCTCCGAGACGACTTTGGCGAACAGCGCGATGCAGGGCGCCGCGGTAGCGATGGGCAAGAGCACGCCGACGACCAACACACTGGTGTGGCCGAAGATCTGACCCAAACGGGCGCTCCGTGCGACGGGGTTCGGGCGCCAGATCGCCACCGTCAGGGACATCATCGCGACGGTGGCCACCGTGAGCCACTGCGCGGAGCCAGGGGTCAGCTCACGAAGGAAACCCGCCCTGAGAATGGCGAGGGCGACCAGCGGCAGCTCGATGTAGTAGAAGAACGCCAGCAAGGCGGTGGGTCGCCGCCTGAGCCAGACGCCGACCCCGACCGCCGTGAGCGGGGCCGTGAGGAAGAAGCTGAACGAGAGCGCGTAGTCGAGCGGAGTCCGCCCGGCCCACCACGATTCCCAGACCTCGAAGAGGATCGGCGCGAGGGCGAAGCCGAACAGGCTCAGTTGGGCGAGGTTCCAGGCCCAGAAGAGGAGGACACCCAGGACGAGGAAGAGCTGCTTGAGGACGGCCATGTGGGCTCCGAGAGGTGGGGGGGGAGCGGCGCGCGGAGCGCCGTGGCGACGCGTGCGTGCAGGTCAACGAGGAGATCACGAGGAAGTGTGGATTGGGGGTGGTGGACCGCCACGAGCACCCAGGTCTGCGGGCCCCCGATCCAGCTCGCCCAGACGCGCGCCCCGAGCTCGGGGGTCGTGCGATCCAGCGCCTGGTACCACCAATAAAGGCGACCCTGGACGACGCCCTGCTTCAGCGTCGCGACCTCGGCCACCACCCAGCCCGGCGCGAGGGGCCCCAGCTGTGGTGCGCCCGGCGTGAGGCCCTCGGAATGTACACATTGGCTTGGAAGGTGGTGAACCCGCCAGTCGTCGCTCGGGAGGATCAGCACCGAGGCGGCGGGCCCCGACGAGCTCGGCAGGCGGAACTTCAGGATGCCCGCGTCGTCTCCCGTCGTCTCCCGCCCTCGCAACGCGCTCCGAAGCTCCGCCTCGGATGGGCGGATCGTTGTCCATCCTTCGGGCGGCGCGAACTCGAGCCGGACGCTGCCGGCCTCGGTCTCGGCGCTGGGGCGGAGAGCGAGAGCAACTTGCACGACCACCAGCAGTGCGCCGAGTCGCGCCGGGAGCCGGGTCGCGCCGGCGGGACGGGGACGGGGCCCGGGGTATCCCGGCGAAGTTCCAAGGATATACAGGGACAATCCCGACGAGACCACAAATGCGAACACCCCCAGCGGCCGGTGGACGAGGTCGGCGAGCCCGGGCAGCTGCAGCGCCAACAGCAGCGCCAGGGTGGCGACACGAAGGGCGTTGAGCGCGGGAAGTACGAGGAAGATGCTCGTGAGGGCAGCCAAGGCCCGACGGTCCAGCCCTCGGCCTGCGAGCAACGTCGCGCCCGATACCAGGAGCGCGCCCGCCCACAAGCTCTGTACGCCCGCGCACGGCGCATCCACCCGGGCAAATCCCCCTTCAACGGGCTGATCAACGGCGACGAGCTGGTCCGGCCGCGCCACCGCCGGCAGCCACCCGAGCTGCCAGAGCGGCTCCAGGCCAGCGGCGACGAGCTCGGCGGTCGCCACCCTCAGCGGGAAACCCAGCGTCATGTCCGCGAGCCCGCCCATCGGCAGGAGCAGGCCGACCAGGAGCGCAAAAGGTACGCTCCGACGCCAGCGAGAGCCGGGCAGGAACAGCCCCATGAGCGCCCAGGCCGCGACCCCCACGCCGATACCGCTGACCGCGCCCGGCACCTTGAAGACCGAGGTGAGCCCGCCCACCGCGAGGGCCACCAACAGGAGGAACAAGGGTCCGAGCGGGGCGGGCGGCTCGGTGCCCCCGAGCTCCGCGCCTGCAGCTCCCCCTCCGACCCAGCGCCGAAGATCCCCGCGGGTCGCGAGGAGGGCGAGCGCGAGGAAGAAGACGAGCACACCGAGCCGCTCGGCGCTCAACAGCGAGTCCCCCATCAGCCAGCGCCAGCCGGGCTCGTGGAGCCAGACGGTGGTGAGCACGAGCGAGGCCCGGAGGAGCATGGGGACTTCTACCCTGAAGATCTCCGGGCGCTCGCGGTGAATCCGGGGCGGACTTGTGCAGGCTTCGTGCAGGCCGTCGCGGCGGGGGCCGCACGGGGTTGACCTCGCGGCGTCCCGGTCCGGGCTACGACCGACTCACTCCCCCGGTCGGAGGTACACGTCCACGTAGTCGGTGACCGCGTCGCAGGGGTTGGTCATCTCCTGGAGACGCCAATAGCGGCGTTTTCCCTTGATCGTGAACGTGGCGGGCCCGGTCCGGGTGCAGGTCTTGCCTCCCGCGATGTAGGACACCTGCGTGACGATGGTGCCGTCAAAGGTGAATGTGTTGCTGTCTACCCGGAGGATCGCGCCATCGATGCTGAGGCGCTCGCCGTTCATGACCTGTTCACCATGGATACGCCAGACGCCTTCAGCGTCCGCCTGAACCACCGCTTTTCCAGGGGTCTCCCAGCTCACCCACTGCAGGGTCAGGTCGTGCTCGCCGAGCAAGCGTCGCCCGGCGGCCTCGTCTTGGATCTGGGTAGGTGCTGCGGCGAGCGAAAGCGCGACAAGGAGGGTGTACATGTCGCTAATGTGCCCGGTCCCGGGAGCGCCGTCGCGGTCGGTGTAACGAACGCTACGCGAGTCTGGCGTGCGGGCACGGGCTGGTCTACAGTGGCGCCTATGCTGCTCCTCCTGCTGGCCTGCGCCGCCGACCCCGCCCCGAAACAACCCGGCAACACCGGCGCTACCACCCCGTCCGGCCCGAGCTGGAACGACGAAGTGGCGCCGATCGTTCAGGAGCACTGTGCCCGCTGCCACGCTCCAGACCAGCAGGCCCCGGACTGGTTCTCCGACCCGGCCAACGCCCAGGTGATGGCGACGCAGATGCTCGCGGCGATCGACCGTGGCAGCATGCCCCCTCCCGCTCCTGACCCCGACTGTCGTGACTATCAAGGGTCTGACGAGCACTACCTGGATGATGCGGAGCGCGCGGTGATCGCGGCGTGGGTCGATGCCGGCGCGCCTATCGAGGCGGACGCCGTGGGCGTGCAGTTCGTGTCCCCACTTCCGACCAGCGCGGATCTGGAACTTCGTCCTCCGCAAAAGGTGAAACCGGCGTACGACAGCACGGGCAACGCCTACCTCTGTTATTCCTTCGACGTCAACCAGGACGTATGGGCCACGGAGTTCGTGCCACTGGTCGACAACCCCAAGATCGTGCACCACATCGTCGTTTATGACGCCAGCTCTGACAGCGACCTGCCCGAAGAGGGCGTCGGGTTCGAGTGTGATGGTTTTGGCGAGTCAGGTTGGGAATTCCTGGCCGGCTGGGCCCCGGGCGGGCTCAATGTGAGTTTCGGCGACGGCATGGCGCTTCGCCTCAGCGGTGGCTCGCGACTCGTCGTAGCGATGCACTACTACGCCACCAATGACTCGGTCGAGGGCGAAGAAGACGAGAGCGGCTTCGGTTTCAACACCGCCGATTCCGCAGAAACCGAGGTGTTCTCCTATCCGCTCGGCGTGTACAACTTCCGAATTCCTGCCGATGACGCGGACTATTCGCGCTCCGACACCACGACGTGGCCCTCCAGCTATCCCGCGATCGGCATCGTCGGTGTGTTCCCGCACATGCACCAGCTCGGCTCTGGTTTCGACATGGGCCTGACGCGGGTCGATGACAGCGAGGAGTGCCTCGTGCGAATGGACGGTTGGGACTTCCACAATCAGGCGCAGGCGGTGTTCCTGGAGCCCGCGCGCGTCGAGCCGGGCGACAAGCTGAAGATCACCTGCTACTGGGACAACAGCGCCGACAATCCGGCGCAGTTCAACGACCCGCCGGAGGCTGTCCGTCTTGGCGAAGGGAGCGGGGACGAGATGTGTTTTGGATTCACGTACGGGTTCCTGGCTACCGACTGAAGCGTTGAGGCCACCGGAATGATCGTCGCCTCCCTGGTGATGGCGCTGGCGTCGGCCGATCTGTGTACCGGCTACGCCGCGGATCCCGTCCTCGAGCGCCGCTGCGCGCGTCTGGCGCGCCGGCTCCCACCGGGCGTCGGCGTCTCCCGGGACACGATCGCCCCCGAACGGCCTGGCGTGGCGGAGCATGTGCGTATCACGACGCTCAACCTCGGTTTTTTGCGCGTCGCCCGGCGGTACACGGTGCCGGGGGCCGCGTCGCGCCGGGCCGAGCTCCCCGCGCAGTTGGGGGCCTACCTCCAGGCGCAACGGCCTACGGTGGTGCTGTTCCAGGAGTGTTATCGTCGCGAAGATCGTGAGCTTGTAGCTTCGATTGGCGAGGCCTCTGGCTACGTCTCGCGGAGCGCTGGGCCGGAAGCGGGCTTCCGCTCCGGCCTGGTGATGCTGGTGCGGAACGACGCTGGAGCGGTAGAAGGTGAGGGGTTTGAGCCCCTACCGGGGGACCTCTTCAGGTTCGCCGGCTACCGGCGGGGCGTCATGTGGCTCCAGCTGCGCACCGCGTCGGGGGCGGAGCTCATCGTCACCAACCTGCACCTGACCCCGATACATTCCCGGCAGCTGTCTTGGCGCCGGAGCGTTCAGGTCGCCGCGCTGGTCGCCTGGCTCCGGGAGGGCGGCGCGCCGCTCGCTTGCCTCAGCGCCCCGTCGCCGTGCACGTTGGTGCTGGCGGGGGACTTCAACCTCGCCCCCGCCCACGATTTTCGCCTCGCGCTGCAACCCGCGATCGACCCCGCGGACCTCCAGCGCTGGTTGACGTGGGACACAACGCTGTACGGACTGCTGCTGGCCGAGCTGCACAGCGAGGCGGAGTCGCTCCAACCCCACATCTGGACCCTGGATCCCGCCAACCCGACCTGGCAGGGCTACCCGCTCAACGCGAGTCTGCCCGGAATGCGGCCGGATCTGGCCTTTGTCGGCGGAGCGGGGCGCGGCGTGGGGGCGCGCCGTGTGCTCGACGTTCTCGGGACGGTCAGCGGCCTACCTCCCTCCGATCATTATGGGCTCGAGCTCGACCTCGCCTTGCCTGGGCTCGCCGGCGCCGACCGGTGAAAGAAGGGCGAGAGCGCTCGCGGCCGAGACCGGATAACACCCGCGGATGTTGTGGTTTCTCCTGGCGTCTTGCGTCCCGATCCCCGTGATCGCCCCGCCGATGCGGCTGGGCGCGGTCATCGGCCCCACCACGCCGGTCCCCGGAAACGTCTCCGGTCCTCCGGCGGAGCTCAACCTTGAAGCAGGCATTGCCCCGCTCGGGGTGTTCCCGGACCTCCGTGAACGAAAGTGGGACCCGGTCGTCGGCGGGGTGTTGAGCCTCCCGGTGCTCAACGACGCCCCGCTATGGCGGCTCGGCGGTTACGGGCAGGTGCGGTATCGGGCCTGGCAATACCCGGTTCGAGGCCAACGTTTCCTCAACGCCGGCCCGGATGCGGCGATTGTGATCTCCGCCCCCCTGGAAACCGGCGGCCCGCTGTCGGTGGGGCTCAAGCTGGGCGGCTCCTTCGAGTACACCGGCTGGGGTGCCGGTCCCAGCATCGGTGTGGGCACGGACGGCGGGTTCCTCGGCTTTGCTTGGGGAGAATGGTCGATCGGTCTCCAGAGCTCGGTCCTCGTGCGCACGACTGGCAACGGTCTGGCGACGGGGTGGATGCTCGGGCTTGTGGGCAACAGCCCTGCCAGCGCCGGGATCGCCCTCGTGCCACTGCCGCTCTGAGCGGGCCCGGCCACGAGCCGCTCGCCGGATTAGACGCGGCTATGTCCTACCCCAAGCTCTTGAGCCCGCTCACCGTCTCAGGCGTGACACTGCGTAACCGTGTGTTGATGGGGTCCATGCACCTCGGGCTCGAGGAGGCGCGCGGCGGGTTTTCGGAGCTCGCGGGCTTCTATGCGGCGAGGGCGCGGGGCGGGGTCGGCTTGATTGTGACGGGGGGAATCGCGCCCAACTGGTCCGGACAGGTGAAGCCCTTCGCTGCGACGCTCTCTCGCAAAAGTCAGGTTTCGCGCCATCGAGAGGTGACCGACGCGGTTCACGCCGAGGGCGGACACATCTGTATGCAGATCCTGCACGCGGGGCGATACGCCTACTCCCCCATCGCGGTCGCGCCGTCGCGAATCCGCTCGCCGATCAGCCCGTTTTCGCCTTGGGCGCTCAGTGAGAGCGCCGTCCGCGCCACGGTCGATGACTTTGTCCGCTGCGCGGGGTTGGCCCAGACGGCGGGCTACGATGGGGTCGAGGTGATGGGCAGCGAAGGTTACCTCATCAACCAGTTCCTCGCGGCCCATACCAACAAGCGTACCGACAGCTGGGGCGGGACGTGGGAGAAGCGGAAGCGCTTCGCGGTCGAGATCGTGCGAGGCATCCGGAAGGAGGTAGGCGAAAGGTTCATCCTGGTCTATCGACTCTCGATGCTCGACCTCGTGCCCGATGGCAGCACGTGGGAGGAGGTGCTCGATCTCGCCCAGGAGATTCAGGGCGCGGGCGCGTCCATCCTCAACACCGGCATCGGTTGGCATGAGGCGCGGATCCCGACGATCGCGACTGTCGTGCCGCGGGCGGCGTTCACCTGGGTCACCGCTCGGCTGCGGGCGAGCGGTGTGGTGAATATCCCACTTTGTACCAGCAATCGGATCAATACTCCCGAGGTGGGGGAGGCCGTGCTCGCCCGAGGCGACGCCGACCTGGTCAGCCTGGCCCGGCCCCTGCTGGCCGACCCGGACTTCGTACGTAAGGCCGCCGAGGGGAGGGCCACGGAGATCAACACGTGCATCGCCTGTAATCAGGCCTGTCTCGACCTCGTGTTCCAGAACCAGCACGCGAGCTGCCTGGTCAATCCCGAGGCGGGCCGTGAGACCAAACTGTTGCGGGTCAAGGCGGTCAGCCCCAGGAGGATCGCGGTGGTGGGAGCCGGGCCGGCGGGGCTCTCCGCCGCCTGTTGGGCCGCAGAGCGCGGCCATCGTGTCACGCTGTTTGAGGCCTCCGACCGGATCGGCGGGCAGTTCAACCTCGCCAAACGGATCCCAGGCAAGGGAGAGTTCGCGGAGACGCTCCGTTACTTCGAGAACCGACTGCACGCCGCGGGGGTGGTGCTCCGGCTGGAGACCCGGGCGACGCCGGAGCTGCTCGTCGGCCAGTTCGACGCGGTGGTCCTGGCTACTGGCGTGAGTCCCCGGATGCCGCGGATCCCTGGGATCACCCACCCCAAGGTCTTGAGCTACGTCGATGTGCTGGCTCGGCCGGTTGAGCTCGGGGAACGGGTCGTGCTCATCGGCGCGGGCGGTATCGCCTACGACGTCGCCGAGCTGCTCACCGAGCCGCATGGCGCCGCGCCTCCGGGGATGCCTGCTCCCGAAGTTGCGTTGGAAGACTTTTTTTCGGAGTGGGGAGTGGATCACGCGGGCTGGGGTAAGGGGAGCACCACGCGGGGTGGGTTGGCCACCGCCACGGCTCCGAAACCTGCGCGAAAGCTCTGGATGCTCCAACGTTCTTCGGCGCGGAACAGCCAACGGCTGGGCAAGACCACGGGCTGGATCCACCGGGCCGCGCTGCGCCACCGCGACGTGGAGCTGGTCTCGGACGTGGTCTATGAGAAGATCGACGACGAGGGGCTACACACGCGGGTGAAGGGCGTACAACAGTTGTTTCCGGTCGATCACATCGTCATCTGTGCCGGCCAGGACAGCCGGACGGAGCTGGTGGGGGGCCTTGGCGCTTTCGGCGACCAGCTCTTCCGTATCGGCGGGGCGGAGCGGGCGGCTGAGCTGGATGCTCGCCGCGCGATCGCGCAGGGAGCGGAGCTTGGCGCCCGACTTTAGCGAAGACGCTGCGGGTTCCACCACGGGTGCAGTCTGCTTCGCGTCAGGAGTACGTGAGCGCGCTTCATCGAGCGGTCATCGCAGGCTATAACGACAGCGTTCCTGCCGGAGGTCGTTTGCCTGTTCCTGCCAACATCGATGGGGCCGTACTCGAACGCGTCTGTAAGTGTTTTGCGGACGCGCTCGGCCTGGACGCCGAGGAGGTCAACTACGACTCCAAGGTCATCGGGGATCTTGGGGCGGAGAGCCTCGACTTTCTCGACATCGCCTTCCGCCTTGAGCGCGAGTTTGACATTCGTATCCCGCGCGGCGGGGTGGAAGCCGCCAGCAAAGCCGCGGCCGAAGCGGCTGGCGAGGTCCACGAGGTCGGCGGCGTGCTGACCGAGATCGGCCTGCAGCGCCTCTCGGAGATCATGCCTGAAGTCCCCAAAGAAGAGTTTGTACCTGGACTCAAGTCGGTGATGGTGCCGACGCTGTTCCGCGTGGGCACCTTCTACAACATCGTCGTGGGACTCCAGGAAGCCAAGAAGAACGGCACCTTCGTGGGCTGAGGCCCGTGGTGCCCGATCCGCTCCCGCCCCCGGCGTTCCTCGAAAAGCCCCGTCGTTTTGTGTTTTTCGTACACCCGTACCTCCGCCTCGTGCGCTGGTTGGAAGGCGTGCGCACGCTGCGGCCCGGGCTGATCCTCGGCCTGCGTGATGGGCGAGATCCGGCGGACACCGCAGCCCTCTGCCGCCTGTCCTTTCGCGGCGTTGAGGGTGTCGTAGTCGGGGTGCCGATGCTGCCGGACCAGCTCCTGGCCGACCAGCACGCGGCGGTTGCCGCGATGGCCGACGTTCTGACCGAGCGGGTCGGAGCCGACTTTGTCGGCCTCGGCGGCATGCTCGCCGTCGTGGGCGGCAGGGGAGTGGCGCTTTCGGAGCGCTGCGGCCTGCCGGTCACCACGGGAAATGCGGCGACGGCCTGGGCCGCGCTCCGGATCACCTCGCAGGTGGCGCGACCCGGCCCCATCGCCGTGCTCGGGGGGCGTGCGGCGGTAGGAAAGGCGCTTCATCGGCTACTGCTGGACGAGGGATTCGAGGCCGTGTTGGATCCCGAAGACCTGTCGGTATACCGAACGGTGGTCGGCGCGCAGGCGACGGGCGGGCAGGTGGACCCAGCGCGGCTCGGTCCGGGGGCGGCCCTCGTCGATGTGGCGCTTCCGCGTACCCTCTCGGGAGCCGCGCGGCCGGACATGGTCGTGGTGAAAGGGGAGTCCGTCGCGTTGCCGCCGGGGTGGGGCCGGGACCTCTGGGGCCATGTGTTCCACGTGCTTGCGGGTTATGGGCATTCGAGCGTCTATGCCTGCCTGTTGGAGCCGCTGGTCGCGGTGCTCGAGGGCCGCACCGAGCCGTACGCGCTCGGGCGGCACCTCGATCCGGAGGCCGTGAGAGCTTTTGGGCGTAGCGCAGAAGCGCTGGGTTTTGTGCCGGAAGTGAAGTACCTGAGTCGCGCGAGGTGAGGGTTGGGACAGTCGACGAGCGGGCGAGGCGCCTGGTTGGGTAGAAATGAGAGCGGAGCCTATCGGCTGCCGATCGACAGTTTGGTGACCCACGCGGTCTGTGTTGGAATGACAGGCAGCGGCAAGACCGGGCTCTGTGTCGACCTGCTCGAAGAGGTCGCCGCGGCCGGAGTGCCGATCTTCGCGATCGATCCGAAAGGTGACCTTGCCAACCTCGCACGTACCGAGCCGGCTCGCGACGCTGACGCTTGGCGTGCGGGCCAAGCGCAGTGGGGCATCTCGGCGGCGGACGTGAAGAACTGGGCCGACTCCGTCGAGGTGCGGATCTACACCCCGGGAAGCGACGCGGGCCTGTCGGTCAACGTCCTCGCTTCTCTCCGGCGTCCGGCGTCGCTCGAGGATGAGGAGCTGCGCCGCGACCGGGTCATCGGCACCGTTTCGGCGCTGTTGTCGCTGGCCGGGGAACAGGCAGACCCGGTGCGGAGCCCGAGCCACGTCGTGCTCTCGCGGATCCTGGAGGAGGCATGGTTGAAGGGAGAGGATCCCGACCTGGAGGCGCTGATCATCGCCCTGGTTGATCCTCCCTTCACCCGGGTAGGCGTCTTTCCCACGGATAAGTTCTTCAAACCCGATGATCGCCTCGATCTCGCCCGGCGGCTCAACACCGTGATGGTGAGCCCCGCGTTTGCGGCGTGGAACCGCGGCGCGCCGCTCGAGATCGAGTCCTTCTTGGGCGCCGCGCCCGGAAGGAGCCCGATCAACATCTTCTCGGTCTCGCACCTCTCCGAGCCCGAACGCCATTTTTTTGTGGGGCTTCTGCTGGAGCGCCTCGCGCTCTGGAGCCGCGGGCTCTCAGGCACGACCAGCCTCCGCGCGATGGTGTTCTTCGACGAAGTATGGGGGTATCTCCCGCCTCACCCTCACAATCCGCCCACCAAACGCCCGCTCCTCACCCTGTTCAAACAGGCGCGGGCGGTTGGCGTCGGAACGGTGCTCGCGACCCAGAACCCGGTGGACCTGGATTACAAGGCGTTGTCCAACGCGGGCACCTGGCTGATCGGCCGGCTCCAGACCAAGAACGACAAGGCCCGGCTGATGGAGGGCCTCTCGGGGGCGGGTATGGACCCCGGGGAGGCGGACCGTTGGTTGGACCAGGTAGGGCCACGCAAATTCCTGGTGCACCGCGTGGGGAGCGCACCGACAGTGTTGGAGACCCGGTGGACGCGCGCCTGGCTGGGCGGGCCGCTGACCCGTGCCGAGCTCCGAGCGCTGTCAGAGAGCAATGCGGGCGACCGAGGCGTAGCCGCGAGCCATGATCGTGGATCTTCCGTGGTAACGGCTCCCGTTCGTCCAGCTGTGGTGCCCCGGCCGGCGCCCCCCCCTGCGACGCCGGCGCATTTTCCTGCGGGGCCGCGCGCACAGTGGGCGCTGGACCCCCGAGTCGCATATTCGGCCCGCTACGGCGGCTATTTCGAGCCATGGTTGGAGCTCACCCCCGGGCGGTTGATGCCGGGCCTCCTGGTGGCGGTGGCGCTGACGTTTGACGAGGCCCGAGTTGGCTATCGCGATGAGCGGATCGAGCATCGACTCTACTTCCCGCTTGGCGAAGAGCTGCCTGCAGAGCCGGTGCTTTTGCCGCTTCAGCCGTCAGACCTCCTGGACGAGCCGCCCCCGGGGAGCCGTCTCGACCCCCTGCCCGCCTGGCTCGACGAGCAGAAGGAGGTGGAGCGCGCGGTGTCGCGTGTGGTGGACACCATCCTTCGGGAAGAATCGGCGGGGTACTACACCAATCCGGTGCTGAAACTCCACGGAAATGCGGGGGAGGACGAGGGCCAGTTCCTGGCGCGCTGCGAGTCCGCGGTGGAGGAGCGTATCGACGACGCGCTCGCCGCCTTTCATACCCAAGTGAAGCGGAAGGTCGAGAACGCGGACGCGAAGATCCGGAAGCTGGATTCCGAGCGGAAACGACTCGCGTCGGACCACGCCGGGCGCCAGACCCAGGAGATGTTCAACGCGGGTGAAATGTTGCTGTCATTCTTCTCGGGCCGGAGCCGCAGTGTCACGAGCCTGGCGTCGCACCGCCGCAGTGTCAACGCGGCCTCGGCACGGGTGGAGGAGGTGGACGCAGAAATCCAGGCGATCAACCGAGAGCTCTATGAGGTGGAGCAGGAGGTCGATGCCGAGGCGACCCGGCTCCGCGAGCGCGAAGAGAAGGCCCTCAATGCGACGATTTACAAACCGATCAAGTTGGATCGGGGCGACTTGAAGGTGCTTCAGTCCGGCCTATTGTGGGTGCCGGTCTGGCGTCGCCAGTGACACGGCTTGCCCCGGTGGGTGCGACCCGGCCGAGCCGGGGGGCGCCGGGTCGCGCCAGCAGTTAAGCCGCCCGGGGAGTCTGGACTATGTTCATCTGCCCGCGGACCCGCGGCCCACTGTCTGGTTTGTACTCGGAGCGTGCCCATTTCACCTATCCGACGGTGGATGGCGTTCCGATCCTCCTCCCTGATCCTCGCTCGCTGGTCGATCGGCTCCAGGACCCCGGGCAGACCTTCCCCGACCTCACGCGATTGTCGGTCCCCGATGCGGTCACCCCGCATCTGCCGCCATCGATGCTGGGGGCGCCCTCGGGCCTCGGCCAGTGGTTCACGCAGCTCGGCGAGGAGACCCCGGAGGCGGTGGTCGTGTCGTTCGGTAGTCGTCACGCGCCGCCAGGGCCGGCGTTAGACCTTGGTTGTGGGGTTGGCGTGCTGGCGCGGCGGATGGTCGCCTCCGGGCGCATGACCTGGGCGATGGACATCCGGGCGGATGCAGTGGTCACGGCCAAGCGCCTCCTCACGGGCCAGATGAACGTAGCTTTGATCCCGACCCACCGGCAAGGCACCCGTCGTGTAAAGGTGCCGTTCAAGCCTATCCTCACGGATCTCGCCTTTTGCGTGGGCGATGCGACGTTGCCGCCCTTCGCGCCTGAGAGCTTCAGCTGGGTAGACATGGGTGATGTATTGGACACGTACGGGGAATCGGCCCCGGAGGCGATGGTCGAGGCGACCGCCCTCGTGCAACATGGCGGCGTGCTGACGGTGGCGACGGGCTACGGCTCCTTGGGGGCTGCGGGAGAGGGCTCGCCGGGGCCGGACGAAGAGCTCCTGGAGGCGATGACCGCCCTTGGGCTCGTGCTGGTCGATCAACGGGATCGTGTCCCCTGGGTGAGCCGCGATTACGACCGTTCTTGGCGAATCCGCTTCTCGCACTGTATGGCGTTCCGGAAGAACTGAGCCCGGCTGCCGTAGGCGAGCCGGGAGCGCCGGAAGGTGAGGCCGGCCGCGCTGGCCGACCTCGTGATAACGGGCCGCGCGTCGGCTCAGTTACAGGAGCTACACTCACCGACCCACTCCCAGTCGGTGTGGGAGAGCTCCCAGACGTCGATACCGGTCAGGTAGACCACCAGGGCCTCCACGTTCTTGGGGTTACCGTCGGCGCCGACAGTGCCCGAGAAGAGGATGGTGACCGAGTCGGTGTACTCCAGGTACATCGTAAACGCGTCGCCCGAGCCGGTGATCGGTGCAGTGGCGGAGCCCGGCACGCCGTCTTCGCAGTAGTCCGTGATCGTGCCTTCGGGGCTCTCCACCGGGTTGGAGAAGCACAAGGTGGTGTTGATCGGTGAACCTATCGGCCGCGCGTTGGACGCGGCGTCGATGGTGCCGACGGCGCTGAAGTGGCCGAGGATCGCCGGCGGGGTGTCGCCGTAGTTCACCGTGAAGTCATCATCCGCAGCGCCTTCGACCGCAGCCTCCACCGCGGGGTTGTCGACCACCTCGTCTGCGGCGGCCGAGCCCGTGGTGGTGCCGTTGCTGGGCTGCGGATCGGTCGCCTCCGGGGCGACCGGCGTCGTGGTCCGACCACCGAGGCAGTAGCTCGCGTACCGCTCACTCGACACGTCCCAGCAGCTGTCCATCTCTTCACAGGCGGCCTCGACGAGGCAGGTGATCTGGCAGTCAGAGTACCCGTAGAACGCCCGCATATCTTCCTGGACACAGTTCGCGGCGCAGTCTACGCCCGCGCTCCCGGAGGTGCCGGCGAGGCCCTCCAACTGCACTTCCGGCGGATTGGCCTGACAGGAATCCACGGCGACACAGATGGTGCCGCACTGCTCGATTGTGCTCTTCGAGCCGGAATAGGTGCAGGAGAGAAGGAGCAAGCTGAACAGGGTGGCAGATCGGAACATGGGCGGTCCTCCATAGCCCCGCTAACCCGGCGTCAATCCGCGTCATCGGCGCGACCGAAAAAACGGGCCGCTCAATTTTTCGGTGCCACCTCACCGCCGACCAGCTCAACAACAAGCTCTTCGAGTCGCTTGTCGCCACCCGGCGGCAGCCCGGTCGTCCGGAGCCGGATGACGCCGTCTCGCCGGATCCAGAAGGTCGTCGGGAGCGCGCGGTTGGGGAAGCCGTTCATCAAGGTGCTTTGAGGGTCCTTCCCAATCAAGAAGGGCATGGGGTGCGCGCCCAACCAGGTCGTTCGTTTCGCCTCGTCCGAATCGACGCTGACGCCGAGCACCATCAGGCCACGACTCTTGTAACGGCTGTACAGATCGGCGAGCGCGGGCATCTCCTTCTGGCACGGACCGCACCAGCTGGCCCAGAAGGTCAGGATCGTTGGCTTTCCTGCGAGCTTTCGGCTGTCCAACTCCTCGCCGTCCACCAGCGGGACCTTGAAGCTGCTGAGCTTCTCCCCAACGTCCCGACCCGCCACCAGCGGCGGGGGCGGCGGCTCGGGCTCCCCGGTGCAGCAGCGAAATCCATTCGAGGCGTCGCCGACGTCGGCCGCGATGTCGTCGCGGAAGTAACCACATCGAGCTGACTCTCCAGAGGAGTAGGAGCCGCCCTTCAACGCCGCGTTTGCCGGGGTGAGCCCAACCCACTCCTTCACCCCTCCGAGCATGTCGAAGGCGCCATCCGCAGTATTACACTTGGGATGGATTCCGGTCCGAAGATCTCCGGGCGAGGCAGGGTTTCGCGTATCGGCGCACGCGCCTGAGCGGCGGTGTTCCCCGTATCCATACTTGGGGCCGGGGAAGCTGTCGTCGGAATAAACCCCGTTCCCATCCGCATCTTCGGGGAGCGCGCCCGTGCAGGCCGCGAGCCACTCTTTCTCGGTGCAGAGTCGTTTGTCAGCGGCATTGCATGCGGCATCCGCTTCAAACCATGAGACGCCGCGCGCCGGATCAGCCCCCGCTACGCTGCGGGCGACCTTGCCGTCGAGTGAAGCCTCGAAGCTGTCGATCTGCCGCCCCGGCAGCGCCGAGATCGCCACCGACGCGGGGGCGGAGACGTCTCCGAGGGTCTCGGTGCCGATCGCGACCTCGAGGTCAAGGGCCGCCTTGTTTCCGGCCAGCTCCGCGTCCACCACGGCGCGCAGCACCTCGATAGGCTGGGCTCCGCTCATCACACGACCGTTCACAAAAAAGCTTGGCGTGCCCGACACGCCGAGCGGGACGCCCGCGGCGGTGGCCGCCTTGACCGCGGCGTTCGCGGCCGGATCTGCCAGGCAGGCTTCGAAGGTGCCGAGATCCAGGGCCAGGTCCTTCGCGGCTTTCAGGTACGTCTTACGGGCGAGGCTCCCCTGATTCGCGAAGAGCGCGTCGTGCATCTCCCAGAAACGGCCCTGTTTGTCCGCACAATCCGCGGCTACCGCCGCCGCGCACGCCTCCGGGTGCATGGTCCGCTGGAGCTCGCGGGCGTTGCAGTCGAGATTGAGGGGGAAATGCACAAAAACCAGGCGGACATCGTTGGGATACTCGGAGACCAGCTGCTCCAGGCTGCTGGACAGGCGTTTGCAGAAGGGACATTGGAAGTCGGAGAACTCGACGATTGTGACCCTGGCGTTGGCGGGGCCTCGGGAGGGGGCGCCAACGGGAGGCTTCACCTCCTTTCCTACCCCCAACTTGACTTTCTTGTTCGTCGTTGCTGAATCGGTGTTCGCAGCGGCGGAGCCCCCGGAGGTAGCTGCCGTCGTCTGGGCGGCGGCGGCCGAGACCGCCGAGACCGCCTGGGCAGCTGCCTTCCGTTTCGCCAGGTCATAGAGGGTCAGCGACGCGCCGAGCAGCACCCCGCCGGCCACAACGCTGGTGAGCGCGGGGCGCACGAGCGTCGCCGCCTTCACCTCTGAGAGCCTTCCCGCCCACACGCCCAGCACGAGCAGGCTCAGGTTGACCCCATAGAGCACGACACAAAATGCGCACCATGCACCGATCACGGTGGCGCTCACCCAAGCGAGCCAGGCTGAATACACGACGGACAGCGCGCTGAGCGCCGCCAGCACTGCCGCTCCGCGTCGGCGCCGGGTGGACCACCATCCGAGCGCGGCGCTCAAGCCGTAGACCGGGATCGCGAGCACACTCTGCGGGATGCCGAAGATCTCGGACTCAGGTGATGCGTTGACCGCGGAACAGTTGAAGTCCCCGCCAAGGTCGCAGAGCGATGAGGTGACGCCCTCACCGTAAAAGAGGTCCAGGTGGAGGTCGGTCAGGTAGAGGCTCACCCCGATCCCGATCGTGCTCAACACCGTTACGGCCAGTGCCCAGGCTATGGGTGGCCCGGTTTTGATACTCGCCACTGGTCTACTCCTGGTGTCGGACGCCAGCTTATAACGCCGAGGGGTGAATTGGCAGCCCAGCGAGGTCGCATGTGGTGCCGGACCGGATAGCCTCCCGGGACGAGGAGGCGTGATGTGGTTCTGCCTGTTTCCGTTGGTGCTGGCAGTGCCGAGCGTCCCCGCGAGCGCCGAGGCTCCGCTCCGGCTTTTCGCCGAGCTGCCGATGGTGCATCCGCGCGGCCTGTTTCTTCAGACCGAGTCCGAGGCGGTGGAGCTGGTCGGGTCCCTCCTCGCCGGGTGGGTTCGTGACGACAAGCCGGTGAGCGTTCGATTTGACAGTGGCTCGCCCAACCCAAGCTACGCGGGCGGCACGATCCACGCCACCCGTTTCCTCACCAGCGATCCGGGGCACGTGAGGGCCGAGTTCGAGCGGTTCAACCGTAACACCTGGGGGATGACGCTCTCGGGGTGGTCCGACGCCGACCTCCTCGAACTCTGGCAAGCGTGGTGGATCGCCGCGTTTGCCCGCGAGTATGCGCACGCCATCCGAGCGAGCTGGGGGCGGTTTGACGAGCATCACCTCGCGGAGGAGGAGCGCCTTGCGCGCGCGGTCGAGGCGCCCGTGCTGGACGCCCTCGCTGCCACCGGCCGCATTCCCGCCCATTGGCCGGCCCTTTATCGCCGATTCTTAGACACGCTCGTCACGACCACTCCGGCCGCGAAGGTGTCGGGTTTGCCGCCGCCAGGCGTGGACCGCGAGCGCGTGTTCGACGAGGGGTGCCAGAAGATGTCCACCGGAGAGATGGACCATGAATCGGTTCGTGCCGCCAACTATCTGGCGCTTCTGAGCTCACAAGAGTGGGCGAAGACTCCGCGTGAGCTTGACGGAACGCTGCGTGAACGCCTGGCGTACTACCCGAGCTACGTCGTCGACCGGAGCGCGCGTGCGGTGGGCGATGCCCTGGCCGCGTGGGGGTTTGTGCCGACCTCTGGGTCCATGGGCGCCGAAGAGCAGTCGGGCACCGTCTGGCTTTACGAACATGCCGACGGTCGTCAGGTCGCGGTGTGGGTGAAGGGTCACACCGGGGTGCTGCGCGCTGCCGCGCCGCTCTCGGGCTCGCGACGTCGGGTCGGCCGGCTCGCTTTGGGGGCGAGCGGCTGGAACCAGGATCTTCGTAGCTTCAGCGTGAGCGTTCGGCGGGACCGGCTCGTGGTGGGCAGCGGCGAGCGAGCCCTGATGGACGCCACGGAGCTCGCTGGCGTCGCGAGCAGTGCAGTGGCCTTGCTCGGTCTGCTCGCGCCGTCTGCCCAGAGCTACCTGGGCGGCGAGCTCAAGCTCGACGACGCGGTTGCGGCGCCCTATGCTACCCTCCGGGAAAAGGGATATATCGAATGGTAAGCCGATTTATTTCGTTGAGCGCCGCGCTGGTGTGGTTGGGTGGGTGCCTTGAGATCGGCGGCACTGAGTGGCGCATCGATCTGGCGAACCACAGCGCGAGCCTACGCCTCACGGACCTTCGCAGCACGGAGGAGTCGGGCGCGGGCACCGACCTGAAACAGTTGATCGAGAAGTACGTCGAAGGGGACGCGATTACGTCGAGGTTTCCCGCCGCAAACTTTGGGAAGGCGTCCGTCCGGGTCGAGGGGGCCTCCCTGGTCCTGGACGTCCCGGTCACGTGGCGAACACCGCGTGACGTGGGCCTGTCGGACTGGGACCTTGCGGGGCCCTACCGGTTCTGCCCTGACCATGGCTACATGATCACCAAGAGTAACGCTGATTTTCGTGATGGTGACGGCTGTGTGGTCTGGGCGGCGGGCCGCACCGTGCTTGTGGTCCACACCGACGACGGCCTCAGTGGGGGCCCCAGTCTCGCCACGGTTTTTTCCGCGTGGGAGGCCCAAGGCCGTCCGGAGCTCGAGGCCTTTGCCGAGAGCTGGGCCCGGCAACATGAGGCCACGCTCATCAGCCCCCCGGCGCCGTGACATAGGGACGTGGCCAGCTCTCCAACTGATCCGGAGCAGATGATGTCTGACGCCTTGCTGATTATTGACCCCCAGAACGACTTCTGCCGGCCCGACGGTGCGCTCTCGGTGCCCGGCGCGGACGCGGACATGGAGCGTCTGGCCGCCTTCGTGGACCGAAAGTCAGCCTGCCTCGCGGCGATCCACGTGTCGCTGGACAGTCATCAGCGCCTCGACGTCTCCCACCCGATCTGGTTTGTCGACTCGGCGGGCGCCCATCCGGCGCCCTTCACGGTCGTGACCGCGGCCGATATCCAGACCGGGCGATGGCGTTGCGCGGTCCCAGGGGCCCAGGCGCGCACGCAGCGCTACCTCGAGGAGCTGGAGGCAAACGGCCGGTACCCACACGTGATCTGGCCGGAGCACTGCCTCGTGGGGTCGCCGGGACACAACGTCTACGGCAGCCTCGCCGCCGCGCTGGCCAGGTATGAGGCCCGCCCTACGCGGGTGCACTTCCACCTGAAGGGCCAGAATCCCTGGACTGAGCACTTTTCCGCGGTTCAGGCGGAGGTTCCTGATCCGGCAGACGTGGCTACGCTCGGCAATCCGGCACTCGTGGCGGCGCTGATGAGCGTCGATCGGGTCTATGTCGCTGGAGAGGCGAGCTCACACTGTGTCGCCAACACAGTACGCGATCTTGTCGCGGCGGGTGTACCGGCGGGACGTCTCTGCCTGCTCACCGACGCCTGTTCGCCTGTTCCTGGATTTTCTGCCTACGCAGAGACCTTTGTGCGAGAGCTCCTGGAGAGGGGTATGACTCTGGCCACCACTGAACAGTGACGGCTCCAAACGCCCCGGGGGATGACGCCCGGCTCTCCAACGGGGAGCGTTCGTCCGTCGCAGAAAGCTCTTAGGGCACCGGCCCGCCCATGTCGGGCGCATAGTGGGCGTTCCCAACGGGGAAACCGATGGAGGTGGTGAAGCGCGTGGCGACCGTGCCGTCGGGGGCGACATCTTCGATCATGCCAACGGTTCCCCAGTTCACGAGCCAGTCGCCCGCTGGACCGACGTCCAGGTTTCCCAAGACATAAGAGTAGGACTCGCCATCCCCAGCGTAGCGGCGCACCTCGTCTACCGTCATCGCGCTCATGTCAGGCCGCAGCTGCACGGCGTACGAAGACGGAGGAACGCCGGTACCATCTGTGTTGTTGAACAGGTACACGTCGCCGTCGCTGACGCGTGGCGAGTGTTGGTGTACGAACTGCTCCGCTTCGCCAACGAACTCAAAGTCGCTGTCGTCACCGCCGAGCTGCCAAGCCGTCTCACCCGTGTCGCGCCGGACTGCGATGATCGCGTTGAGGTTGTGCGACGACACGTAATAGTGCTCGTCATCGGCGTAGATCCCGTTGACGTGTGTCCAGTCCAGGGCGCCCGGGTAGAAGGGGGACGACTCGGCTTCGCGCAGCGGGATCCAGTCCCAGGTGCTCCACACGTTGCGTAGGAGAGTTCCGGCGAGATCGACCTCCACGATCGCGTCTCCGACGACACGATCCAGCGTCCCGTCGCTGCCGTAGTCGGTCTCGCGAATATCGGCCATCACGTAAGCATATCCGCCGGTAGGCAGCTCCCAGAAGTCGTGGTGCCCCCCGGGCACGTAGGTCACGATGGTGTCCCCGCCATCGAGCCGCACGCGGGTGATCGCCGATTTCTCGGCGTCGATATGCTCGGAGTCGGCGCTGTCAAACACCACGTAGAGCCCGTCGGGGGAGAGGTAAGCCTGAGTCCCGGTGGCGGTGGAAGGTTGGGCGTACCACCACAACAACTGTCCCTGGTTGTTCACGATGACCACGCCCGACGAGGTGGACACGGTGGTGAACAGGATAGGCGGCGCGGTCGAGTCCGCTTGGACCAGATCAGGATAAACCAGCGCGATCGCCGGTGGCGGGCTGCCGGTCTCGTAGGTGAGCGCCGGTCCGATGAGGCGCTCGCCGTCCGCCGTCTCTGAATAGGGGCGAAGAAAACAGCTCGTGGATGCTGGCATACCCACGACCATCACCTTGTGCTCGGTCGTGAGTTCGTCTCCCCGCGGGGTGACCTGACCGTAGGCGCCGCTGGTGCCGAACTCGACCTTGGAGGTTCCGGGCTCTTCGGTGGTCCACGACACGACCACGATCGTTGACGGCTCGCCAGCCGTGATGGTCGCTTCGAACGCGCCTTCAGGGGGCTTTCCGGGGCCATCGCCGTCACAGGCGACCAACAACATCCAGATCAAGACGCTCCTCGGGTTCGGGGCGAGGATACGCGGTGGGGCGTCGAACCGCCAGCGTCATGTCAGGGCGACGGACCTTGCTGAAGAAAGTTGACATTGGCCACGCCGGGAGCGATGTCGACCGGTATCAGCTGAAGACCGTCCCGTAGTATCTCTCGTTCAAACATGGTCTTCCGGTCGTGGTCGGCGAAGATCGCGACCGCAATGTCCCCGCCGCCAGCCCCGCTCGCTTTCGCGGCGCCTCCCGCCGCCGCCGCGTGCTGACGAATCCGCGCCAGGGCGGCGCGGTCGTAGTCCACGCCGGCCGCGACCGCCATGTCGAGGAGCATCCGGGCGTTCTCCCGCATCACGCCGACGGGATCCTGGTCAAAGCTGCTGACCAGCTCCGCGGTACGGGCAGCGAAGGCGTCACGGCCGCGCCACGAGAGATAACGTTGTACGCGCGGACCCGTGAGCGCGCTCTCACCCGACCAGACTACGCTCATCGGCGGGGGGCGACAGGAGGCGCCGTCGGGAAAACGTCGGACGTCCCCGTGGATGGACGCGAACACATCGACCCCGGAGCCGCTGCCTTGCACACGATGGTGCAGCGTGTAGGCCAGGGAGAGCGGCCTGCCTGAGGCCGCCAACGCGGCTACCGTAGCCGCCGCCGAACCGCCGAAGCCTGCCTTCCCCGACGTTGCAGGCGGATTCCAGTCGAAGAACCTGTACGCTCCCGTAGCTCCCTCCAAGGCTGCCGCGACGAACCGGCTGTCCCCGGGCGTCGAGATCTGAAGCGGGCCGTCGATGCGGACGCGCTCGACACCTACGCCACGGTCGACCGCCGCGACTACGGCGCCCGCGCCGTCGAGCACAGCATACTCTCCGATCAACACCAGCTTTCCCGGCGCGTGAACGATCACGACACGACCCGTGCTCCGGGTCCCGGACTCAGGGTCACGCTGGGCATGAGGGTCTCCACCGCGGCAGCGACACCAGGGGCGTCCTCGCCTGCGCAGAGGATCTTGACATTGGGTCCGGCGTCCATGGTGTACCAGGCGCCGACACCACGCCTGCGGAGCTCGTGCACCAGCTCCATCGCCGCCAATGTACCGGGTGCCCAGTACAAAAGCGGGGGATCTGAAGCCATCATCGCCGCGTGCATCCGGAGGGTCGAGCGCTCCATCAGCTGCCCCACCGCCTCGAGGTCCCGCGCCCGGATGGCCTCGCACATCGGCTCGATCTCCGCCGGGCTTTGTGCGACCCACGCCGGATGGTAAGGTGAGGTCGCAGCCGAGTGGAGCATCGCGTCCGTCGATAGGTGGGCTTTACGTCCGCGAGCGACCAGGGCCACCACCATCCGGACCTCCCAATGTTCCGGTGGCGCGATCGCCTCCGCGTGACAGTCGGTTCCGTCTTCGCGCTCGCCGAGCCGCCACAGGGCCCAGCCGCCGAAAATGGAGCGACAAGCGCTCCCGGAGCCCTGCCGCGCCAGCACCGACGCCTGTGCGGGGCTGAGTTCACGGCGCGCGGCGGCCGCCCCCGCCAACACCAGAGCCGCGAGCCCGGAGGACGAAGAGGCGAGACCGGCGGCGGTCGGGAAGTTGTTGTTGGAGATGACACGGCAGGGCGGACGGCCCGGGTCGATGCGGCTCAGGGTCTGGAGGACCTTTCGCCGCGTGCCCTTGTCCGCCTCGACGCCGTTGAGCTGGACCTCGTCGGCCTCCACCCCCCACACCACGGTCGTGGTGGTCTGGAATGGAGCGACCGTGAGGGACACGCTGGGTACCGCGGGCAGGTTGAGTGGGCTGTCGCGTTTGCCCCAGTACTTGCTCACCGCAATGTTGGGGTGGGCGGTGGCGGTGGCGGCGCGCTGGCCGGCGTCGCTGAATTCGAGGTTGTCGTTCACCGATCAGGCTCCCGCTTGGACGCGGCTCGCGCCGACGAGTTGGCGGAGGGAGAGACCCTCCCAGAACAGGAACAGCACCCCGTTGAAAGCGGTAAACCCGAACTGCGACAGATGGAGCACTACGGCAAAGGTCTGGGCCAGATGGGGCTCTCCGCCGTAGAGCAGCACGGCGGCGACACAAGAAGCCTCGAATACGCCGAAGAATCCGGGGGTCGGCACGGCGCTGGTCCCCGCCAGCACCACGGTCCAGATCACGTAGGCCGCCGAAAATGCGGTTGGAAGCCCCTCGAAAGCGTTGAGGCACAACCACACACCGAGGATCGTGACGAGCCAGATCGCCGCCGAGATCAAGAGCAAGCCGCCGATGCGCGCGGGGTGCCGCGGCACTGCCGAAAAACCTGCATATAAGCTGCGTGCTATGCGGCCCCCGGGGAGCCGGTCGGTGAGCCTGAGCAGGCGCTCGCCTAAACCCAACACCGCGATCAGCCCGCCGATGCCGATCAGCACCAGGGTGCCCGCCAGCTTCTGCCCGGCCGCCAGGACGTCGATGCCCTGAACCACGATCCCCGAGGGCGGAAGCTCTACGAGCCAAGCTACCGACACCAGGAGGCCGAGGAGCATCATCATGTCCAACAACCGCTCGACGAGGATCGCGGCGAGCCCGCTTGCGAAGGGCATGCCGGCCCGCTCACTCAAGAGGTAGGGCCGTACAAACTCGCCCATTCGAAAGGGGACAACGTGAATTGCGAGGTACCCTACCGAGAGGATCGACAACACCTGCCCGAAGCGGACGTGGCGGTCGAGCAGCGCCTGCATGCGCCAAACGCGGAGCACGTGCGTGCCATAATAGACGGGGATGATCCAGACGAGCTGGCTCCAGCGAGCGTCGATCACCGTCTGCCCGGCGACCGAGAGATCGATGCCCCACAGCGCCGCGACGAGGCACACCGTGGTGATCACCAGGACCACCACCACCCGGAGCTGGGCCATCAACGGGCTCCTTCGCCGCGGAGTAGCTGCAGGCCGATGAGGTCGTTCGCCAGCCGCTGGTCACCGCCGAGGCCGAGGGCCGTGGGCGGCTGGTCCTGACTGACGTCCGTCCCGAAGAGCCGATCCCAGATGATCAGGGTGTTGCTGTAGTTTCCGTCGACGGCCGAGCCGTCCCGGGTGTGGTGCCAGCTGTGGAAGTGCGGGTTGTTCAAGACCCTGTTCCACAGGCGGCCGACCGGATGCTCAAGGGGGAAGCGTAGATTGGCATGTTCAAAGGAGTCGAACAATATGCCGGGCACCATGATCGCCGGCAGAATCCACTCCGGCCAGTCGCGCGAGTCCAACAGGACACCGAACAGCACTACCGGGATCGCGCTGAGCTGAAGGAAATCAACCACGTGCATCCTCAGCCCCGCAGTAGCATCCATCCGCTCGGTGGAGTGATGTACACGGTGAAAGCTCCATAAAAACGGGATTCGGTGATCGGCGCGGTGCACCAGATAGCGCGTGAGGTCGAGGAGGACGAAGGCAAACAGCGCCGTAAAGACGGGATGCGGCGACCAGGCGGTCGGGATCAGCCCCACCCGGATCTGGTCGACGCCGAGCGCCACCAGCGCGAGACGTATGGGATAGAGCAGCGCACCATTCGCGATGTTGATCGCGGTGTCGCGATGCAGGAGCGGTTGGTTGGCGCGCGGCCACCGCCAACCTGCGGCGGTTCCGACCACGAGCGCGACGACCTGGGCGACAAAGGTGAGCACGGCGGTGTTGTATCCGAAGATTCGCCGTCGTGGGGTGAGCTACGCTGCGGCTCCGTCGAATCGCCCGGGGGCTCGGCGGACTGGCGGGCTGTGACGTGGCGGGGCACGTACAGGGGGTGGAGGCCAGCGATGGTGCGGGAACAGGGCTGGGAAGAGCGCGCGCAGAGCGCCGAGGCCGTGGCGGGCTTGATCCCCCATGCCGCTCGGGTTTTTGTGCACGGGGCGGCAGCCACGCCGACGCCTCTGCTGGAAGCGATGGTACGACGCCGAGACCTGGAGGGCGTCCGTCTCTATCACCTTCACCTGATGGGGCCGGCACCCTTCGCGGCGCCAGAGCACCGCAGCCGGTTTCGGAGCGTCTCGCTGTTCACCGGGGCCAACCTCCGCGGCGCGGTGGCCGATGGCGACGCCGATTTCATTCCGGTGTTCCTGTCCGATATCCCCGGTTTGTTCCGGGATGGGCAACTTCCGCTGGACGTCGCGCTGCTGCAGGTCTCGCCGCCGGATCGCCACGGACTGTGTACGCTGGGCACGTCGGTCGACACCGCTCGCGCCGCGTCGGAGTCTGCGCGGTTGGTGTTCGCCGAGATCAACCGGCAGATGCCACGTACGCACGGTGCCACCGCGATTCCTTTCGAGCGGATCGCGGCGTTCACCCT
Source organism: Deltaproteobacteria bacterium (assembly GCA_947486185.1). Lineage (GTDB taxonomy): Bacteria > Myxococcota_A > UBA796 > UBA796 > SXON01 > CANKTH01. The sequence continues at coordinate 62,734 of CANKTH010000014.1, forward strand.
GGCCGATCGGCCGCTCCTCTCGATGCAGCCTGCCGAGATTGGAACGGTGGAGGCGGAGATCGGCGAGCGCGTCGCTCGGCTGGTGCCCCACGGTGGCTGCTTGCAGATGGGCATCGGCGCGATCCCGGACGCGGTGCTCGCGCGCCTGGGAGACAAGCTGGAGCTCGGGATCCACACTGAGATGTTCTCCGACGGCGTGCTCCCCCTGCTCGAGGCAGGGGTGATCACCAACCGTAAAAAGACCATTCACCCTGGGCGTTCGGTTACCAGCTTCGTCATGGGCTCGCGAGCGCTCTACGATTTTGTCGACGACAACCCCGGCGTCGAGTTTCACCCGTGCGACCGCACCAACGACACGGCGATGCTCGCGAAAAACGACGCGGTCGTGGCGATCAACTCGGCAATCGAGGTTGACCTTTCGGGGCAGGTCTGCGCGGACTCGATCGGGCTGCGGGTTTACTCGGGCATCGGCGGCCAGATGGACTTCATCCGGGGCGCGGCGCGGTCGCGGGGTGGCGTGCCGATCATCGCGCTCCCGTCGATGGCAGGTAGTCAAGGGTGTTCCAGGATTGTTCCTACGCTGAAGACAGGCGCGGGGGTTGTGACGACGCGCGGCCACGTTCACTGGGTGGTCACGGAGTATGGCGCGGTCAACCTGCATGGTCTGACGCTGCGTGAGCGAGCGGAGGCGCTGATCTCCGTCGCCCATCCCGATGTGCGCGCGGAGCTGTGTGCCGCCGTCGCTGAGCTCCGCCACTACATCATCGGCAACCCCGGGGGTACACGTGTCTGACCGGATTCCGGGCGATCGCCTGCTTCTGCCTGCGTGTTGGAGCCGAGTCCTCGTTCTCGCCTGCTTGGGCGCTTGCGACGGAGAGCCGATCAACGACCACCTGGGCTGGTCCTATCCGCTCGACGGTACGCTCACCTTCGCCGATCTCCAAGCGCTCGGAACCCACAACAGCTACCATGTGGAGCCTGAAGGTAACGAAGTCCCTGAGTGGGACTACACGATGTCGCCGCTGGACGTACAGCTCGGTGTGGAGGGGGTTCGGCAATTTGAGCTCGACGTCTATGCCGCTGACGACGAGCTCCTGGTGATGCACGTGCCCTTCCTCGACCAGGTGTCGACCTGCGCGAGCCTCCAAGACTGCCTGGTCCCGCTCCGGAGCTGGTCAGAGCGAAATCAGGCCCATCATCCTGTTTTTGTGCTCATCGAGCTGAAGACCACCTACCAAGAGAGCGAGGGTGCGGCGACGCTGACCCGGCTCGACGAGACGCTGGAAGCCGGCCTCGGCGGCCTGCTCATCACCCCTGACGGGGTTCAAGGCAGCTCCAGCAGCCTGCAGGAAGCCGTGGAGCAGCAGGGATGGCCCACTCTGGGCGCCCTCAGGGGCCGCTATCTGTTTGTGTTGCACGATAGTGGTGAATGGCGAGACGCGTATACGGAAGGCGGGACGACGACCGCCGGTCGTTCGATGTTCCCGGACGGCGGCAGCGAGCTTGATCTGCCGGTCGGCGTGGTCCACACCATGAACGATCCGGTGGGCCAGGCCGCGCTCATCGCTGAGGCCGTAGCGTTGGGGCACCTCGTCCGGACCCGCGCGGACTGGGATCCCGAGCGAACGCGGGCGAACGATCACAGCTCGGCCGACGCGGCGTTGCTCTCTGGCGCCCACTTCGTGAGCACCGACTACCCGACGCCTCACGCGGACTCCGGGTATTTCGTCAAGATCCCAGGGGGTACGCCGTCACGTTGCAACCCGCTCCGCGAGGCGGAGGGGTGTACGGCCGAGGCGATTGAGGATCCCGCGTTCATTTCGCCCTGATTTTTTCGGCCCGCGGCGTGGCGGCCTCGAGCGAGTCTGGATAGGCGTTATGGGTATCCGGTTGCCTCACGGAATGGCAACGGGTAGGGTAGCGAATGCCTGTGGCGCTGCCTGCTCCCGAAACCATGAAGGATTTCAACCGCATGTTCCCGGAGGATGGGGCTTGCGCCGAG